>VGZG01000111.1 GCA_016872675.1 Planctomycetota bacterium
CCCTGCACGGTCAGATTGCGGCCCGACTGCAGCAGGATCGAGCCGCCGGAGCCGCCGCCGCCCGGCGATGAAACGCCAAAGTCGGTGTCCGCTGTCGTGGATGCCGGGTTGTCGCCGTTGATGACGACACCGCGGCCGCCGCGAACGAGGATCTGGCCAGTGCTGGCGATCAGAAGATCGCCGCCGCAGCGCAGCGCGATCGCGCCGCCGCCGCCCGTGCCGCCGTGGCCGGCCATGAAGTCATCGGTCAGCAACGACAGGATGCCGAACGAGTGGCTACCGCCGCCGCCCCCACCCGAGCCGCCGACCAGGTAGTGGTCGACCGACTGGTAGCTCGACGGCGGGCTCGACGGGAACGGCAGCAGCGGGAACGCGACACCGCCAGCCGCAACTGGACCATTGTTAGGCTGCGTCACCGCCGGCGGCGGAATCGTGGGCAGAGCCGGAACACCGCCCGCCAGCATGTAGCCGCCGCCACCGCCACCGCGCGAGAACTCGTCATGATAGGTCAACGCCGGCGACGAGCCGGCGATGTACGGAGGCACCGCGATGGTAGTAGCCAGCCCTGTCGCCGGATTGAGTTGCGAACCAGTGCCGCCGGTGCCGCCGGCCAGACCGGCGTAGGCGTGGTTGCCGAGCACGCGCACGGTCTGGCCGGGTTGGCCGTTGGTCAGGTTGACGCCGTTGACGATCTGCGGGCCGAGGCCATTGCACTCGTTGGCGCCGTTGCCACCGGCACCGCCGCCACAGCCGCCGAGGCCGCCGGCCTGGCCGAGGATGATGGCGTTGAGGCCGCGCGCGTTGAAGGTCGTCACCTGCTGGCCGGCGAGCGCGCCGGTCGTCGGCACGGTCGCCGGCATGTCGACGCCGCTCAGGTCGAGCGTGCCTCTGATCTCGACGCGGCCGCGGACGCGGATCTGCGGCGGGACCGAGCCGCGGAAGCGCAGCGTCTGGCCTTCGTTCAGCACGAAGTCGGTGAAGAAGAAGCGACCGTCAGTGACGCTGAATGTCGCGCCGCTCTGCGTGTTGCTGCCGGGGATGACGATGCCGCCGACCTGGTCGAGGTTCCACTCGAACTGGCCGGAGCCCAGCGGCGTGCCGAACACGGGGTTGAACGAGCCGTGGCGGCCGTCGTCGCCGATCGGGCCAGGACGCGCGCCGGTGTTGCCTTGTGTGCCGCCCCACACGCCGCCGGACACCAACGGATCCTGGCGATCCGGCGTCTCGAACGACTCGGTGATGTCGATCGGCGACGGCGGCACGAACGCGGTGATCAGGTTCCACTGCGCCGGCACCGCCGAGCGGCCAGCGAGGTCGCGGATGTCCGCCGTCACGTTGACACTGATGCAGGACGTGCCCGGCAGCAGAACCGACGGCCGGAACGACACGACGGTGACATCGACGCCGCCGACGGTGTCGGTCGACAGCTCCGGCAGGCCCTCCAGCGCGATGCCCTCGGCGTCGAGGTCGCACTCGCCGCTCGGTAGGGTGACGCGCAGGATGACGCGGATCGGCGACGAGTTCGACAGCGGCACCTGCAACGCCGCGGTGTCGATCAGTTCGGAGAAGCGAAGCAGGATCGTCGGCTGACGGCTGACGCCGGTCGTAGTCGTCGGCGCGATCAGTTCGACCGTCGGCGGCGCTTGGTTCTCGTCGACGATGCCGAGCGTGGCGCGGACCGTGCAGGTGAATTCCTGTTGCAGCGCGTCGCCTGCGAAGCTCTTGATGCCGAAAGCCGCCGAGTCGCCGCCGGCGATCGTGATGATGTAGCTCTCGTTGCGCAGAAAGCCGAACGTACTCACGCCGTTCAGCGTGCTAACGCTGGGCACGAAGACCACTTCGCTGCCGACGACGAGGAAGTCGCCGTCAGGCGCGACGCCGGTAGCCGTTCGGATCGAGAAGCTCGCGCCGTTGACCGTCGCCGGGTCGACGCGCTCTGAGAACCTGACGCGCAGACGCTCGTTCTCGGCGATCTCGGTCACCGCGCAACCCGTTTGCGAACAACTGAGGTTGCAGCTGATGATGCAGAATGGCGCGCCGTCAAGGCAGCGGATGCGCAACTCGTCGGACGAGGCGACGCCACCGCCTGAACAGGCTGGGAAGGCCGCCGCGAGGAGGAGGAACGCGCCCTTCAGTAAGAACGAGGAAGAGGACATGCGCATGGCAGGGTCACGGAGCGACGGTCAGATGCGATAAACGACGACGACCTCGTCGACGACGACATTCACGCCGATGCTGTAGTCGACGAAGAGCTTGAAGCGGAAACCATTGAAGGCGTCGGCGTCGATGCCGGTGACGGCGGCGGTGCTGCGCACTGCCTGACGCCACGGCCCGAACTGCTGCGGGTCGAGCGTCGACAGGTCGAGCTGCACGGCCTGGAACAGCACGCGCAGCGCCGCGTTGGCGCCTGCGAGCGCCGGGGTCGGCGAGATCGCCGGGTCATCGCTGTAGACGAACGGGTTGCCGTCGACGGTGCCGCGGATCTCGTAGCGCGCGAACTCTGGCCCGAAGACCTGGCCGGTGGAGTAGAACTTCGAGCCGCAGACCACCAAGGCGTCGCGCTCGTCGAGCACGCCGAGGTTGTCCGCGGTGGGCGACGGTTGCATGCCGGGCAACTGCGCCAACGTCGGCAGCGTCGGCGCCTCCAGCCGGACGTAGCCGTTGGCGCCAGCGCCGCCCTGCAATACCACCACAGCGCCTTGCGGCGGCGTGCCGCCGACACCGGCCGAGCGGTTGAAGGTGCCGCCAGCACCGCCGCGCACGTCGATCAATCCGCTGAGGCTGACTGAGTTGCCCGTCTGCAACACGATCGCGCCGCCCGAGCCGCCGCCGGCAACGCAAACCTGCGCGCCAGACGCCGTGCCGGTCGAGTTGGCTGCGCTACCGCCATTGGCCAGTATCTTCGCGGCCGGCGCCATGCTGAGCGAGCGACCGGCACGCAGCGCGATGGCGCCACCGCCACCGCCGCCGCCCGCGCCCGGCGCCCAGCGGTCCGTGCCGCCGATGCCGATCGACAAGCAGGTTTGGCTAGCGCCGCCGCCGCCGCCCGAGCCGCCGACGAGGAAGTGCTGCGAGGACGGCAAAGCGTTGCCGACCACGGGGAAGGGGAGCAGCGTCAGGGCCGCGCTCGCGGCCGTGCTCGGCCCCATGCAGAAGGCCAGCGGCGCCGGTCCGCCATTGACGCGGAACACCGACGTCGCGTCCGGCGTCGTGCTCCAAGCGACCGTGACCGTGAACGTGGCGTTGTTCGCGCCGCCGTTGCTGGCGATGGTGCGACTCTGGCCAGCGCCGGTGCCGGTCAGGATGTCGAGCGTGCGGCCGGCGTAGCGGTTGGGATACCACGGGAACACCGGGTTGCCGATGCCGGCCGCCAACGCGGTGATCGTGGTCGCCGACGGGGCGACGAATGACGACGTCGCGACGTTCAACAGGCCCGGCTCGGGGTGGTTGTTGCTGACGACGACGCCCGCCGCGCCCGGCAGCAGGTAGCCGCCGCCGCCGCCGCCCGCAGCCGCCATCGGCGAGTACGGCACGCCGGCCGTGGTGCCGTAGTAGATCGCCGAGTTCAGGCCGGACGCGGGGAAGACCGTCGAGCCGCGGCCACCGGTGCCGAACACCGTCGTCGCGTAGGCCTGGCCGAAGATGACGCGCGCGTCCTGGCCGTTGCTGCCTTGGTTCAGAGCCGTAGCGCCGGTGGTTACCGCCTGCGTGGCAGTGATCTTGTCGCCGCCCTTGCCGCCGGAACCCGCGCCCGGGCCGCCCGCGCCGCCGGACTGACCGACAACAACCGACGCCAGCGGCACGGTCGTGTTGCTCGCGCCGGCAACGTCGATGTGGCCGAGGATGTCGAGGCGGCCGGCGACGGTGACCTGCGGCGGGACCGAGCCGATGAACTGGATACGTGCATCGCTCGGCACCACCATCGTCGAGAAGAAGAAGCGGCCGTCGGTGATCGGGATCGGAGCGCCTGTCGTCGTGTTGCTGGCTGGGATCACGGTGTTGCCCGTGTTCAGCGTGTAGACGCGCTTGCCCTCGACCGTGGTGAGCGTGTCGGTGCACAGCGCGACGCTGAACGGTCCGTGCCGGCCATCGCCGCCGATGCGGAAGAACGTCGCTGAACCGCCGCCCCACGAAGCCGCCGACGAGTCGGCGTCGAGCTGGTCGTCGTTGGCGAAGGTCTCGGTGATGTTCGCGTCGACGAGCGGCACCACCACCGTGCGGAAGGTGAAGGTCTGCGGCTGCGCCGGGCGACCGGACAGGTCGGCGACGCCGTCGGTGACGTTGACCTCGACGCAGATGTTGCCCGGCAGCGTCTGCGTCGGGCGGAAGGACAGGATCGAGACGCCGCGCGCGGCGTCGAAGTCGAGGTTCTGCGTGCCGCTGAGCGTCTGCGGCGCCGAGTTGGGATTGCACTCGAAGACGCCGCTGCCGGGCGACACCTCGCGGTTGCGCCGGACGCTGAACGTCACCGGGCTCTGCGTGCCGCTCAGGAACGGCGTCGCGTCGATCAGTTCGTTGAACTCGATGACGATGTCGGTGTCCCGCGGCGCGCTGCCGTTCTGCGCCTCGGTCGGCACCGTGAGGATGCCGCTGGGCGCGACGCCGTTGAGGTCGATGATGCCGAGCGACGAGCGCAACGTGCAGGTCAACGTCGTGGCGAACGGCTTGCCCGACGCGCTGTGCACGACCGATGTCTGCGTGCTGCCGCCGGGGATCAACATCGTGTACGTCTCGCCCGTCGTGAAGCCGTAGAACGTCTGGCCGCTGGAGATCAACAGCGTCGGTTCGAAGCGGACTTGGCGGCCTTCGACGAAGAACTCGCCAATCGGTTCGTCGCCGGTGGCGGTACGGAAGCGGATCGACGACGACGACACCGTCGACGGATCCACGTCTTCGCTGAAGGTCAGGTAGATCGGCTGGTTCTGCGCGATGTCGGTCTGCGAGCAACCGGTCGAGCTGCAACCGAGGTTGCAGGACTCGAGGCAGATCACCTGCGGATCGGCGGTGGCGCAGTCGAAGCCACCGGAACCGCTCGCGTCGCCGCTCGCGCACCCTGCAAGCGCGCCCAGGCCAAGGAGTAGCGCGCGACGAGGAGCACGCCAACGCGCGCCGGAGTGGCCGGAGAGGCCGTGTTGCGAACTGCGACCGGACATATCTGCTTCTACTCGGCTTGGCGGGGGCAAGGCGACCGGCCGGACGCAGAGGGGAAAGCGGGCGTCGGCCGACGCGGATGCGGGGGACGGCAAGGAAACCATAAGGGCCTGGAAGCTGCAAGGATCGGTGGCGAACGATCGGTACAACAGTGCGGCGCGGCAACGGGACAACATCCATGCCACTTCCCCCCGGCAGAAGCCGGCGCGGCTGCCTGGCCACGGCGCCGGCGGGCGCCCGCCGGCGCCGTGCGCTTCGGCACGCTGGCTGTTCGGCTCCGAACACACCGTGACCACAGCGCGGCAGCCCACTACCTTCGCAGCATGCCCGGGACCCCCGCCTCGTCGCCACGCTCCCTCCTGGCCCCTCTCGTCGGGGGCCTCGTCCTTGCCGGGGCGGTCGTCGCCGGACTCTTCCTGCTGCGTGCCGAGGTGCAGGATCTGCGGCGCGCCGCCGAGGCCGACCGCGCGGACCTGAAGGAGATCCTGGGCGAAGTCACCCGCCTGCGCATCGAGCAGAGCGCCGGTAGCAAGGGACCCCAAGCGCTGCTGGAGAAACTGCGCACCTACGCGCCGCTGCTGACGAGCGCGCGCACGACCGAGCCCGACTACCGCAACGCCCAGAAGGAGATGGACGCGGTCCTACGCGCCTTCGCCACGCTCGGCGCCGACGGCTGGCAGCCGCTCCAGGACCGCTTGAACGGCCTCGATCCGAGCAAGGACTTCGACGAGATCAAGCAGCTGCTGCGCGCGTCGCTGGCCGTCGACCGGACCAAGGGCATCGCGCTGTACCGCGACGTGCTGCTCGGCCAGCGCCTGCCGTCGCCGCGCCTGCGCTGGTTCGTCGGCGCCGAGCTCACCGAGATCGACCGACCGTTGGCGCAGGACCTGCTGCGGCGCGTCCTGCTGACCGAGTCGGGCCGAGGCTTCAACACGGACCACGCCGCCGCCTTCCCGGGCGCAGTCATCCCCGACCGCGCCGCCCTGTCGGCGACGGGCTTCCACAACTACGTGCTCGCCTACGCCCGCACCCAGGATCCGCGGCTCGACGACACGCTGCTGATGGTGCTCGGCCGCGCCGAGCACGACCGCATGACCATCCAGGAGTGCGTCAAGCTGCTCGGCGATCGACGCTACGCCGCCGCGGGCCCCGCCGTCGAGAAGCTCTACAACCAGCCACCGCTCGGTCAGGAGGACCCGATCTTCCTCAACTACTGCCTCGAGGCGATCGTCGCGATCCGCGGCAAGGATGCGCAACCGTTTCTCGAAGCGGCGCTGCCGAAGGCGAGCTCGGAGCTGGTGCAGAAGCGCATCCAGGCGCTGCTCGGCAAGCTCGCTGGCAAGTAAGCGCCCGCCGCCGGCCACGCGCGCGGCGTGTCAGCCGGGTTCGCCTGGTCGGCCAGTCCATTGCGTCGGCCAGTCGCTCCGCGCCGGTCGACCACTCGGCCATCCGATCAGTTGGCGAGGAACTCGATCGCGCCGCCGGGCAGGAAGTACAGGATCAGCATCTGGCCGCCGCGCACGGTCGGCACGTGCACCGAGCCCTTGCCGTAGACCACCCAGCCCGCCGGCTTGCCGTCAAAGCGCGGATCGCCGCCAGTCGCCATGCACAGGTCGAGCTCGCCGTTGGGATGGCGATGGCGCGGGCCGGGCACGTCCATCAACACCGCGTCGACCGAGAACCCGAGCAGTTCCTTGGCGACACGGCCGAAACGAATGCCGTTCTGAGCCTTGGGCAGCAGCCACTCCGAGCCGATGTTGGCGATCGCGGCGACGCGCAGCGCGACGACCGTGGCGCTGGCGAATGGCGCGGCCTTCTCGGCCAGCGCGCCCGCGTCGGCGGCGTCGACGTCGACCGCACGCAGGGCTTCGGCGACCGGCCGCAACAGCTCCGTGAACTGCTCCTTCGTCATCGTCTGCGTCATGGCGCTTCGCTCCGTGTCACTTGCCCTTGGGGCGGAAGACCTGCACGACGGCCGGATTGCCGTCGAGGCGCGGGCCGCCGATCAGGTCGATGCAGTAAGGGATCGCTGGGAACACCGCGTCGAGGCAGACGCGGATCGACGACGGCTTGCCCGGCAGCGTCACGACCAGTGCGCTGCCGAGGATCGCCGCGGTCTGGCGCGACAGAATCGCCGTCGGCACGCCGGCGCGCAGCGACGCCGCGCGCATCTGCTCGCCGAAGCCCGGCAGTTCCTTGCTGCAAACCTCGCGGATCACCTCGGGCGTGACGTCGCGCGGCGCTGGGCCGGTGCCGCCGGTAGTGCAGATCAGGCAGCAGCCGGCGTTGGCGAGTTCGCGCAGCGCGGCGGCGATGCGCGGCGGCTCGTCGGGCACGACGCGTGTCTCGAAGTCGCACGGCGTCGCGAGGTAGTCGCGCAGCGCCGCCGCGATCGCCGGTCCCGACTCGTCGGCGTACACGCCGACGCTGGCGCGGTCGCTGATCGTGACGATGCCGATGCGCGGTCGCTCCATCGGCTCAGCCCGTGCCGCCCGCCGGCAGCGGGCCAGCCTCGGTCGGCTTGTCCTCGCCCGACGCGACGAGGCGCTTGATCTGCAGGCGGAACTCGCCGCGCTCCTCCGGCTCGGCGCTGCGCCAGCGGCCAGTGTGGCAACGGCGCTCGATGGCGTGGCCCTGCATGGTCAC
This sequence comes from Planctomycetota bacterium, assembly GCA_016872675.1. GTDB lineage: Bacteria > Planctomycetota > UBA1135 > UBA1135 > UBA2386 > UBA2386. Next base: position 7,798 of record VGZG01000111.1, read on the forward strand.
TGACGTCACGTGCTTGCCCTGCGGCGTGAACACGTGCACGCGGCCCTTGCCGCCGAGCACGACGATGGTGCTCTGGTCGAGGTCCCAAAAAATCGCGCCGTCGCTCGCCTCGGTGGCGTCGGGGTAGGCGCGCGAGGTCGGACGCTGGCCTTCCTCGCTGCGCTCGAGCCCGTGCTGCGTGCGACGACCGACGCTGCGCGTACGGCTCTGCAACTGGCGCGCGAGGTCCTGCAGCAACGGCTGCACAAAGGCTTCCTCGTCGACCTCGCCGGCCTGCTGCTGGCCCTGCAGGCGCATGGCCTCGACGTCGAGCTGGCGCTGGCAGCGGCTGAGGATCTGCATCAGGGCCGGGTCGGCGAGGTCCATCGGATCGACGGCCCCCACCGCGTGCAGGCGCAGGCGCAGGCGCCCTTCCAACGTCGTGCCGCGCAACAGCTGGAAGCTGAAGGCGCAGCGGCCGGCGGCGTCGAGCGTGCGGAACAGACCGGCGTCGACCTGGCCAAGGATCTTGAACACCGGTGAGTTGCCGCCGAACTCGGCGAGCTGCTGCGTGCGCAACACGCGGCCCATCGTGACGCGCGTCAGCACGATGTCCTCGCCGGCGATCAGGCGGTCGATGTTTGGATCCTTGCGCTCGATCGCCATCGTCACGAAGTCGGCGAACTGCGGCTTGCCGGTCGACGAATAGCCCTCGAACACGTGCCGCGGCTCGGTCGGACGGCAGCCTTCGGCGTGCGAGCTGCCGGCGAAGTAGCAGTAGACCGCGCCTGGGCGCAGCGCATTCTCGTGCTCGCGGACCTCGCGCACGCGCTTGCTGATCTGTTCGACCGCCGTGCCGGCGGCGTGGCGCACGTCGTTGCCGCCGTCGAGCGGGATGCGCAGGTTGAGCTCGAGGTAGCGCGGCATTGCCAGCGGGTCGACGCCTTCGATGTGCAGCAGCGTGTGCGCCATCTCGGCGAGCGCCTGCACGGCCTGCAGCGCCGCGTGCTGCGAGTCGCCGCGAGTGCGGCCGTGGCCGCGCAGGTCGTGGCGGCCGTGCCATTCGTGGCGACCGTGCTTGCCGTGACCCTTGCCGCCACGCTGCGGCCGGTCATGCTGCGGCCGGTCAGGGCGAGGTGGCCGCGGCGAGCCGGCCGCAACCGCGCCACCGTCAGCGGCCGTCGCCGCCTCGCCAGCCGGCGCGTCGCCTACCGCGCCCGGGGCACCCGCGCCCGCCGGCGCGCT
>VGZG01000112.1 GCA_016872675.1 Planctomycetota bacterium
GCTGGGCGGCGACCTCGCGTTCACCGACGAGGCCCGCGGCGCGGACGCGACCTTGCGCCTGCGCGACGTCGAACTGCGCGGTGACGGCCTCGCCGTCGGCGTCGACGCGCCGCCCGGGCGCCTCGGCTTCGCCGCTGCGCTGCCAGGCATCGCCGCGCGCGCGCAGTTCGACGCAACGGTGCAACCGCATGCGCGCGGCGTCGGGCTCGCCACGATGCTGACCGTCGACGGCATCACGCTGGCGGCGCTGGCGCCGTGGCTCGAGCCGATGGGACTCAAGCCGACGTGGCGCGCCGCATCGCTGCGCGCCGCCGCCAACGCGCGATTCGACGCCACCGACGCCGGCTGCAACGCGACCGCGCAGATCATCGACCTCCGCCTCGACGACGGTGACGAGACGATGGTGCGACTGGCGCGCGCCGAAGCCCGCGGGCTCGCATTCGGCGGCGCCAGCGCGCCCGGCGACTGGACCGTCGACGGCCTCGACGTCTTGGTCGCCACCGACGCGGCCGGCAGCCGATTCACAGTCGCCGGCGTCACCCTGCCAATGGCCGCTGTGGCGCCCGCAGCGGCTCCGCCCGCTCCCGCGGCAGCGCCGATGCCGCTGCCGACGCTCACGGTCCGCGACGGCACGGTGCGATGGCGCCGCGCCGCCGCGCCGCCGCGCCCGGTGCAGTGGGCAGCGACGCTCGGCTCACCCGGCGACGACGGCGGCGCTTTGTACACGGCGACCTTGCGCAGCGACGGCGCCGTCGGCGAAGTCACTGCCTCCGGCGAGTTGGCGCTCGCCGGACCGCGCGCGACACTGACGCTCGCCGCCCGCGGCCTGCGCGGCGCCGGCCTGGCGACGTTCCTGCCGGCCGGCGTCGACTGCGAACTCGCCGATGGCGAACTGAACGTCGCGGCGACCTTCGCGGTGACGGCGCCGACCGGCTTCGAGGCCGCGGTCACGCAGCTCGAACTGCGCGATGGCGCCACGGAGTGGCTTGGCCTCGACGCGGCGCGCCTCGACGTTGCCGCCGCCACCGCCGACGTCGCGCATGTGCGCGAACTCACGGTGGCTGGCCTGCGCGGCCGCGCCGCGCTCGCCGCTGACGGCATGCGCGCGCTCGGCCTGCGCCTCGCGGCGCCGACAAGCCCGGACAGCAGCTCCGCCGCCAAGGTGAGCGAACCCGCGACCGGCGTGCGGCTGCCGCGGTTGCGCGTCGACGCTGCGCGCGTCGACGTCGCCCGCATCGAGTTCGCCCGCCCGGACGCCGCGCCGACCGTGCTCAACGCCACCGCGACGTTGGCGCCGTGGGACGCGTCGACACCAGAGCTACTGGCAACACCCGCGCAGTTGACGCTCACGCTGCAAGCGCCGCCGCTGCTGCGCGAGGCCAATGTGACCGCGACCGTCGCGCCGTTTTCGCTGCAGCCCCAACTCGACGCCAAGGTCACGGCGACCGGCGTCGACCTGACCGCGCTAGCGTCCGGCGGCACGGTCGCCGATGCGACGTTCGCCACCGAAGTGCACGCGCGCGTCAACCTCCGCCGCCGCGACCCGCAGCGCTTCGACCTTGGTCGGCCGTTCGGCGGCGAACTCGCGCTCGTGGACGTGGCGCTGCGCGACGGCGCGACCGGCGCGACGCTGGCGCAGGCGACCGCGATCGAAGCGATCGCGCGCGCGATCGACTTCGCTTCGGGCACGGCGCTGCTGAAGTCGCTCGCTGCCGTCGACCCGGTCTTCGACGCGACGCGCACACCGGCGGGCCTGCACCTGCCGGGCGTGACGATCCCGACGCCCGCTGCCGACGCCGCGTCGGCCGCAGGCGCTCCGATCGCCGCCGTCGCCGACGGCGGGCGCGTGCCGGAACTGGTCTTGACGCCGTCGGCGACCGATCGCGAGTTCGCCATCGAACACCTGACCGTGCAGGGCCTGCGCGCCACGCTGCGCGACGAGACGACCGACCCGCCGACGATCCTGCCGATCGCCGACGCCGAGATCGACGCGCACGGTTTCACCACGCGCGGCTTCACCGAGCCGCGTCCGATCCGCTTCGACGTGTCGCTGCGCGGCGGCGACTCCGAACTGGAGCGCCGCGCGCACGCTGGCAACCTGCTCGCCGGCGTCGTCGGCTCGGCGACGCGCGCCATCGCCATGCCGGGCGACCGCCGCACGCTCGAGCAACGGCCGCTGTTCGACGAGATCGCGCTCGCGGGCACGATCGAATTCGCGCCGGTCCTGCGCGGCGACGTACGCGCCAGCGTGGCGGCATTCGAACTGCAGGGCCTGCGCGGGCTGGCCAAACTCGGTGGCGTGGACATCGCCGACGGCGTGCTCGACCAGTTCGCGGAGATCGACCTGCGCGGCCCGGACGGCATCGACGTCAGGAGCATGCAGGTCTTTCGCTGGCTGTCGCTGACCGAGCCGTCGGGCGGACCGATCGCGACGTACCTACGGCTGCCGATGCCGCTGCCGAGCGTCCTGTTCCTGCTGCGCAACGATGCCGAAGAGCAACGCATCCCGATCGCGATCCATCTGCCGGCGCGCGGCGTCAGGACCAGCGACGTCGTCGACGCCGTCGCCGAAGCTTTCGCCAAGGTCGTCGCCGATGCGGTGGCCAGCGCGGCGAAGCGCGCCGCTGGCGTGGTCACCGGCTTCTTCGACTTCCTGCGGCCATCGCCGGTCCTGCCGTCGGCGCGCATCGCCTTCGCCGCCGGCGACCCGATGCCGGCCGACGGCGAACTGGCCGCCATCGCCGCGGCGCTGGCCGACGACCCGCAGCTCGAGGTAGTGCTGACGCATGAACCCGGTGGCGGCGACCTGCCGCGCATCCACGCCCTGGCCAATCCGGCCACCGCAGTCGTCGCGGCGCGCGTCGCCGAACTGCGCGGCCTCCGCGACCGGTTCGACACCCGCCGCACCGAGCTGGTCGCCGATCTCGACGCCCTGTTCGCCGCCGGCCGTATGCAGGAGGCGCGGCGCGGCCAGGAGGCGCTGCTGGCCCACGACGACGGCCTTGGCGCCCTCGAACGCACGCTCGACGAAGCCTTGGCGATGCTGGCCACCGACACGCCGCGGGCGGCCCGCCGCCGCAGCGACGCGGCTGCCCGGGCGCTGGCGGCAGCGCGCCTCGACGCCGTCGCTGCGACCTTGCGTCGGACCGTGCCCGGGCTGGTCCCGGATCGGATCGTCGTGCGGTCGCCGCGCGGCGCTGGAGCCCCCGATAGCACCGACGGCGGCGTGGTCGGCGTGACGGTGCGGCGGCGCGCCGCGCGCTGACGGCAAATTGTCGCCGTCCGCTAGTGGTCGGCAGCCGATGGATGCCGTTCAATACCCCCCTGGCGGGCCAATGCGCCCGGCGAACGACCTATGACCAGATTCATCCGCGCCCTGGCGTTGTCACTCGCATGCGCCGGCGTTGCCGTCGCCCAGACCCGCGTGCAGAGCCCGCAGCGGCCGGCGCGCTCCGTCGAAGCCGTGCGACCGATGGCGCAGGCGATGGCCGACGCCGCCCGCCTCGACGAACTGCTGGCCCGGGGGCTGCAGCGCCTGAGCGAGGAGGCGCTGCCAGTCGTCGACGACGCGACGTTCGTCCGCCGTGCCCACCTGACCCTCCTGGGCCGCATCGCGACGTTGGCCGAAACCGAGGCCTTCCTCGCCGACACCACCGCCGACAAGCGCCACGTGCTCGTCGACCGCCTGCTCGACGGCGCCGGCCGGACCAGCCACTTCGCCAACTTCTGGTTCGAGCAACTGCGCGTGAAGTCGCGCCAGCAGAACCTCAACGGCGAGCCGTTCGCGCACTTCTTGCGCGAGTCGATCCGCAACGACATGCCGTTCGACCTGATGGTGCGCGAGATGCTGACGGCCGAGGGCCCCGCCCACAAGGCGGACAACGGCGCCACCGGCATGCTGATGCGCGACGCCAACATGCCGCACGATGCGATGGCCAATGCGCTGCGGCTGTTCCTCGGCACGCGGCTCGAGTGCGCGCAGTGCCACAACCACCCGTTCGACCACTGGACGCAGAAGGAGTTCTTCGAGATGGCCGCCTTCTTCGGCGGCATCCGCTACCGCGACGAGAACGCCCTGCCCAACCTCGTCGGCCTGCGCACCGAGCTGGCGCAGGCGCCCGAGCGCCAGCGCCAGCAGGTGCAGAACCTGCTGCGCCGCATGAACCAGGGCCTCGACGGCAGCGGCAGCGGCGTCGAGCGCCTGCCGGCCGACTACAAGTACGAGGACCAAAAGCCTGGCACGGCGGTGATGGCTAGCACGCTGTTCGGGGCCGAGGTCAAGCTGAAGTACCCCGAGCAGAAGAAGGGCCAGTCGCAGACGCGCGCCGCGCAGCAAGCGCGCGCCCGCCAGCGCGACTCCTCGCCGGAGATCGACTCGCGCACGGCGCTGGCCGAGTGGATGACCAGCAAGAAGAACCCGCAATTCGCCAAGGTGATCGCCAATCGCATGTGGGCGCGCACCTTCGGCGCCGGCGTCGTCGAGCCGCTCGACGACTGGAAGAAGGACACCGAGGGCGTGCATCCCGAGCTGATGGCCCAGCTCGAGAAGCTGATGAAGAACCTCGACTACGACCTGCGGCAGTTCGAGCGGGTGCTCGCGCACACGCAGCTGTTCCAGCGCGAAAGCCCAGCCGCCGACCCGGCGCCGGGCCAGGCGATCACCTTCCGCGGCCCCGTGCTGCGGCGCATGACCGCCGAGCAGATGTGGGACTCGCTGCTGACGCTGGTCTTCGACGACGTCGACGACCGCCTGCGCGCGCCGGACGAGCGCGCCAAGACGGTCTACGAGCAGTTCGCCGAGCTCAGCAAGGCCGACGCCAAGGAGATGCTGGCGATGGTCGAGGACGGCCGCGGCAACCCGATGGCGCGCATGGACCAGCAGCGCCAGGAAGAGGCCCGCCGCCAGCTCGCCGCCGACCGCGAGTTGCAGCAGCGCGCCGCGCCGCTGATCCGGCAGCTGGCCGCCGCGCGGCGCGAGGGCGACCAGCGCAAGGTCGCCGAGATCGCGCAGCAGCTGCAGATCATCGGCCTGCCACTCGGCCAGCGCGCCGCTCGCGGCCGCGAGGGCGACCTGCTGCGCGCCTCCGACTTGACGCAGCCAGCGGCGCCCAACCACTTGTTGCGGCAGTTTGGCCAGTCCGACCGCGAAACGGTCGACTCGTCGAGCGCCGCGGCGACGGTGCCACAGGTGCTGACGCTGCTCAACGGCTTCCTCGACCAGCGCGTGCTCGACGGCGCCTCGGCGCTGCGCAGCGCGCTCGATACCGCCAGCGACGGCGAGCGCCGCGTGCGCATCGCCTTCCTGACCACGCTCAACCGCGAGCCGAGCGCCGACGAGGCGCGCGACTGGCGCAAGCAGATCGCCATCCACGGCGACGCCGTGGTGAAGGACCTCGTGTGGGTGTTGTGCAACAGCAACGAGTTCCGCTTCGTCCGCTGATCCGGGAGCCCTGACGATGACCCTCCACGACCTGATCCGCGGCACGGACCTCGCGACGCGCCGCCACTTTCTCTCGCGCATGGCCGGCTCGCTGCTCGGCGTCGGCGCCGCCGGAGCCTACGGCCCGCGCGCCATCGCGCAGTCGCTGTGGCAAGATCCGCAGGCTCCGAAGACCGGCCCGCTGGTCCTCGGTCGAGCCACCGCCAAGCACGTGATCTACCTGTTCATGCGCGGCGGCATGAGCCACATCGACACCTTCGATCCCAAGCCCGGCAAGGAGACCGGCGGGCCGACGGCGGCGATCCCGACGCGCGCCGACGGCGTCGTCGTCGGACAGTACTTCCCCAAGCTCGCCGAGCAGATGGACAAGGTCTGCCTCGTCAGCTCGATGTCGAGCAAGCAGGGCGCGCACAGCCAGGCGCAGTACCTGATGCGCACGAGCTATGAGCAGCGCGGCACCATCCAGCACCCGAGCCTCGGCGCGTGGTGCCACCACCTCGCCGGCCGCCACAACCCGACGCTGCCCGGCCACGTCGTCGTCGGTGGCGGCGCCGACGCCGTCGGCGCCGGCTTCTTCCCGCCAAACGTCCAGCCGCTGCCGATCGGCAGCGCCGAAGACGGCCTGCAGAACGCCTCGCTGCCCGGCGGCGTCGGCGAGGAACGCTTCCAGCGCCGGCTCAAGCGCCTTGGCGAACTCGACGCGGCGTTCGCGCAACGCCACCAGCAGCGCGGCGTGCAGGCCTACAGCAAGGCTTACCAGGAAGCCGTCGCGCTGATGCGCAGCAGCGACCTCGCCGCGTTCGACCTCGACCTCGAATCGAAGCCGATGCAGGCGGCCTACGGCGAGACGCCCTTTGGCGCCGGCTGCCTGCTGGCTCGCCGCCTCGTCGAGCACGGCGTGCGCTACGTCGAAGTCATGAGCGACGGCTGGGACACGCACGCCGACAACTTCGACCGCCTCGGCGACCTGACGCCGACGATCGACCAGGGCTTGGCGGCGCTGCTCGCCGACCTCGATGGCCGGGGCTTGTTGCAGAAGACCATGGTCGTGCTGGTCAGCGAGTTCGGCCGCACGCCGGACATCGACCAGGACCAGGGACGCAACCACTACCCGCAGGCGTTCACCGCGCTGCTGGCCGGCGGCGGCGTCCGCGGCGGCTGGCGCTACGGCGCCACCGACCCCGAAGGCCGCCAGGTCATCACCGCGCCAACGTCGATCCAGGACCTCAACGCGACGATCGCGTACGCGTGCGGCATCCCGTGCGACCACGTGCTGTACTCGCCTTCCGGCCGGCCCTTCAAGGTCGCCGACAAGGGCATCCCGGTCACCGCGTTGTTCGCCTGACCGGCGCGCCTGCGGCGCCGCATCCAAGTTTCCTGTCTCTCGAACCCACTTCGTAGACGTCACCCCCGCATGAACCGCCCGCTGCTCGCGTTTGCATCGCTGCTGTCGTTCGCCGTTGCCATCGCCGCCCAGGGCAAGGAAGCCAAGAAGGCCGAAGCCCTCGACTTCGAGAAGCAGATCTGGCCAATCCTCGAGACGAACTGCCTCGAGTGCCACAGCAAGGCCGCGCCCGGCCCTGACGGCAAGGTGAAGAAGCCCAAGGGCGGTGTCGTGCTCGACAGCAAGGACGCCATCACCGCCGGCAAGAAGGGCAAGCTGGTGGTCGCCAAGAAGTCGGGCGAGTCGATGCTCTACGCGTCGATCTCACTGGCCGCCGACCACGAGGACCGCATGCCGCCGGCGAAGAAGGGCGAGCCGCTGCCCAAGGAGCAGCAGGACCTGATCAAGCAGTGGATCGACGAGGGCGCCGACTTCGGCAAGTGGACGGCGAAGAAGGCAGAGAAGAAGGACGGCGAGACGCCCGCCGGCAAGGACGGCAAGGGCGACAAGAAGGAGCAAGGCGGCCTCTGAGCCGCGCCGGCCTATGACCACGCGCGCCGTCGCCGTCGTGCCGCTGTTCGCCGCCGCGCTGGCGGCGCAGGGCAAGGTCGACTTCCAGAAGCAGGTCTGGCCGGTCCTGCAGGCGCGCTGCGTCGAGTGCCACGCCGCCGCCCACATGGGCGCCGACGGCAAACTGAAGAAGCCCAAGGGCGGCGTCGTCCTCGACAGCAAGAACGGCATGCTCGGCAGCGACGGCCTGATCGTCGCCAAGGACGCGGCCCGCAGCGCGCTGTACACGGTGGTGTCGCTGCCAGCGGACGACGAGGACCGCATGCCGCCAGCCAACAAAGGCAAGCCGCTGACCGACGAGCAGCAGGCCGCGATCAAGCAGTGGCTCGACGAAGGCGCCGCCTTCGGCAGCTGGACCGGCAAGAAGGAGAAGGAGACCGACCCAGCGACTGGCGCGGCGGCGACCGCCGGCAAGCCGGCCGACAAGGCCAAGGTCCACCCCGCCGTGGCGCTGGCCGCGGGGCTCAAGCCACTGCCGGCGGCGACGCTGGCAAAGTTCGCCGACGGGCCGTTCGAAGTGCACAGCCTCGGCGACGGCAGCCCGCTGCTCGCCGTCAGCTGCCGCGGCAACGCCGACGCCGTCGACGACGCGACGATCACACTACTGGCGCCGATCGCCAGCCACGTCGCCGAGCTCGACCTGGCGCGCACGCGCGTCGGCGACGAGGGCTGCAAGACCATCGCGACGATGTCGCGGCTGTACGACCTCGACCTGCGCCAGACGCTCGTCGGCAACCCCGGCACGGCGGCGCTGGCCGCCTGCAAGGAGCTGCGCTCGCTCAACCTGTTCGGCACCAAGACCGGCGACTACGGCGTCACCGCCCTGAGCGCGCTGAAGAATCTCGAGCAACTCTACCTGTGGCAGACGAACGCCAGCGCCGCTGCGGCCGTGCGCGTGCGCGACAGCATCCCCGGGCTGCGCGTCCTGCTCGGACCGGACTTCCCAGAGGCGATGGAGCCAGGCGCTGCGGGCGGCCGACGGCGGCGCTGAGCGCGACGCTGCGACCACAGGGGCAACCGCAGGCGAGAAGGAAAAACTGGTCGGGGCGAGAGGATTTGAACCTCCGACCTTTGCGTCCCGAACGCAACGCTCTACCAAGCTGAGCCACGCCCCGACCGGGCGATGCACGACCTTGCGGCCGCAGATCGGACGAAC
>VGZG01000113.1 GCA_016872675.1 Planctomycetota bacterium
GCTCGGCGCCGTCGGCGCGCCGGCGGCGCTGCCGCTGTTGGCCGAGGCCGGCCCGCGCGCGGCCGTCGGCCTCGCCGCGCCGGCCGCGAGCGACTCGCCGCGCGCCCACATGATGGTCGTGCAGCAGCAGGCCTACGTGCGCGACTTCGACGTCGAGGTGGCGCAAGCCGCCGCCGTCGCCGACCCGCAGATCGGCATCGTGCAGTCCGGCGTCGTGCTCGACGTCGCGGTGCACGGCGTGTTCGAGGTGCGCACGATCGTGCGCGCCTACCGCGCCGCGATCCGCAAGCTGGCGGGCAGCGATCCGGGTGACGATCCGGCGACGTGGCGCGCGTTCGTTGCCGCGCACGCCGCGCGCCCGCCGACGCCGGCGACCGGCCACCGCTGAGCGCCCGGGCGGCGCGACAAAGCCGTCGGGCCGGCGCGCGGGTTCGGCTATGGTCGCGGGGCCACCGACCCCCGCATGCAAGCCACCTCCCAGATCGCCGTCGTCGGCCTCGCCGTCATGGGCCAGAACCTGGCCCTCAACATCGCCCGCAACGGCTTCCCGGTCACCGTCTTCAACCGTTCGTGGGACAAGACCGAGGCGACGCTCGCGCGCCTGGGCCAAGGCCAGCGCATGGTCGGCGCGCGCACGCCGGCCGAGGTCTGCGCCTCGCTGGTGCGCCCGCGCAAGCTGATCCTGCTGGTCAAGGCCGGCCAGCCCGTCGATGACACGATTGCGGCGTTCCTGCCGCACCTGCAGCCGGGCGACCTGATCATCGACACCGGCAACAGCCACCCCGACGACACCGAGCGCCGCGAACGCGAACTGACCGCCAAGGGCGTCCGCTTCACCGGCATGGGCGTCTCGGGCGGCGAGGAAGGCGCGCTCAACGGCCCGAGCCTGATGCCGGGCGGCGAGGCGAGCAGCTACGGCGAGCTGGCGCCGATCCTCAAGAAGATCGCCGCGCAGGTCGACGACGGACCGTGCGTGACGCACGTCGGCGCCGGCGCCGCGGGCCACTTCGTCAAGATGGTCCACAACGGCATCGAGTACGGCGATATGCAGCTGATCGCCGAGTGCTACGACCTGATGCAGCATGTGCTCGGCATGTCGACGCAGCAGATGGCCGACGCCTTCGCCGCGTGGAACAAGACGTTCCTCGAATCGTTCCTGATCGAGATCACCGCCCGCATCCTGCGCGCGACTGACCGGGCGACCAGGCAGCCGATGGTCGACGTCATCGTCGACCGCGCCGGCCAGAAGGGCACTGGCAAGTGGACGACCGAGATGGCGCTGCGCTACGGCGTGCCGGCGCCGACGATGCACGCGGCCGTCGAGGCCCGCTACCTGTCGGCGATGAAGGACCAGCGCGTCGCCGCCAGCGGCCAGCTGCGCGGCCCCGCCGTCGCCGCCGCGACCGCCGCCGGCCTGCTCGACGCGGTGCGTGACGCCCTCTACTGCAGCAAGATCTGCAGCTACGCGCAGGGCCTCGACCTGCTCGCCACCGCCGACGCCGACAAGAAATGGCGCCTCGACCTCGGCGAGATCGCGCGCATCTGGAAGGGCGGCTGCATCATCCGCGCGCGCTTCCTCGGCCGCATCCAGGCGGCGTACGGCAAACAGAAGCGGCTGCCCAACCTGCTGCTCGACCCGGAACTCGGCAGCTTCCTCGTCGAGCATCAGGGCAACTGGCGCAAGGTCGTGGCGCTGGCGGCCGAGCGCGGCGTGCCGACGCTGGCGATGGGCAGCAGCCTGTCGTACTTCGACTCGTTCCGCCGCGCCCGCCTGCCGCAGAACCTGACGCAGGCGCAGCGCGACCTGTTCGGCGCGCACACCTTCGAGCGCACCGACCAGCCGGCCGGCGCGATGTTCCACCACGAATGGCCGTGATCGGGTAGCCGTGACGGAACCCCGCGCAGCCGCGACGGGTCGCCGGCGGAAAAAGGCCTGCGGGTCGCGGCCGCGTCGCTGCTAGACTGCTCGCCCCTTTTTCCCGCAACGACCCCCATGGAACGCACCCTGATCCTGCTGAAGCCGGACGCCGTCCAGCGCGGCCTCTCCGGCCAGATCCTCGCCCGCTTCGAACAGAAGGGCCTGAAGATCGTGGCGATGAAGCTGATGAAGATCTCGCCCGAACTGGCCGCCAAGCACTACGAGGCGCACAAGGAGCGCCCGTTCTACCCGGGCCTCGTCAAGTTCATGACCAGCTCGCCGGTGGTCGCGCTCGTGCTCGAAGGCCTCGAGGCGATCACCGTCTGCCGCAACCTGATGGGCAAGACCAACGCGCGCGAGAGCGCTCCGGGCACCATCCGCGGCGACTTCGGCATGAGCCGCAGCTACAACCTGGTCCACGGCAGCGACGGCCCCGAGGCCGCGACGCGCGAGATCGGGCTGTTCTTCCCCGAGGGCGTCGTGTCGTTCGACTACGCCGCCGTCAACTGGATCTACGATCCAGTCGAGGAGCTGAAGAAGTAGTCCCCGCCGGCGGCGCGCGGGCCGCGGCCCGCGGCGCCGCGCCGCCGCCATGGCGAACCCCGCCCCCCAAACGCGCGGTCTGAGCGCCGCCGAACTCGCCGCCGCTTGCGACGAGTTGCAGGCGCTCGCCGGCGCCCGGGTGATCGACGCCGCGCCACTGCAGGTCCCGGTCGACGCCGACGACCTGCTGCTCGTGTTGCAGCCGCCAGGCGAAGCGGCGCGCAAGACGCTGCTGCACATCGCGCCCGGCGGCCCGCGCGCGCGTTTGTGCCCGACCAGCCGACGCTTTCCCGCCGAGGCGACGCGGCGCGGCCCGGCGCACGACCTGCTACAGAAGGACCTCGTCGGCGCCACGCTGTGGGACGTCGTCGCAGCGCCCGGCGAGCGTCGCTGCGAGTTGCGCTTCCGCACGGCGGGCGGCGACCGGCGCCTCGTCGTCGAGCTGTTTGGCGCGCGCGGGCTGTGGGCGCTGCTCGACGCCGAAAGCCGCGCCGTGGCGCTCTCACGCGCGGTCGCGACCGCCGTGCGCACGCTGCAGCCCGGCGACCGCTACGCGCCGCCGCCGGCCGCCGCCGAGGCGAAGGATGCGGCCGCGATGCGCTTTTCGCCGCCGGTGCTCGCCGCGATCGACGCGCACTTCCGGCCGCTCGACGAAGCCGCCGAAGCCGCCGCCTTGCTCGACGGCCTGCGCCGCGCCGCCGCGCGCGCGCGCCAGAAAACGCAGGCCAAGGTCGAAGGCATCGGCCAGCAGCTCGCGGACGTCGGCCGCGCCGCCGCGCTGCGCCAGCAGGCGGACCTGATGCTCGCCTACGCGCACACCGTCGCGCGCGGCGCTGCGTCGATGCGCGTGCCCGATCCGGCGCGCGACGGCGAGGAGATCGTGCTCGAGCTCGATCCGAGCAAGCCGGTCATCGCGCAGAGCCGGCAACTGTACGAGAAGGCGCGTCGGCTGGACGACGGCCGCGAGGTCGCCGAGGCTCGGCTCGCGCAGGCGCGCGCCGAGCTTGCCGCGCTGGCGGCGGTCGCCGACGCCCTGGCCCCGCTCGCCGCCAGCGCACCGGACCTCGCGGCGGCGCTGGCGCCTCTGCGCGCCGAGTTGCAGCGCCTCGGCGCGCTGCCCAAGCCCCCGCCGCTGCGCGCGCCCGGCGCCAAGAAGCCCACCCGCGACGAGACGCGCGGCGAGAACGTGCGTCGCTACGTCTCTGCCGAGGGCTATCCGATCTGGGTCGGGCGCAACAATGAGCAGAACGACCGCATGACCATGCAACTGGCCAACGGCAACGACCTGTGGCTGCACGTCGGCGGCGGCCGGCCGGGTTCGCACGTGGTCGTGCGCCTGCCCAAGAACAAGACGGCGAGCCTCGAGACTCTGCTCGACGCCGCGACGCTGGCCGTGCACTTCAGCAAGGCGCGCGGCGAGCGCCGCATCGACGTCGTCTACACCCAGAAGAAGCACGTGCGGAAACCCAAGGGCCTGCCGGCCGGCGCCGTGGTGCCGTCGCAGATGAAGACGGTCACCGTGCTGCACGACGACGCCCGGCTGCGTCGGCTGCTGGCGAGCGGCGGTGACGCGGAAGACTCAGGCGGACCGAGCTGAACGCCGCGCTGCGGTCGTGCGTATCGACGCCGGCCGCGCCGCGTCCAAAGGGGCTAGACGTAACCGCCGCGATCGCGCAACCTCTCTGCCCTGTCGGCGAAGGTATCCTCTGCGCAGAGTGCGCCCATTCATCTCCGCACAGGCGGCGCAGCACTCCAACCACCTCAACTCCCAGGTTCCCTCCACGCTTCCATGACTCGCATTTCGTTCTCCCTGCTCTCGGCGGCGGCCTTGCTCGCATCCAATTCAAGTGCCCAGGTCATGCTGACGCCGGTCGCCGGCTTCGGCGCCAATGGCTGGATGGCGCCTGGTTCGATCCCGAACCTCAGCACCACCAACACTGAGCGCGGCATGGCCTACAACCCGGTCACCGGCAACCTCGTGCTGGTCTCGCGCACCGGCGGCAACAACGTCCGCATCCTGAACGGCGCCACCGGCGCCGACCTTGGCGGCCTCGACTTGACCGGAATCTCGGGCGGCACCTTCGCCGTCAACATGGCTGGCGTCGCCGACGACGGCTCGATCTACGTCGCCAACCTGGCGATCTTCAACGCGACGACGAACCCGACGCCGCTGTTCAAGATCTACCGCTGGAACGACGAGACCACCGGCGCCGTGACGCCGCCGCTCGTCGCCTTCTCCGGCACGCCGGGCGCGCAGCGCATCGGCGATTCGTTCGCCATAACCGGCGGCGCCCCGAATGTGGCGATCCAGTTCGCCGCCGCCGGTTCGGCGGTGCTAAACAACGGCAACGTCACGATCGGCAGCAACGTCGCCGTCGGCCCGCTCGACTTCAGCAACGCGGTCGTGCAGTACGGCAACATCAGCGGCACCTCGACGGCCAACAACGACTACCGCCTGGCGCTGACCTGGATCGACGGCAGCACGCTGATCGGCGGCCAAGGCACCAACGCCCGCGTCACCGGCCTCGACCCTATCAGCCAGATCGCCACGCTGAACAGCACGATCCCGATCGGCACCATCGCCCGCCGCGCCATGGACTACGCCGTGATCGGCGGCATCCCGATGCTGGCGGTCATCGACTCCAACGCGTCGATCGTCACCGTCATGAACGTCACCAACCCGGCCAACCCGATCATCATGGCCTCGGGCACGACGACGAGCGGCCCGCTAGCCGCCAACCTCAACGGCACCGGCTCGGTCGCCTGGGGCGCCATCACCGGCACCTCGGCGCGCCTGTACGCGATGAACAGCAACCAGGGCATCCAGGCGTTCGACTTCAGCTTCGGCCCCATCGCGGCGGTCTCGACGTACGGCGTCGGCTGCGACGGCCTCGCGCTGTCCAACACCAACCTGCCGACGATCGGCAGCGGCAACTTCAGCCTCAACGTCAGCAACGTGCCGGTGTTCGCCCCGCTCGCCTTCATCGCCTTCGGCGGCCTCGCCATCAACCCGGGCATCGACCTGACTGTCATCGGCATGCCGGGCTGCTTCAGCTACACCAGCTTCGACATCGGCCTGTTCCAGACCGGCGCCGTGGTCAACCAGATCGGCTCCTTCGCGCTGCCGATCCCGGCCAACACGGCGCTCGCCGGCTCGGCCCTCGCCGCGCAGGGCGTGTCGCTGTCGATCCTGACCCCGCTCGGCCTCAACAGCAGCAACGGCCTACAGTTCACCGTCGGCTTCTGAGCCGACCTTTGACCTGACGGCGCCCGCCGCGGGCCCGACGGACGCTGTTCCGTCGGGCCTGCGGCCGTTTCCGGACCACCAGCGCGACGCCGCGTCCGGGGAAAGAACGTGCGTCGCGCGCGCCAGGGAATTGCGGCCGCAGCGATCTCCGCTCATGCTGCCGGGGTCCCCGCGTCTCACACCACCTCACCCCCGCAGCGGCCAGAGCTCTCCCATGCGCTCACGTTCCTTCGCCAGCGCGCTGCTGTTGCTGACCGTCGCCACGGAAGCAGCCAGCGCCCAGGCAAACACCGTCCCCGGCCGCGACCTCAAGCTCGAGACCGTCTCGACCATCTCGCGCTATCGCCGCACCGGCGCGTACCCGACCGGCGCGCAGGCGATCGGCGCCCGCACCACCTGCTGCAACCTCGGGCCGACGACGATCCCGTTCCAGGCGGCGATGAACCCGAACCACGGCTTCATCCACTACATCGTCGCGCGCGAGTCCGACGGCCGCTTCGTGCAGATTTCCAACTACGCGTGGGTCAAGCACACGTTCGGCTCGAACAACGACCCCGGCTCGTGCGGCACGTGCAGCAACGTCCCGACGACGAGCTTCGTCGAGCCGGGCTGTAGCGACACCTACGTCGCCTCGCAAGCCGTCGACCACTTCAACCTCGGCCCGCCCGAGGAGGTCGACCCGTGGACCGGCGCGTGGAACCCGATCTGCTCCTACTTCGACCGCGGCAACCCCGAGGTCGCGGTCGGCCTGCAGTGCGACGGCATCCGCAGCCTGACCTCGACGCAGGCGACGGCGCTCAACGCGCAGATCGGCCTCGCGATGCGCGTCCACGACGACGACCTTGCCGTGCTTGGCGCGAGCTTCTGGTACCAGGGCGGCTACATCGTGCCCGGCGAAGCCGACGCGCTGCGCGACAACAACATCGGCTCGCGCCAGTTCACGCCGACGTGGTCGCCCACGGCGGCGCAATGGACGCTGACCGACGGCACGTCGTTCCTGCCGGGCACGATCCTGCAGCGCTGGAACGGCGCCACCGTCACCAGCGCCAGCAACGGCGCCGACGACGGCCGTTACTACGTCGCCGTCAAGGTGACAGGCCCGGTCAACGGTCTCTACCACTACGAGTACGCCGTGCACAACCGCGACAACGCGCGCGGCATGGGCGCGTTCCGCGTGCCGGTCTGCATGGACGCGCAGGTGATGAACTTCGGCTTCCGCGACGTCGACCGCAACGCGGCGACCGACTGGACCGCGGCGAAGGTCGGCGCCGAGATCGTCTTCCAGACGAACACGCTGAGCCCGAACCCGCTGAAGTGGAACAGCGTCTACAACTTCTGGTTCGACACCGACGCGGCCCCGCAGTCGGGCGCGCTGCAGCTCGACCAGTACCTCGTCGGCCCGGGCGCGCTGGCCGTCAGCGTGCCGTCGACGACGCCGAGCGGCGTGTACAACCAGTTCCTCGGCGCGGGCTGCGGCATGCCGGCGCCGTCGCTGTACGCCACCGGCGCGCCCGACCGCGCGCTGCTCGGCAACAGCACGTTCGCCCTGCGCAGCGCCGGCAACGTGCCGCAGTCGGCGTGCGCGTTCCTGCTCAGCACGGTCCCCGGCAGCACGCCGGTCGTGCCGGGTTGCACCGCCTGGTCCGGCGACGTCGGCTCGCTGCTCGGCCCGCTGGTCGTGCTCGCCGATGGCGTCGGCGCCGCGATCATGCCGCTGGCGGTCCCGGCCCTGCCGGCGATGGAGGGCCAGACGTTCGACTTCCAGATGCTCAACGTCGCTCCGGGCGGCGTGCTGTTCGGCGCATTCAACGCCAGCAACGGCCTGCGCATCCGCGTCGGCAACGCGATCCCCGGCTGCCCGTGAGCCGCGCGGGCGCCGCGGGGGCCAACCTCGCGCCCGCCCGGCCGGCCGGCTACCGTCGCCGGCCATGGATTGGCTCGCCTCGCCGGAAGCCTGGGTCGCGCTCGCGACCCTGACGTTCCTTGAGATCGTGCTGGGCATCGACAACCTCGTCTTCGTGTCGATCCTGACCGGGCGCCTGCCGCAGGCGCAGCGCAGCAAGGCCCGGCGCGTCGGGCTACTGCTGGCGATGGGCATGCGCATCGGCCTGCTGTTCACGCTCAGCGCGCTGTTGGCGCTGACGGCGCCGTGCCTGCACGCGTTCGGACGGGACGTCAGCGGCCGCGACCTGATCCTGCTCGGCGGCGGCGTCTTCCTGATGTGGAAGAGCGTCACCGAGATCCACCACAAGCTGGAAGGGCCGGACGACGGCCACGTCGAGGCGGGCGGCAGCGCGACCGCGGGCTTCGGCAGCGCGCTGGTCCAGATCGCCCTGCTCGACCTCGTCTTCTCGCTCGACTCGGTGATCACCGCGGTCGGTATGGTCGAGCAAGTGTCGATCATGGTGATCGCCGTGCTCGCCTCGGTCGCCGTGATGGTCGCGTTCGTCAACCCGATCTGCGCGTACGTCGAGCGCCATCCGACGATCAAGATGCTGGCGCTGAGTTTCCTGCTGCTGATCGGCTTCACGCTCGTCGGCGAAGGCTCGGGCCTGCACGTGCCCAAGGGCTACGTCTACTTCGCTATGGGCTTCTCGATCTTCGTCGAGCTGCTCAACCTCAAGCTGCGCAAGGCCGGCATGCCGATCGACCTGCACGGCCCTGAGCGGCCCGCCCCGTGAGCCTCCCCCGCCTGCTCGTCGCCGCGCTGCTCGGCGCGGCCGCGCTCGCCGCCCAAGGCGGCGGCGCGCCGCCCGCCGCCGGCACGGCCGCC
>VGZG01000114.1 GCA_016872675.1 Planctomycetota bacterium
GCCGTCGCGCGCGGCGTCGCGCAGCACGGCGGCGAGGCCGTCGGCGGCGGCATCGACGCCGTGCACCGCCGGTTGCACGCTGCGGCCGTCGCCGCCGGCGCGCCCGCCGCGGGGCCACCATTCGTAGCGGCACTTGCTGCCGCCGGCATCGATTCCGAGGAACGCCACGGCGCGCAGGCTAGTGCCCGGTGCGGGCGCGCGCGAGCGGCGGCGGGTTCCCGGCGTCAGGCGCGGGCGAGCTGGCGTTGCACGGCGGCGAGCACGTCGGTCGGCTGGATCAACGCCTGGCAGTGCGGCGCGCGATCGCAGCGCGGCAGGTAGCAGCAGAGGCAATCGAGCCCCTCGGGCACGAGCTTCTCGCCGCGGCCATAAAGCTCGATCTCGGCTGCCGACGTCGGGCCGAACAGCACGATCGCCGGCTTCTTGCGGGCGGCGGCGACGTGCACGGCGAGCGAATCGCTGGTGACGACGGCGGCACACTGGTCGACCCACGCCGCGAAGCGGCCGTAGCTGTTGCAGTTGCCGGCGTCGAACACCGGCCGGCCGCGGCTGCTCGCGAGCAGATCCTGATGCGTCTCGGCTTCCTCCGGCCCGCCGAGCAAGAGCACGCGCAGGCCGGCGTCGGTGGCGAGCTGAAGGAAGGTACGCTGGTGCGCGCGCGTCCAGACCTTGTAGGCCCAGCGGCCGCCGGCGCCGGTGTTGAGCCCGATCAGCGGGCCGGTGCCGGGCAGCGCCGCGGCGAACGCGCGCACGTCGTCGGCGTCGCAGCGCGACGGCACGAGGATCGGTTCGCGGACGCCGTCGCGCGGCAGGCCGAGCACGTCGGCGACGAGCGCCTGGTAGGTCTCGGTGTTGGCCTTCTTCTGCGCGTCGGACAGGCCCATCGCGAGCCACCGCTGCGCGCCCGGGCCAAGCGGCACGATCACGCCCTGCGCGTCGCGCACGTAGCCGCGGCGTTCGCGGCCCTTGGCCATCGTCGCGAGCACGGCGGCTTCCGGATCGGCGTCGGGGCAGAGCACGACGTCGAAATTCTCCGTCGCGAGCCGCGCGGCGGTCACCGCGTCGTCCGTCGTCAACACCTCGTCGACCAGCGGATTGCCGTCGAACAAGCCTGCGGCCGACCGGCGCGTCAGCCACGTGACCTTCGCCTGCGGCCACTGCGCGTGGATCGCCGGCAGGAACGCCGTCGTGCGCAGCACGTCGCCGGTCGCGGCGAGCTTGACGACCAACACGCGATGGCGCACCGGCGCGTACTCGTCGCACGTCGCGCATACCTTGCCGCGCTGCTTGTGCGGCGCGCACGGCCGGTCCCAGCGCACATGGCGGCAGTCGGCCTTCAGGTCGAAGTCGGTCACGGTCGGGAGTATCGGCAGGACGCGCGACCCCGCCGCATGGGATTCACGCGGCCATCGCCACCGAGGGGCGCGGCAATCCGGTCGAACCGGACACAGGCGAACCGCAGCTGACGACCGACGGCCGCGCAGGCTCCACTGCCGCGATGACCAGCCTGCCCCAACTATGGCTACCGATCCTCGTCGCCGCCGTCCTCGTCTTCGTCGCGACCGCCGTGATCCACATGGTCCTGCCGATCCACAAAGGCGACTACCGCGAGCTGCCGGACGAAGACGGCACGCTCGACGCGCTGCGCCGCCTCGGCGTCGGCCCGGGCCAGTACATGTTCCCCTGTCCGACCTCGATGGCGGACATGGCGACGCCGGCGATGGCGGCGAAGTACGCCCGCGGCCCGGTCGGCACGCTGATCGTCGGACCGACGGGACCGATGCGCATGGGCCCGGCGCAGGCGCAGTGGTTCACGTTCTGCCTCGTCGCCAGCGCGTGCGCCGCCTACCTGACGGGACGCGCGCGCGCGCCGGGTTCGGCCGACGTGTTCCGCGTCGCCGCCGCGGCCGCGACGCCGGCCTACGTCTTCGCGTCGGTCAGCGACTCGATCTGGAAGGGCGTGTCGTGGACGACGACGGCGAAGTTCGTCTTCGATGGCTTCGTGTGCGCCGTCGTCACCGGCGCGGCGTTCGCGTGGCTGTGGCCCACGGCGTGAGCGGGGCCCACGCGCAGCGAGCGACGTCGGCGGCGCGCGCGGGCGCCGCCGACGCGATCACATGATCGCGTCGCAGCCGGTCAGCTGCCGGCCGATGATCAGCGTGTGGATGTCGTGCGTGCCCTCGTAGGTGATGACCGACTCGAGGTTGCACATGTGGCGCATCATCTGGTACTCGTCGGTGATGCCGTTGGCGCCGAGGATGTCGCGGCCGAGGCGGCAGCACTCCAGCGCCATCCAGCAGCTGTTGCGCTTGGCCAGCGAGACGTGGAAGTGCTGCATCGCGCCGGCTTCCTTCATCTTGCCGAGCTTCCAGCACATCAGCTGCGCCTTGGTGATCTCGTTGGCCATCCAGACGAGCTTGTTCTGCACCAGCTGGAAGCGCGCGATCGGCTTGTCGAACATGATGCGCATCTGGCTGTAGCGGCAGGCCTCGTCGAAGGCCGCCTGGGCGGCGCCGACCGCGCCGAAGGCGATGCCGTAGCGGGCCTGCGTCAGGCAGCTGAGCGGCCCCTTGAGGCCCTCGACGCCCGGCAGCATCTGCGACTTGTGGATGCGCACGTCCTCGAGCACGAGCTCGCTGGTGTCCGAGGCGCGCAGCGAGAACTTGTTCTTGATGCCCTTGCCCTGGAAGCCCTTGGTGCCCTTGTCGACCAGGAAGCCGCGCACGACGCCGTCGAGCTTCCCCCAGACGATCGCCACGTCGGCGCAGCTGCCGTTGGTGATCCAGTACTTGCTGCCGTTGAGCACGAAGTGGTCGCCGTCGCGCACGGCCTTGGTCAGCATGCCGCCCGGATTGCTGCCGAAGTCCGCCTCGGTCAGGCCAAAACACCCGATCAGCTGGCCGGCGGCCATCTTCGGCAGGTAGCGCTGCTTCTGCTCCTCGGTGCCGTAGGCCCAGATCGGATACATGCACAGCGAGCCCTGCACCGACACGAACGACCGCAGGCCGGAGTCGCCGCGCTCGAGTTCCTGGCAGATCAGGCCGCTGGCGATCGGCGACAGGCCGGCACAGCCGTAGCCGGTCAGGCTGGCGCCGTAGACGCCGAGTTCGCCGAGCTCCGGCACGAGGTGCATCGGGAACGTGCCGGCGCGGTTGTGCTCCTCGATGACCGGCAAGAACTTGTCGGAGACCCACCCGCGGACGGTGTCGCGGATCATCCGCTCCTCGTCCGTGTAGAGTTCGTCGACGTTCAGGAAATCGAGAGCCTTGTAGAGATCGCTCATGGCAGAGGGTTCGGGGGGCGAAGGAGGATAGACGCGCCTTGCCGCCAGGAAAAGGCGTCGTGCCGCTGCGCGTCCCCGCCCCCACCGCACCGATGATCGCCGACCAGCAGCGGCGTGGCTGCCGAGGCGTGCGGCGAACCGACCGAACTGCTGCAGGCGCCGGTCGACGGCTGCTCCCGCGGCGCCGCGACCGTGCGGCGACCGCTGACGCCGGCAGTTGTCCGCTGCGCAATCCGTGACGACGCCCTGACGGCGCCGCCGGCGCTCACGGCTGCAAGGTGATCGTCACGCCGTTCGATGACGAAAAGCCGCCGGGCGTCGCCGCGCAGGCCGCCGGGCTCCACAGCCACAGCGCCTGCGCGTGCAGCGTGTAGCCGACCAGCGCCGGGGCTGCGGGGATCGCGAACGCAACGCCGCCGACGCCCTGGGCATCGGCGGCCATCGACTGCAGCAGCAGCAGCGGCGACAGCAGGGACAGATGCACGCGGCAGCCGAGGCCGACGTCCGTGCCAACCACGTCGGCGATGTCGGCGAACGCCATGGCGCCCAGGCCTCCGGGCGCCCCGGCGGTGGCCCGCAGGCCGAACGCCGCCGTGCCCAGGCGCGGTGTCGTCGGCGCGACCAGCGCGTGCACGCCGCCGCAGCCCGGTGTGCCGAGGCCGAACGGCGACACACCAGCGACGAGCGGACCATCGGGCACGATCCGATAGACGTTGCCCGCCATGTCGCCGAGGTGCAGTTCGCCGGCCGCGTCCTCGCCGAACGACAGCACGCCCGCGAGCGTCGCGGGCGCCGGCGCGACCAGTTCGGCGGTGCGCGACTGCAGTTGCGCGACGGCCCCCTGCACGCGCCGCAGCGACCACAGTTGGCGGGAGTTGAAGTCGGCGAAGAAGTAGCTGCCGACGAGGTCGGGGATCGCCGCGCCGCGGTAGACGTAGCCGCCGATGATCGCGCGCGAGGAGTTCACGATCGTGTACTCGTGGAACGGCGGCGTCAGCGAGGGCGCGTAGCACGCGCACACCGACGTCGCATTGCAGTACGTGCCGGCCATGCACGACCAGCCGAAGTTGCGGCCGCCGGCATCGCCCGCGGCGACGAAGTCGACTTCTTCGCGCATGCCGCCGACGTCGGCGAGCCACAGGTCGCCGGTGGCGCGATCGAACGAGAAGCGCCACGGATTGCGCAGGCCAAGCGCCCAGATCTCGTCGCGCGGGTCGCCTGGGCCGGCGAACGGGTTACTCGCCGGGATGCCGTACGGCAACGGCGGCTGCGGGTTGTCGACGTCGAGTCGCAGCAGCTTGCCGAGCAGGCTGTCGCCGCGCTGCGCGTGGTTGAACGGATCGTCAGGCCAGTTCGGCGCCGTGCTGCCGCCGTCGCCAAGGCCGACGTACAGGTAGCCATCGGGGCCGAAGGCGACCATGCCGCCGTTGTGGTTGCCGTAGAGCATCGGCTGGCTGAGCACCACGAAGCCGCTGGCCGGATCGGCCACGTCGGGGTTGGTCGCCGAAACGGTGAAGCGGCGCACGATCGCCGTCGGGAACGGGAAGCCCGAGTACGAGACGAAGACCTGCCCGTTGCTCGCGAACGACGGATGGAACGCGAAGCCGAGCAGGCCCAGTTCGCCGCCGAAGCTGACGACGCCCATCGCCGCGAGGTCGAGGAACGGCGTCGGCAGCAGCGCCCCGTTCTTGACGATGCGGATGCGGCCGGGCTGCTCCGCGACGAAGAGCCGCTGGGCATCGCCGGGCGGCGAAGCCATGAACGTCGGGCGCACGAGTCCGCTCGCCACCGTCTGCAGCTTGAGCGGCGTCTGGGCGGCGGAAGCGACGGCGAGCGCCAGGGCGGCGAGGGCGCCGCGGGCGATGGCTGCGAGGATGCGGCCGGTCATGGTGCTGCTCGGGGCGGCAGCAGCATAGCAGGCGGCAGCGCCGCCGCCGCGCCGCCGGCAGGCGGTCGTGGGATCGCGCTGCGCGCGCCGGTACGGTCTCCGGCCGACATGAAGCGCCAGATCCTGGTCACCAGCGCGCTGCCGTACGCCAACGGCCCGATCCACCTCGGCCACCTCGTCGAGTACATCCAGACCGACGTCTTCGCGCGCTTCCAGCGGCTGCGCGGCCACGACGTCGCCTATATGTGCGCCGACGACACGCACGGCGCGGCGATCATGATCCGCGCGCAGAAGGAAGGCCGCGCGCCCGAGGCGCTGATCAAGGACATGGCGGTCCAGCACCAGCGCGACTTCGCCGCCTTCGGCGTGTCGTTCGACCACTACGGCTCGACCAACAGCGCCGCCAACCTCGCCGCGTGCACAGGCATCTGGCAGCAGCTGCGCGCCCAAGGCCTGGTCGTCGAGCGCTCGGTCGAGCGTCTCTACGACCCGGTGCAGAAGACCTTCCTCGCCGACCGCTTCGTCGTCGGCGAGTGCCCCCGCTGTGGCGCCGCGGACCAGTACGGCGACAGCTGCGAGGCCTGCGGCGCCACCTACCCGGCGACCGAGCTGAAGAACCCGCGCAGCACGCACTCCGGCGCCACGCCGGAGCTGCGTCCGAGCGCGCAGCTGTTCGTGCGGCTCGAACCGCTGCAGGGCTTCCTCACCGAGTGGACGCAGAAGTCCGGCGCGCTGCAGACCGAGGTCGCCAACTACCTCGCCGGCCACTTCCTCGACAAGCCGCTGCAGGACTGGGACGTCTCGCGCCCGGCGCCGTACTTCGGCTTCGAGATCCCCGACGCCAAGGGCCAGTACTGGTACGTCTGGTTCGACGCGCCGGTCGGCTACGTCGCCGCGACGATGGAGTGGTGCAAACGCACCGGCAGCTCGCTCGACGCGTGGTGGCGCAATCCGCAGTGCGAGATCGTCCACTTCCTCGGCAAGGACATCACGTACTTCCACACGCTGTTCTGGCCAGCGCTGCTGCGCGTCGGCGGCTACCAGCTGCCCAGGCGCGTGCAGATTCACGGCTTCCTGCGCGTCAACGGCGAGAAGATGTCCAAGTCGAAGGGCACCTTCGTCACCGCCGCGCGCTACCTCGAGTTCCTCGACCCCGAGTGGCTGCGCTACTACTACGCCAGCAAGCTCAGCAGCAAGATCGACGACCTCGACTTCCAGGTCGACGAGTTCGTCGGCAAGGTCAACAGCGACCTCGTCGGCCGCGTCGTCAACCTCGCCAGCCGCTCGGCGCGCTTCGTCGAGGCGACGGGGCTGTCGGCTGCCTACCCCAACGACGGCGGCCTGTTCGCGCGCGCCGCCGCCGCGGCCGACGCGATCGCCGCGGCCTACGAGGCGTGCGACTACCGCGAGGCGATGCGCCTCGTGATGACGCTGGCCGACGCCGCCAACGAGTACGTCGAGCGCAAGGCGCCGTGGACGATCAAGAAGGACCCGGCGCGCGCCGCCGAACTGCAGGACGTCTGCACGGTCGTGCTCAACCTGTTCCGCCAGATCGCCGTCTACCTGCAGCCGGTGCTGCCGGGGCTCGCCCGCAAGGCGGGCGCGCTGCTCGGCGGCGAGTTGGACGCCTGGCGCCTGGCCGCGCAGCCGCTGGTCGGCGCGCGCATCGCGAAGTTCGAACACATGATGGCCCGCGTCGAGGCCGAGAAGGCACAAGCCATGTTCACGCCCGAACCGTCCGCTCCCACCCCCGCGCCAACGCCGTCGGCCGCGCCTGCCCCCGCTCCGGCGGCCACCCCTGCTGCCGGCGGCGACACGACGCTGGCCAAGGAACCGCTTGCCGCGGAGATCACCATCGACGACTTCCAGAAGGTCGACCTGCGCGTCGCCGAGGTGGTCGCGGCGGAGTCGGTGCCCGAGGCGAAGAAACTGCTGCGCCTGACGCTGTCGCTCGGCGGCGGCGTGACGCGCAACGTCTTTGCCGGCATCAAGGGCGCCTACGAGCCGGAGAAGCTCGTCGGCCGGCTCGTCGTGATGGTCGCCAACCTCGCGCCGCGCAAGATGAAGTTCGGCGTGAGCGAGGGCATGGTGATCGCCGCCGGCACCGACGGCGAGGTTTTCCTGCTGTCGCCTGACAGCGGCGCCAAGCCCGGCCAGCGGCTGCACTGACGGCCTGCAGCGCGCGGCGCGCGCCGATCGCGCGTCAGTCGAACAGCTTGTCGAGCGTCTTCGACGCCTCGGATCCGTACTCGTCACCGAGGAGGCAGTCCTGCTGGGGACGCTCGACCACGTCGCGGTAGGCGTCGGCGAGCTTCTTGGCGGTCTCGCCGGCATACAGGCGCACCATGCCGACCGTGGTGCGGTCGTCGAAGAGGATCGTCAACAGCGTGCGGTCCCCGACGAGCGACAGCTGGATGTTGTCGCGCTCGCCTTGGTGGAACATCGCCGTGAACTCGTCCTCGCCGAGCATGCGGGCCATCTCCTTGGTCGCCGCGAACGAACCCGCGACCAGCGCCGAGATGGTGTCGATGTCGATCGTGCGCAGTTCGCCGCGCTTGGTGACGAGGTGCCCCTCCTTGTCGATCAGCAGCGCGCACTTGGCGCCCGACAGGCGGAGGAACTCGGCCAGCAGCTTGTCGATGCGGTCGATGTCCTCCTTGTAGAAGGTCAACCGGTCCTGGCGGAGCCGTTCGTTCCGCGAGATGCGTTTGTTGTCGGCCATGGCGTCGCCTCCGCTCACTGCTGGCCGAGGACGACGTAGGCGACGCCGGCAGCGGCAATCACCAGGGCGACCGACAGGCCGAGGATCACGCCGACGCCGAAGCCCTGGAGGCTGGACGCGACGGCCGGGGCGGGAGCGGCCGGCCGGGCCAGCCGACGCGCGGCGGCCGG
>VGZG01000115.1 GCA_016872675.1 Planctomycetota bacterium
AGCGGCGGCGGCGCGTCGCTGCCTGCGCGCGGCGTCGGCGCGGTGTCGCGTGGCTGCGGTTGGGCAACGCCGTCTGCCGCGCTCTCGCCGCCGGGGCCCGCGCCGCCCGCGCCGCCAGCGCCGTCCGCGCCCGACGATGCGCCGGCGCCGTTGCCGCCGA
Source organism: Planctomycetota bacterium (assembly GCA_016872675.1). Lineage (GTDB taxonomy): Bacteria > Planctomycetota > UBA1135 > UBA1135 > UBA2386 > UBA2386. Next base: position 161 of record VGZG01000115.1, read on the forward strand.
GCACGCCTTGCCACGGCGGCGCCAGCAAGTCGGCGACGAACCATGCGAGCAGCAGCAACAGCGCCAACGGCACGGCCCACAGCAAGCCGCCAAGCCGCCGACGACCGACGGCCGCGACAGCGCGCGCCGGCAGGCGCGGCAGCTTGGCGCGCACGTCGGCCGCGAGCCACGCCGTCATGCCGCGGGCTGCCTGGTCGCGGCGTTCGAGCCACGTCGCCAGTTCATCGCCGACCTCGGCGAGCAGGCGCGGGCTCAGCCCGACCAACGCGTCGTCGTCGCCAGCATCGGCAGCGAGCAGGCCGGCGACACCGACGCGACCGGCCCGCCACGCCGCAGCGCCGGCAGCCGCGCCGGCGATGGCGACGACGCCCAGCGCGAGCGGCAGGCGGACGGGCGGCACGGCCCACGCCAAAGCGACGCCGGGCACGGCCAGCGCCAGCACGGCGCGCAGCGCGCCGTCGCGCGCCGCGATGCGGACGCGACGGCGGCGCAGGCCAGCGGCGAATGCCGCCAGGTCCTCGCCTGCGCCCGGATCGACTGCGGTCACCGCGCCCACGCCGGAATCATGCGCCGCTGGCCGCGGGCTGCCAAGCGCGGTCGCTCAGCCGCCCTTCTTCTCGTCGTCCTTCTTCGCTTCCTTCGGCGGCTCGGTCGGCGCCCCCGCATCCTTCGGCGCCTCGGGCGCAGCGGGATCGAACAGCTGTGCCGGCACATCGAGTTCGAACTGCGCGACCACGCCTTGTGGCAGCGTCATGACGAACGCCGACTCGTTGGTCAGCAGGTAGTGTTCGTTCTTGCCGTCGAGTTGGTTGCCGATGGCGAGCTTGAGCGTGCGCTCGCGGTCGCCGTCCTTCCACGTGATGTCGACGTCGATGCGCGCCGGCGCGAGGCCGAGCGCGGCGAGGTTGCCGGCGCGGGCCGTCGGCATGCGGACATCCTGCGCGGCGACGTAGCGCAGCCGCTGCACGAGGTTCTCGACCTCGGTCTGCCGCACCGCGCCGAGGCCGGCAGGCGGGTTCACCGCCGCCCACTGCGACTTGCCCTCCGGGCGCTCGAACACGAACGGCACGCCGAGCGTGCCCGGGTTCTTGATCGCGAGCTTGCGGACCTTGTCGGGCTCGATGCGCGCGATCACCTTGTCGAGCCAGACGTCCTGCTGGACCGAGCGCACCCAGCCCTTGTCGTACTCGTAGAGGATGACGTCGTTGCTGTCGCTGCGGCGGACGAACACGCCGCGCACCGCCTCGGTGCCGGTCTGGCCCTGGCCGGCGTCGCGGCCGACGAAGACCTCGGCGAGCACGTTGCGCTGCGTCGCGTCGGTGGCGCGAACGACGAACGCCTGCTGCTCGTCGAGGCCGAACTGCGCCAACTGCTCGGACGTCGCGTCGGGCTGCACCAGCGACTCGCGATCGGCACGGATGGCGCGCAGGTGCGCGAACACCTGGTTCTCGACCTGGTCCTTGCTGACCGCCGCGCCGAGCAATTCGCCCGCCGCAAGCGCGAAGCCCTTGTCGGTGCGCTGGAGGGTCAGCTGGTCGTAGGCAACCTTGGGCGCCTGCGGGTTGGTCGAGTCGGGTTGCGGCTGCTCCTTCTTCGGCTGCGCCAGCGTCACGAACATGACGTTGTCGGCGGTGAAGCCGTCGAACAGCAGCGGCACGCTGGCGAGGTCGACGAAGGTCTCGGCGTCCTGCCGCAGTTGCAAAGCGGTCGGGATCGCCAGCGCGGCCGCGAGCGCCGCCAGGAGCACGTTGCGTTGGGCAAGGTTCATGGGTGGACGACTCCTCAGCCGATCGACGTCAGGAAGGTCCGCTTCTGCGCGCGGCGGACGAAGTAGACGAACAGGCCCAGCGCCGCGAGCAGCGCGCCGGGCAGCGCGACGTTGAGCGTGCGCAGCCACGTCGTCTTGCGCCGCAGCGCCTGCTCCTGCAGGCGCGGGTCGGCGTTGGGGTCGAGCGTGTCGCTGACGAACTTCAGCGAGCGGTCGGTGGCGACCTTCGACTGCAGGGCGACGAGGTCCTTGTCCTCGGCGAGCCAGTCGAGCATCTGCGCGAAGAACGGCGCCGCCGAACGGCCGGAGACCGGGCCGCCGGCCTGCGCGTAGTCACCGCGCACGATGTCATCGCGCAGGAAGTCCGCGTCGCCGATCAGCACGATGCGGCCCGGCTTGTCGCCGCGCTCCACCATCGCCACCTCGGCGACGACGGTCGGCTCCGGCGCTGCGGCATCGGGCTTCGGTGGGCCGTTGGGGTCGACCTTCGCCGGATCCTCTGGCTTCTGTTCGCCCTCCTTGGCGGCCTCGCCGGCCTTCCTGGCCTCCTCCTCCTTGCTCTCGCTGGCGCGCTTGGGGCGCTCCTGGCCGGCGAAGAACGACGCGAAGCGACCCCGGACCTCGGCCATCAGCGGCGCCTGCTGGCGCGGCTCGGCAGCGAGGCGTTCGCGCAGCTTGCTGCGGAACTTCTGGTAGGCGTCGAGACGCTGCTGGCCGTCGCCGAAGCCGACCGGGTTGAGCGACTGCGGCGGGTCCTCGACCAGCGCCGCCGGACTCGACCACAGCAGCACGCGGCCCTGCACATCGGGCGGCAGGTCCGGCGCGCCGCCGGCCTTGCTGCGCAGGCCGACCCACGTCGGCCAGTAGAAGCCCGGCCCGCGCTTCTGCTGCTTCCAGGCCTGGAAGACGAACTCGTCGCTCGGCATGCCGGGCACGAACAGCTTGCGGTACTGCTCGGCGAGTTCCTTGTCGACCTTGCCGGCGTTGTCCTTGGCCAACTGTTCGGCGACATCCTTCCAGTCGATGGCGACCGGGTGGAAGAAGTACGGGTACTCGATCGGGCTCAACTGCTGGCCGAACGGCGTCAGCTGCGGCACCGCGAAGTACTCAAAACGCCCCTGGATCAGATCGCGCGGCTGGAACGCGTCGGGCATCAGGTCAGCGACCAGCCGCGGCTTCCAGTCGAGGCCGTAGTGCAGCAACTGATCGGTGAGCTTCTGCGCGCTGCCGTTCGCGTCGAGCGCGAGCGGGACCTTGGTCATCGTGCGCTGCGGGCCGACCATGTACTCGGCGGCGTCGACGAAGGCGACCAGCGTGCCGCCCTTCACGACGAACTGGTCGAGCACGTACTTCTGCCGGTCGGTCAGGTCCTTGGGCCGGAACAGGAACAGCGTCTGCAGGTCGTCCGGCAGCAGCGCCCCGTCCTCGTCCTTGAGGTTCTGGAACTCGTAGCGCTTGGCGATGCCGTCCAGCGTGCGCAGCACGTTCCAGCCGAGTGGGCCGGCCTGCGCGCCCTGCGGGTTCGTCGCCGGCCACTCCATGTAGCCGATGCGGCGCTTCTGCGTCGTGATGACTTCCTTGATCGCCGGCGTGATCACCGCCTCGGCGAGGAAGGAGCTGCCCGGCGCGAACTGCGGCACGACCTTGTTCTTGTCGCCGCCGTAGACGAAACGCAGGCCCTGCCAATGCACGTCGACCGACAGCGATGTCGACGACTGACTGCGCAGCTCGAGCGGCTTGACGCCGACGCGCGTCGCCTTGTCCCTGATCGCCTTGTCGGCGTTGGGGTCGAAGCGCTGCACGACGACGTTGCCCTTGCCGAGCTGCACCAGCTCGTCGAGGAAGCTGTCCGCCCAGGCGCGCGTCTCGCGCACGGCGACCGGCAGCTTCTCCTTCGGGCTGAAGTACGCCTCGACGACCAGCCGCTTGTCGAGCTTCGCCAGCAGGTCGCGGGTCGACGTCGTCGACGACCACAACCCGTCCGACGTCAGGTCGACGCGGACGCGGTGGCGCGAGGCGAGGTAGACGGCCTGCCCGAGAACGAGCAGCAGCAGGAGGACGTGTAGGACGAGCGCCGGCGTCGAGCCGCGCTCCCAGACGATGGATTGCGTGCGCGCCATGGCTCAGCCCTTGGTGCGCCGGGTCTCGAGGGCCAGCGCGTTGGCGTACAGGAAGAAGCCGCAGAAGCAGGCGAAGTAGACGAGGTCGCGCGTGTCGAGGACGCCGCGCGCGATGCTGACGAAGTACTTGTGCGGGCTCAGGCCGTTGACGGTGTCGACCAGCCAAGCCGGCATCCAGCCCGACGCGTACTCGATGTTCTGCGGGTTGCCGAGCTGGTAGAGCACGAACAGCGAGACCAGCGACAGCAGCATCGCCACCATCTGGTCGCGCGTCGTGCTCGACCAGAACATGCCGACCGCGACGAAGCTACCGGCGAACAGCAGCGACGCGAGATAACTGCCGAGCACCGGCGTCCAGTCGAGCTTGCCGTAGGCGCCGAGGGTCAGCGGCAGACCGATGGTCAGCGCCAGAACGATGGCGAGGTAGGCCAAGCAGGCGAAGAACTTGCCGAGCACCAGCTGGCCGGTCCGCACCGGGAAGGTCATCAGCAGCTCGAGCGTGCCGAGCTTGCGCTCCTCCGCCCACAGCCGCATGGTCAGCCCGGGCAGGAACAGCACGAGCATGAACGGCAGCGTGCCGAACAGCGGCTCGGCGGTCGCGCGGGCGCCGTTCTGCAGCGTCGCCTCGGTGACGTAGTAGAGCAGCACCGAGACCAGCAGGATCCCGAACACGTACGCGATCGGCGACAGGAAGTAGCTGCGCAACTCGCGCCGGAACACGACGATGGTCTCACGCATGGACGGCCTCCTGCGCTTTGCGCCCGGTCAACTGGCGGAAGATGTCCTCCAGCGATGCCCGCTCGACCGCGAGTTCGAGCAATTGCCAGCCATGGCGACAGATCTGCTCGGCGACGACCGCGGGGAACGCGGCGGACGCCGCCGGCAAGCCGAGGCGCCATGTCGTGACGCCGTCGCCACCGCCCTCCGCCGTGAGCGGCGCACTGGGCGGCAACATCTGCTGCAACTGCTCGCGCACCGCCTCGGCCGGCCCGCGGACGCGCAGCCGCAGCGCGCTGCCGCCGTGCGCAGCGGTGACCTGCGCCTGCGTGCCGTCAGCGACGATGCGGCCGCGGTCGACGATGATCACGCGCGTGCAAGACTTCTCGACCTCCTGCAGGTAGTGCGTGCTGAGGATGACCGTGCGCTCCTTGCCGAGCTGCTCGATCAGGCTCCGCACCTCGACGATCTGGTTGGGGTCGAGACCCGACGTCGGCTCGTCGAGCACCAGCACCGGCGGCTCGTGCACGATCGCCTGGGCGAGGCCGACGCGCTGCTTGTAGCCCTTGCTGAGCTCGATGATGTTCTTGCCGAGCACGCGCTGCAGCGCGCAGCGCTCGACCGCGCGGCCGATGGCGCCGGGCTGCCGGTCGGCCGGGATGCCGCGGATCTCGGCGCAGAAGCGCAGGTACTCGTCGACGCGCATCTCGCCGTAGAGCGGCGTGGTCTCCGGCAGGTAGCCGATGCACCGGCGCGCAGCGACGCTGTCGGCGACCACATCGTGACCGGCGACCGAGGCGCGGCCGGACGTCGGCAGCAGGTAGCCGGTCAGGATCTTCATCGTCGTCGACTTCCCAGCGCCGTTGGGGCCGAGAAAGCCGACGACCTCGCCCTTCTGGACCGTGAAGGAGACGCCCTTCAGGGCCTGGGCGAAGCCATAGGACTTCGCGAGTTGTTCGACTTCGATCATGGGACGATGCAAGGGATGCCACCGCTCGCCACGGCAGCAAGGACGAAAGGATGGGGCGAGCCAACGGCCGGCGCGCGAACGCCGGACGGCACGAGGGCGGCAGGCTGCGGACGGAGCGCGAAAACGCGCCCCGCGCGACAACGAAGCGGGATCATTCCTCCAAACGGAACGAGTCGAGGAACTGCTGGTTGCTGTCGGTCTTCATCAAGCGATCGATCAGCAGCGGCATGGCGTCGAGCGCATTCATGCGCGCGAGCACACGGCGGAGCGTGTACAGGCGCTTGGTCACATCGGCGCCGAGCAGCAACTCCTCTTTGCGCGTGCCCGACAGCTCGATGTCGATCGCCGGAAAGATGCGGCGCTCGGCGAGCTGGCGATTGAGCACCAACTCCATGTTGCCGGTGCCCTTGAACTCCTCGAAGATCACCTGGTCCATGCGCGAACCGGTGTCCACCAGCGTCGTCGCCAGGATCGTCAGCGAGCCGCCCTCTTCGCAGTTGCGGGCCGCGCCAAAGAACTTCTTCGGCACCTCAAGCACCTTGGCGCCCAGGCCGCCCGACATGGTGCCGCCGCCACGGCCGCCCAGAAAGCTGTTGTAGGCGCGCGTCAGGCGCGTGATCGAGTCGAGCAGGATGACGACGTCACGGCCGGTCTCGACCAGGCGCTGCGCGCGCTTCATCGCCATTTCGCTGACGGCGATGTGGTGCTTGGGGCCTTCGTCGAGCGTCGAGACCAGCACCTCGCGGTTCTTGCCTTCGACGGTGCGCTTCCAGCCGGTCGCCTCCTCGGGGCGCTCGTCGATCAGCAGCACCATCATGTGCGCGTCCGGATAGTGCGCCGACACCGCTTGGCAGATCTGCTGCATCAGTACCGTCTTGCCCGAACGCGGCGGCGCGACCACGAGGCCGCGCTGGCCGTAGCCAAGCGGGCACAGCAGGTCGACGATGCGCAGGCTGATGTTCTCGTCGGAGCCCGGCGCCAGCACGAACTGCGGCTCCGGGTCGATGACCGTCATGTCGCGGAACGACTTGAGTTCGCGACGCTCCTCCGGCGGCATGCCGTCGACCGACTCGATCGACGCCAGCGTGAAGCGCTGGGGACCGCGATTGGGCAGTCCGGCCTGGCCGACGATCTCGCTGCCCTCCAGCAAGCGGTGCTGCCGGATCATCGTCATCGGCACGAAGGTGTCGCCGTTGGGGATCGAATCGGGCTGGTAGCTGTTCTGCTTCTTGCGCAGCCAACCGTTGCCTTCCTTGGTGTACTCGAGCACGCCGGTCGCCTGCTCGGTCGGACCCTCGACGAGCGGGCGGAAGTCGCCGCCGCCGCCCTGACCACCGCCGCCACCGCCATTCTGGTAGCCCTGGTCGCCACCGCCGTGGAAACCTTGGCCACCGCCGCCGACGCCACTGTGGCCCTGGTCGGCGTCAAAGGTGCTGGGGCCGAAGCCGCCCTGGCCGCCACCGCCGCCACCGCCGCCACGGCGCCGCCGACGCCGCCGGCCACCGCGCCAACGGCGACGCTCCGGGCCACTGTCGCCGCCGCCGCCACCGTCAAAGCCACCCGAGAAGTCGCCGTCCGAAATGCTCAT
>VGZG01000116.1 GCA_016872675.1 Planctomycetota bacterium
AAGTAATCCGTGCTCCAACCGCTCCATCCATCGGAGTAATTGCGGACGTTCTCGAAGCCCAGCAGCCAGGCATAGAAAAAGGCGACGCTCGAACGCCAGTGGACGAATCGCCGCGAGCAATCCGGATCTTGTGCCACACCAGACGATGGGATCTACTCCAGGACCGTAACCATCCGTTCCACGAGGAGGACTCAGATGATGCAATGGACAAATAGCGTGACCCGAATCGGCGCCGTCGCTCTCGTCGCGATCGGCCTGCCGGCGCAGGCAATCACCCCGAGCGGATCAGTCGTGGTTCCCCTGGTCAGCAGCACCTTCAACAGCTGCACGCAGATCACTACCCAGCAGTCGATCCCGATCGGTCCCCTGCCGGCACCCGCTTCGCTGCCGGGGTTCGTGTGGAACCTCTCGGCATCGGGCATCACGCTGAACGCGAGCGGTACGGCCAACATCTGCAGCTTCTCCTCGCCGGCTGGCAGCTTCTCGCGCAACGGTACGGTCGCGGTGACCCTGGTAGCGCCGTTCGAGACGACGTGCTCGATCGTTGTGAGCGGCACCTACTCCGCTCTGGGGGCGAGCGCCACCACCTCGGTGTCGGGCGCCGTGCAGGGAACGCTCGGCGGGTTCTTCTCACCCGTCACCACCATCAACCAGACCAGTACAGTCATCGTCGGCCCGGCGGGCAAGACGATCACGATCGCGCACAGCTGCTCGGCGTCCGCAGCAAATTTCTCCGGCTTTGCCCAGGTCAATACGTCGCTCAATGTGACATGGGCGCCGCTGAACGCGGCCAGCACGGCGAACTTCGGCGTTGGCTGTCTCGTTGCGTCCCCGATCCAGGCCGCGACCTCCTTGCCCCAGCTCGGCGGCAACATGACGGGCACCGTGACCGCGGTCGCGGGGCCGAATCCGCTGGGCGTGATCGCGATCGGTTTCAGCGACAGCGCCAGCACCGTCGGTGCCCTGCCGTTCGCGCTGACGCAAGTCGGCATGACGGACTGTTCGCTGCTGCAGTCTGCCGAGCTCACTCTGCCGGCGAGCCCCAGTTCGGCGACGAGCCTCGCGTTCCAGATCGGTTTGCCCACCAACCCGATCTTCGTCGGGGTCAACCTGTTCACGCAGGCGTTCTGCGTGGCCTTGGGCGCCAACCCGCTCGGAGTCACGGCGAGCAACGGCGTGCGCTGGCGACTCGGGACCTGATCGTTGCTGGGATGTTGGGTTCGGCGCCAGGGCGGCAGGATCCAGGTATGGCCACCATCGTGAAGCACAAAGCAACCGTCGTACGTTTCGTCGTGCTCGGCGCCAACTTGGCCAAGTGGAAGACCGCGCGTGCCAATGCGCTGCTCGGCGACCTGTTCCCGGTCGAGAGGGAAGGGCGGATCGGGTGCTCGTCGTCTGCGGGGCCGACGGCGTGATCAGTTTGGCGATGCGGACGCGTTCGTCGTGGTCCAGGTCCACGGACGCGCGGTGAGCGAGCTGCTGGCCTGAGGCCGGGCCGGTTCAGCGACCGAGCAGCTTCTGCGGCAGCGCGTCGAGTGCGGGCGCCGAGCGCTGGCCGCGCTGGCTGAGCTCGACCTTTGGCATCGAGGTGCTGGTCTGCCCGAAGTGCGCGGGCCCGCGGCGCGTGCTGGCGGCGATCCGCGCGTAGGAAGTTCAAGCACCGGTCCCGGACCACCCGGGACCCACCAGCGCGCTTCTACCCCCTGCGCGCGACCCCGTCCACCCGGCCGCAACCGCCCGCGCGCACCGATCCCCGGCCCCATGCCACCGCGTTCCCGCCGCGTGAGCACACCGCTCCCGCGCCGCGACCGCCCAGCGGCCGCAACTTCGCCCCACACCGTCACTCCGCAGCGCCACCTTCGTCGGCAGCGTCCCCTAGCGCAGCCGGCGGTGCCCGGCACCCCGCCGGCCGACTCCTACGTCAACAACCAGAACCATCTGCGGTTGTTCAGCCAGCTGCGCGACGCGCTCGAGAAAGCGACCGACACCGCCGACAACCGCGCCACGCCGCGGCACCTCAGCGGCCAGATGGCGTTCCTGCACTACTGCGTGAGCCGCCACAACGTGCCGGTGCGCGGCGCCACGCACCTCGACGTCGGCTGCGGCGCGGTGACGCCATTCTCGCGAATGTTCGCGCACCTGCTGGCCGGCGCGGCCCGCGTCGGCTGCCTCGAGCTCGAAGCGCCGCGCGACCTCGGCGAGGCCGTGCGCCACCTCGCTCGCATCGCCGCCTCGGTCGCCGTCAACCCCGCGGTCGTGTTCGCCGGCCTGCCGCTGAACAACCGCGAGTGCCTCGAGAACGTGCGCGACTTCGACCTGGCCAAGCTCGCTAACGGCGACGCCAGCGGCCTCAACCAGCAGCGCATCTCGTTCCTGCAGCGCTCGGCCGCCGACAGGGTCGGGGCGGGGAGTTGCGCTGCGGCGGCAGCGGCGAACAGGACGACGGCGAGCGGTAGACGGGGGACCGGCATGAACGCGGTTCTCATGCCGCACAGGCGATCAATCCGCCCGCGAGGCCGGCGAAAACCCCCGATTGTCCGGTCGGCCCAGCCAGGGCGCCCTTCAGCGGCGGCGAATCAACACCTGGGCCCAGGTGGTGTCGAGCAGTTCGTCCGGCATCGACTTCCAAGGTTCCACCATGCGCGCACGGAACTCGGGCGAGATGGCGACCTTGTTGTGGGTCCAGCGTTCGACGATCTCGAAACCGTGTCGGCGGAACAGCTCGGGGAATTCGAACAGTCGCACGCGATTACAGCCGAAGACGATCGGCTCCTTGCTCTGGATCGTCAGGAACTCCAGCTGATGCAGGTGGGGCTCCCCGTACCACCGGTGGTCGACGGTGTCGATGCCGTGCAACCCATAGCCACCTGGCTTGGTGATGCGCGCCAACTCGGCCAGCGTCGCCTCGATCTGGGGCAGGTGCTCGAACACGCTGTTGCTGATGACCACGTCGACCGATGCCGTGGCGAGGCCAGTCGATTCGATCGGCTTCTGCAGCAGGCCCATGCGCCTCTGGTCGGCGCCGCTCGGGTCGCCGCGCTGCAGCTTGGCCAGGTCGAAACCGGCCAGGTTGCCGAGCACCTTCTGCGGCGTGATCGGATAGTCGCCGTAGATGCGGGAGGGGTCGAGGATGGCGGCCCCCGCGAGGCGGGCGAGGTTGCGGGCCGATTCGTCGAGATCCGTCGGCACATCGAGGTCGATGCCGACCACGCGGTCGACGCCGAGCATCAGATGGGTGAAGAGGCGCGCCAGCGGGTTCACGGAACCGCAGCCGATGTCCACGTGCACCGCACCCTCGATCGGAATCTTGTGGTTCTTCCAGCAGTGGTGGACGAACCGGAACTGCGTGCCGAAGTGGGCGATCGAGACCCGATTCTCGGGCACCTCCATCACATCGCCGGTCACCTGGTGCAGGGCACTCAGCATCTGCAGGTGCTTCTCCATCTCCTTCCGCGAATCGTGGGCCGCGCCCTTCGTCAGCCGACCGAGCAGCTCGGCGCCCAGGTCGCCGAGTGGTACGTGGGACAGGTCGGTCGACGACTTCAGCTGATGATGGATGAGGCGGCCGTGACTCATTGCGGTTGCTCTTGCCGTCGAGCATCCCCGGATTCGGGGGGCCCGTCAAACGGCGTGGTGCGCATCGGGTGTGCGGTGCGGTCCGCCCCGTGCGAGCAGGGTTTTGCCGGCGCCGCCCGCGTCAAGGCAGGAACTTGTGCCGTTCTTTCAGCTTCTTCGGCAGGTACTCGTCGATCACGTAGTTCAGCCCCCACTTGGCGAGCGCCTGCTGCTCGGCGCGGACGCCCATCGCCAGCAGCTGCTCGATCGCCTTCTGCCACTCCTTGTGGGCCTTGAAGAACGGGTCGTTCTTGAGCGCGTCGTGGGCGCGCTTCTTGTCGACCTCCTGCAGCGGGTGCGTCGCGTCCTGCAGCTTGAAGTCGATGATGTCCTGCGGCGTCACGCCAAGGTAGCGGGCCTGCGGCACGCAGAAGAACTGGTTCAGGTGCACGGCATTGCCCGAGCCGACCTTGAGCGTGCGGTAGATGTTCGAGATCCCGTACGGATCGCAGTCGTTGAAGGCGAAGACGTCGAGCTTGCAGTCGTCGCTGAGCTTGCGGATGAAGCGCCGCGTCGCGCGCGTCGGCACGCCGGCGGTCTCGACCAGGATGCAGTTGTACGACCGCCAGAACTTGTGGTTGTTCAGCCGTTGGAACATACCGCCGGTCTCGATCGCCAGGATGAACTCGGCCTTGGTCTCGAACTTCAGCTGTTCGACCGAGTGCGGGATCGCGTAGGAGCCGGTGGCGAAGCCGGTGCAGTCGATGCGCACCTCGCGGTCGGTCTCCGGGTCGCGGTCGATGACGATCAGCTGGCCGGCGACGGCGCCGCCGTGCTCCTCCGGATAGAAGCGCAGGTGTTCACGGGTCACGCCTTCGAGCGAGAACAGCGCCTCGATGTCGTCCATCACCGCGTCCGACTCGGGCTGCTCGAGGAACTTCGCGTCGCCCCAGTTCTTCGACACGTAGTACGCATCACGTTTCGTCGCGAAGTCGTCGTCCTCGACCATCTCCTTGCTGAGCGCCATCAGCTTCAGCGTCTGCGCGAACGTCTTCACGGTGTTCACCGTCAGTGTGCGCTCGACGCGGGCGCGGCCCATCTGGAAGCGCGCGTAGGAAGTCCAAGCACCGGTCCCGGACCACCCGGGACCCACCACCGCGCTTCTACCCCCTGCGCGCGACCCCGTCCACCCGGCCGCAACCGCCCGCCTGCACCGATCCCCGGCCCCATGCCGCCGCGTTCCCCCCGCGCGAGCACACCGCTCCCGCGCCGCGACCGGGTTCTCGCGGAGCGAGTGGCCGCAGACGCCCGCTTGCAGGCCGCGATGCGAGAGGCCAAGGAGGTCGACACGGCCGCGCTGCTCGAGCAGATCCGCGGCGCCGAGTCGACGAACCGGCAGGTGCGCGAGAACCACCAGCGCCAAGCCGCGGCCGCCGAGCACGCGGTCGCCGAGCGTCAGGCGTGGACGATCCACGCCGGCGACCTGGCCCGTGCCGCGGCCGGTGTGATCCACAGCGACTTCGAGAAGTTCTTAACCCGCAGCAAGGTCGTCTCCTAGGCCGACTACGTCGCCTGCAACGGCATCGCCGGCGCACGCGACAAGGGCGTGTTCTTCGAAAAGGGCAAGGCCTACGTCGTCCAGGACGGCGACGTGCTCGACATCGTGCACGGCGCGTGAGCGGCTGAGCGCCCGGCGATCCGGACCAGGATTCGCGGAACTCGCGAGGCCCGGCCGGCACCCCGGAGGCATGCGCGCCTCCCTCGCCTGCGTCGCCTTCACCCTGCTGGCCCTGGCTGCCTGCGGTGCCAAGGTCGCCCTCGCCGCAACCGACCTGCACGGCACGTGGACGCAAGCAGTCGAACACGGCTACGTGCTCGAGTTTGACCCGAAGAGCGACAAGTTCCTGGTGCACGGCCCAGGGGCCGGCGGCCACGACAGCCACGACCACTTCGGCGGCTCCTACCGCATCGACGGTGCCGCGGTCGTGCTCGACGGCAAGTGGGAGAGCGACGGCAAGGCCGAGACCGCGCGCGGCGCGCTGCGCGACGGCACGTTGCAGGTGACGCTGCTAGGTAAGGTCGTCGACCTGCGCCGGAAGTGACGCCATGCGCGCCGCCCCCCGAACGGCCGACACGCGCCTGCCGGTGACCGTGCTTTCCGGCTTCCTCGGCGCCGGCAAGACGACGCTGCTGAACCACGTCCTGCACAATCGCGAAGGCCTGCGCGTCGCCGTCATCGTCAACGACATGAGCGAGGTCAACGTCGACGCCGCGCTGGTGCGCGACGGCGGCGCCGCCTTGAGCCGCACCGAGGAGACGCTGGTCGAGATGACCAACGGCTGCATCTGCTGCACGCTGCGTGAAGACCTGCTGACCGCGGTCCGCGACCTCGCGAACCAAGGCCGCTTCGACTACCTGCTGATCGAGTCGACCGGCGTCGGCGAACCGCTGCCGATCGCGGCGACGTTCGACTTCCGCACCGCCGAGGGCGACAGCCTCGCCGACGTCGCCCGCCTCGACACCATGGTCACGGTCGTGGACGCCGCGCAGTTGCTGGCGAACTACTCGTCGCAGGACTTCCTCCGCGACCGTGGGCAGGCCGTCGGCCCCGACGACACGCGCGCCCTGGTGGCGCTGCTCGCCGACCAGATCGAATTCGCCGACGTCGTCGTGCTGAACAAGCTCGACGTGGCGACGCCGGCGCAGGTCGCCGCGGCCTACACGCTGGTGCGTGCGCTGAACGCCCGCGCCGAGATCGTCGACGCCGAGTTCGGCCGCGTGCCGCTGGCGAAGGTGCTCGGCACCGGCCGCTTCGACCACGCCGAGGCGGAGAAGCACCCGCTCTGGTACCGCGAGCTGCACGGCTTCGCCGACCACCGGCCGGAGACCGAGGAGTACGGCATCCGCAGCTTCGTCTACCGCGCGCGCCGCCCATTCCATCCCGAGCGCTTCCATCGCTTCCTGAACAGCGAATGGCCGGGCATCGTGCGCGCGAAGGGCCGGTTCTGGTTGGCCTCGCGCCCGACCTGGGTCGGCCACATGAGCCAGGTCGGCGCCCTGGTGCGCCACGAAGGCGGCGGCTTCTGGTGGGCCGCCGTGCCGCAAGCGCGCTGGCCGCAGGACGAAGCCTGGCGCAGCTGGCACGAGTCGGTCTGGGACCCGATCTTCGGCGACCGCATGCAGGAGATGGTGTTCCTCGGCATCGGCCACGACGAAGCCGAACTGCGTCGACGGCTCGATGCGTGCCTGCTGACCAAGGCCGAGGCCGCGGCGATCCGCCATCAGGGCGCGCAGCTCGCCGACCCGTTCCCGCCGTGGCAGCCGAAGGAGTCGGCGGCTGTAGAAGGCGCGGCGCGCACGACGACCACCGAGGAGCCGGGCGAACGCACCGCCGAGACCTGAGCCTGGTCCCGCTCAGCGCTCGGGCGGCCGCGGCACCGACGGGTCTCAGTCGACCAAGTGAGCGGTCACGCCACTCGTTGGAAGAACACTCGGCTCATCGATGGGTCGCCGGCCGCACCCATATGGTGGCGCGTAGGAAGTTCAAGCACCGGTCCCGGACCACCCGGGACCCACCACCGCGCTTCTACCCCCTGCGCGCGACCCCGTCCAGCCGACGGCGGCGGGCGCGCGCAATGGTCTTGGCGACGGCCGGGG
>VGZG01000117.1 GCA_016872675.1 Planctomycetota bacterium
CCTAGTGCTCGGCGGCCCGCTGACGACAGCGCCCTATCGCCCCCAGCGCCCGGACGATCGCCCCAGGATCCTGGGGTCGACGCGCTCTCGCCCTCAGCGCCCGATGGTCAGTTCGAGGCCGCGACTGAACGACCAGCTCGCGCTGGCGCCGGGATCGAATTCGACGATCTGAAGGTTGGCCACGAGACCGCAGAGCAGCGGGTCGTTCGGCACTGCGAACGGCTGCAAGGTCGCGCCCCTGCCGAGCACCCAAGCCGTGACGATCGCCGCGCCGTCCACCAGCAGGGTGCCCCCGAATGGCGTCGCAATAGCGGTGCGGCCAACGCCGACGACAACGGCGCCCAACGTGGGCTGGCCACGGCTGTTCGTCACAATGAAGTTGGTGGCGACGCCGAGAGTCGGCGCGTCCGCCAGGGTCAGGCTGGGCACGCCGAGAGTTCCTGGGTAACCGACGCCATGGTTGACCCAGCTCGCAGGCCGCGCGGCCGGAAAGCCATCGTAGTACCAAAGCTCGACGCCGGCGTCCTCGGCGATGTAGAGACGGCAGCAGGCGTCCACCGCGATGCCTTCCTGGTCGTTGCCCGGCAGCGCCCAGCTGCCGACACCGATCGTGCCGGCGGCGCGCGTAGCCCGCACGACGCTGGCTCCATCGTAGATCGAGTAGAGCGTGCCCGTCGCCCGGTCGAAATCCATGCCGCTGATGCCGGGCAGCGGCGAGCCATCGACAAAGGCGCCGAGGAACGTGACGTTGGCGCTGGTGGCGCTGCTGACAATCGGCAACGTGAACCGGTAGATGACCCCAGTGTGCTGCAAGCCAGCGTAGAACTCGCCGCCCTCGGGATGGCCGGCAATCGGCACGAAGGTCAATGCTTCCATGCCCAAGTTGTCGGGGCCGGTCATGAACGGAGTCAGGTCGAACGTCCGCACCACCGAGTTGCTGGTGAGGCTGAACTCGAGGATCGCGTCGGGATGCTCGCGACCGAGATAGATGCGGTCCCAGTCCGCGTTCGCGTAGGCGATCGCTTCGAGGTCGCCGCCGACGAACGTGATCGTCGCCGGGCCGCCAGCGCTAGGCATCGATGCCAGAAAGCCGTTGTCGTCGACGACAAGCAGCTGCTGCAGACGCGCATGCCAGACGATGCCGCTCGGCTCGAACCACGGCGGCAGGTTGGCCGTGCCGATCTCGGTCCCCGGGAGGCTGCCGGGAAATGACCACTGGCCGGGCGCAGGCGCGGCTAGCAGCAGCAAAGCCAGCATGGACAACATCATCGCGGTCGTTCGGGCCGACATTGCACTCGGAGGTAGTGTCGCGCGATGGTACGGCCAGCTTCCCGGCCCACCCACCGCGACCTCAATACACCCCGAGGCGCTGCGCGGCGATGGGGCGCTGCCCCGCACAACAACACAGGGCCACTAACGCGGCGCCGCTCTATCCGCTCTCGGTGTCGGGTGGCGGCGGGCAAGCGCCCGCTCGAGCGCTACCCGACCCGATAGAGCCCGGTCTCAACCTCCTCGGCTTCCCGCGGACGAAGCGCCGGTTCTGACCGCGCCCGCGGCGGGTCATCCGTTCTTGCGAGTGATGTCGGCGCCGGTCTGACGATCGCCGAGCAGGTGTTCGGCGAAGTATTCGAGCATGCGCTGGCGAAAGTACTCCTGGGCGGCGCCGAACGAGTGGCGTGCGCCAGGGATCAGCAGCATGTCGAAGCGCTTGTTGGCTCTGATCAACGCGTCGACGAGGCGCATGGTGTTGGCCGGGTGCACGTTGTTGTCGATCTCGCCGTGCACCAGCAGCAGTTTGCCCTCGAGGTTTGCCGCGAGTTCGGCGTTGGTCGGCACATGGACCGTGAACGGCGACGCCTTGGCAGCGGCCGCCTGCTTGGCTTCCTTGCCACCTTCAGCGGCAGTCGCGACCCCGCCAGTCGCCGCCTCGGCCTTGGTCGCGTCGGTTTTCGTCTCGGCCTTGGTCTCGACTTTGGTCGGCGGCGCTTCTCCGAGGCCGTGCCACCGTTCGCTCCATTGCGCGCTGTAGATGTTGTTGTCGTGGTTGCCGGCCGAAGCGACGCCTACCTTGAAGAATCGGTTGTAGGGCGGCTTCATCAGCGCCGCGGCGGTCATGAAGCCGCCACCTGAGTGGCCGTAGATGCCGACGCGCGTGAGATCGATGAACGAATAGCGATCGCCCAGTTGCTCCAGCGCTGTCTTCTTGTCCTCCAGGCCGTAGTCACGCAGGTTGCCGAACCCGTACGCACCATAGGCCTTGTCGCGATCCGGCGTGCCGCCGCGGTGGCCGACCTGCACGACGATGAAGCCAAGCTGCGCCAGGTGCTGGCCGCCGCCGGACACCGAGAATGAGTGCGTGACGCCCTCCATCTGCGGTCCCGGATAGACATTGGCGATCACCGGGTAGCGCTTCTTGGCGTCGAAATCGTACGGCTTCCACAGGTTGCCATACAGATCGGTCACGCCGTCCGCTGCCTTGACGATGAAGCGTTCGGGCATGCGCCAACCGGCCTCTTCGAGCTTGCTGGTGTCGGTGGTCTCCAGTTCGAGCAGCACGCTGCCGTCGTTGCCGCTGCGCAGGACGGCCCGCGGCGCCAGGTCGACGCGCGAGAACGTGTCGACGACGAAGCGACGCGTCGGCGACAACGTCGAGCGGTGCGTCGCGTCGCCTGGGTCGAGGCACAGCATGTCCATGCCGTTGAGGCGCACGCGGTAGAGATGCTCGTGGTAGATGTTCTCGTCGCGCTCACGGCCGTTGGCGCGGACCCACGCATGGCCGGTTTCCTCGTCGACCTCGACGATCGAACGGGCGCGGAAGGCGCCGTTCGTCAAGGCGCCGAGCGAAGCCCCCGTCGCGGCGTCGTGCAGCCAGTAGTGGCCCCAGCCGCTGCGCTCGGACCACCACAGAAACTGGTTGGTCTTCGCGAGGTAGCGCAGACTCTGTATCGCGAGCGTCGCGCCGCCGATCGCCTCGGTGAGTAGCACGCGTTCCTTGCCGGTCGCCGGATCGAGCGCGCACAGCTCGGCGTTGCGCTGCAGGCGATCGCGGCGCACGTAGCGCAGCTCATGGCCCTCCCCGAAGAAGTGCACGTCCTGGTAGCTCTCGTGCGGCCACTTGCGCGCCACCTGGCGGAGCTGCTTCTGCTCGCGAGCGAACACCCACAGCTCGGCCACCGATGCCGTGCCCTCGCCGGGCATCGCATACGGATAGGTTTCCAGGGTTGGCCGTGGCGTGCCGAGGGAGTCAACCAGGAACAGGTCCTGCACATTGCGGCTGTCGCGACGCGAAGCGTAGAAGGCCTTGCTGTCCTTCGACCACGTCGCATTGGCGCGCGCTGGGGCGGGAGCCATGACTGATTCGGCTTTGTGCACATCGCCGGCGGTCGCTTCGGCCGTCTGACGCTGGTTCGCACGGCCACCACCGCTGCTGCCGCCGGAACCGCGACTACCGGCGAAGCTGTAGCGCTCGGCGCTGTCGGAACTGAGCCGCACGGCGCTTGCCTCGTCGAAGCGGACTGGGGGCGCCTTTGGCGCAGGCGGCGTCGCCGTCGGCGCCGCGGGCGCCGCTGCGGCGCCAGCGACCGTTGCGCTGGCGTTCTCCTTCTTGTCCGTCGCTTTCGCAACCTTGACGACCTCCTGCTTGCCCGAGTCCTCCTTCTCGGCTTTCTGCTGGCCTTCCGGCTTGTCCGCGGCGGGCACCGAGGCTTCCGCCGGCGCCTCCACGCCCTCGACGACGTAGAGGTCGTGATCGCGCGCGACGACGTAGACCTTGCCGTCCGGACTGACGAGTCGAACGTCGCGCTCGCGCGGCGCGCCGCTGCGACGGGGCGGCTCCCCACCGCTGCTGGCGACGCCTTCGCCGCTGCGCCCGGATTGCTCACTCTGCTGCCCGTCCTGCTGGCGCTGCTCCTGGCGCTCTTGTTGTTCTTGCCCTTCGCGCTGTTGCTGCTGTTGCTGCTGCTGTTGCTGCTGTTCGCGGTCTTGATCCTGCTCCTCGCGACGCCGCTCGCTGTCGCGATTGCGGTTGCCGTCCCCTGCGCCGCTGCCGGAACGCCCCGTGTCCGGCGCCTGCCGCGTCGCTGCGCCCTTGTCGCCCAGCCCGCCGGTCGCCAAGTCGTACTCGTACCGGCGCCCCTCGAACGTGAACGTCAACTTGCCGCCGGCGTCGTCGACGCGCGCGCCACCGAGTTCGAGCTGCGCTGCGTGCTGCGCCTTCTTCGACGCCACCGACAACGCCGTCGCCAGCGTCTCGTGATCGAACAGCGGGCGGCGGTTGCGATGCTCGCAGTCGACGAGCCAGTACCGCGTGCCGGCGCTCGATCGCCACGAGTACCAGAAGCGATCCGACTTACCGAGCCAGTTCGGCGTCAGACTCGTGCTGTAGGTGAACTTGCGCAGGTTCGCCGCCGAGAACTTCTCGGCCTGAGCCCAGTTCGCGCGTTCGGGCGTCGCTTGCTGGGCTGCAAGGCCTGGCGCGGCCATTGCTAGCAAGAGGAGTGCGGCGGAACGCAGGATCGGCGGAGGGGTGACGTGCATGCTCGAGACTCCAGAAGCAGGAAGCGAAACTCGACCCTAGCGCCAGTCGCCCGCGCGCCCAGGGCCGCGCAGGCATCGGCAACCGATGCGACAAAGGCGTCACGTTTCGAGCCGGCGTGGTTCCGGACGGTCCGGGACGCAGCTTGTCTCTTCTATCCGCCCACGTCTCTGCTCGGCGGTCGCGCAGCAGGCTCACGGCCATGGCGATCGCGGGAAACGTGCTCGGCGTTTACGGTCTCACGCCACTGCCGTTGACCACGCGATTGTGGTCTCGCCGTCGCGCTGGGCGACGGGTTTGCCGCCGAACGCCGCGTCGCGGTCGCGCCGCTCCAGCGAAGAACGACAGGAGAATCTGTGCCGCCGCGCAGCGCGGCTACGGTGGTGGCAACGCTGTCATCGAAACCGCCCGGGCACGACGTGCATCCGCCGGGCCTGGATCGGCGATCAACCCACCATGTGCACACGATCCACCCGCTGGTCCCTTGCCATGGTCGCGACGCTGTTCGGGGCGGGCTTGCTCCAGGCGCAGTCGGGTTCGGACCAGAAGGGCAGCGATCGTCCCAATCCGCAACCCGTCGAGGAGAGGATCATCCGGGCGAAGGACGGCAGCTTCCCCGCCGAGGTGACCTTGCACGGCCACAAGCTGGTCCGCAACGGCGCGGGGCTCTGCGAGTGGGGCATCTTCGGCATCGACCTGTACCACGCGGCGTTGTTCGTCGAGAGCACGCCCGCGACCGCGGCCAAGGCCTTGGCCGCCGACCAGCCCATGGCCATCCATCTAGAGTTCTGCCGCGAACTCACCGCCGCCCAGCTGCGCGAGGCCTACAGCGCCTCGGTGAACGCGAACGCCGGCAAGGACCTGCCGAAGCACGAGGCCTCGCTGAAGGTCCTGTGCGACACGATGGAAACCGTGAAGGGAGGCGATGCGTACACGTTCCTCCTCGTTCCCGAGGCCGGCACCAAGGTGCTGCGCAACGGCAAGGTCGTCGCGTCGATCCCCTGCGAGGCGTTCCGGGCGCTCTTCGTAAGGCTTTACCTCGGCGACAAGCCGCCGACCGCCGCGCTCCGCAAGGCGCTGCTGGGAGGCGCGAAGTGAGCGCCGCAAGCCGCAAGGGTGGTCTTTGTGCCCTCGGAACGCTCCTCGCCTCCTGCGCCTCACACCCGCCCTTGCCTACGGTCTCTGCCGTGGACCTGCAGCGATTCATGGGCGACTGGTATGTGGTGGCCCACATCCCGGCAGGTGCCGAGTCCGAGGCGCACAATGCCGTCGAGAGCTACCAGCTCGAGCCGGATGGCACGATTGCAACTACGTATGTGTTCCGCGACGGCGGCTTCGACGGCAAGGTCGTGGTCATGAAACCCAATGCGGTGGTGCGCGACACCGCCACCCATGCGACCTGGGGCATGCAGTTCTTCTGGCCGTTGCGCTTCGAATACCTGATCACCTGGCTCGACGCCGCGTACGAGACCACGATCATCGCGCGCACGCGCAGGGACTACGCGTGGATCATGGCGCGCAAACCAGACCTCGCGCCGGAAGTGCTAGCGCAGCTCGAGGCCGAGCTGGCGCGCCAGGGCTACGACATGGGGCGCCTCCGTCGGGTGCCGCAGCGCTGGCCCGATGCAGGACACCCGACGCAGCGCCCCGCTGCGCAGTGAGTCGTTGCCGGGCGGTTGCTTGCCGTCCCGCGGCATGACCGGGTCCTCGTCGCGCAACCGATCGTCCACGCCCCCCGCGCGCTGGCTCGCCGCCCCATCGCCGGCCGGCGGGGGCCGGCAACCCGCCGGGTCGGTGGCGTTCCACCGGCAACTTTGCCGCCGCGTTCGCGCGTAGGAAGTTCAAGCACCGGTTCCAGACCCCCCGGAACGCAGCCATCGCCGGCCGGATGACGCGGGCGCCTGCGCCGCGGCGACTCTGCTGCGCCGGCGATCGCCGTCGAGTTGGTCGCATTCGACGGTCGCTTTACGCCGCGGCGGCGCCCTGGGCGCTCGCCGCGGGGGCGGGCCGATCAGCCCTTCTTCTGGCCGGAGATTATGGTGCCGTGGAAGCCGATCAGGTTGCGAAGAAAGCCCATCACCGACGTCCAGTCGGCGGGCGTAGAGTACACCGAGGTCACCTGCGCGCCGGCGGGCACGAGGGACGCGGCCTTCGCCTGGTCGTCGGCCGGGATGCTGAAGCCGATGATGCGGAAGCACTCGGCGTGCACTGCGAAGGTGCCGTTGGCTTCGCGCATACCGCTGCAGCTGGCGAACGTCAGAAGGCCGAGGCACGTTAGGGGAACGAACTTGGACATG
Organism: Planctomycetota bacterium; assembly: GCA_016872675.1. Lineage (GTDB taxonomy): Bacteria > Planctomycetota > UBA1135 > UBA1135 > UBA2386 > UBA2386. The sequence goes on from VGZG01000117.1 coordinate 6,832, forward strand.
GTCATCGTCATGGTTTAGCCAATCGGGAGCGGCAAATGCGGCGGCTAATCTGCCCAAAGGCCCGCCCAAGCGGGCCGTTTGCGCCCCTGCGAGAACAGGGGCGACCTCATCGTCCGACACACCGAGGCCGACAGTCTCGCAAAACCAGCTGTCCGGCGCAAGCGCGCCGGGTCGGTGGCGTTCCACCGGCAACCTTGCCGCCGCGTTCGCGCGTAGGAAGTTCAAGCACCGGTTCCAGACCCCCCGGAACGCAGCCATCGCCGGCCGG
>VGZG01000118.1 GCA_016872675.1 Planctomycetota bacterium
CGAACTCAAGAAGGCGAAGTCGCTGGCGCTCGAAGCCGACTTCGGCCGCAACTACGACCTCGGCGACTTCTGCGTCTTCGCCGACGCGCGGCTCGTGCAGCAGTGAGCGCGCGCCGGCACGCCGCAGTCGTGGCGCGCGCCGCCGGCGTGCAGAAGGGCGACGTGCTGCTGCAGGTCGGCGGCATGCCGGTGCGCAACGCGCCGCACGCGCTCGCGCGCATCAGCGCGTGCCTCGGCGGCGAGACGCTGGCGCTCGTCGTGCGTCGCACCGACGGGACCGAGGCCGCGCTCGGCCCGGTCGTGCTCGCCGACGCGCCGTGGTCCGAGCAGCAGGTGCAGAAGGACGCCGAGCCGCCGGCCAGCTTCTCGTTGCCGGAGCCGCAGCAAGGGCGATGATGCGGTCGTGCTGCGCCCCGTCCTTCTCGCCCTCGTCGTTGCCACGCTCGGCTGCCTGACCGGCTGCCGGCGGACGGCGCCGTGGCAGGCGGCGGACTGGCGGCCGGCGAGCCCGCCGCAGCGGATCGTCGCCGCGTCGGTGCTGGCGACCGAGACGCTGTTGGCGATCGCGCCGCGCGAACGACTTGCCGGCGTGCACGTCCTCGCCGCCGACGCGCGCTACTCGCTGGTCGCCGACGAGGCCATGGGCCTGCCGCTGGTCGGCGCCGACCCCGAGCAGCTGCTGGCGGCGCGGCCCGACCTCGTCGTCTGCGATGCGTTCACGCGGCCGGAGACGCTGGCGCTGCTCGCCGCTGCCGCCGTGCCGGTGGTGCAGACGGCGACGCCGACGTCGTTCGCCGACATCGCCGCCAACCTGCGCCGCATCGGCGCGGTGTGCTGGCTCGAAGCGCCGGCCGAGGCGTTGGTCGCGCAGATGGAGCAGCGGCTCGCAGCGCTCGCCGCGCACGCCGGCGAATGCGCGAAGTGGCGCGTCGCCAGCCTGGACGGCGCGCTGCACACCTACGGCCGCGGCTCGTTGTTCGACGCCATGGTCGGGGCCGCCGGCGCGCGCAACCTCGCCGGCGAACGCGGCGTCGGCCCGTTCCGCAAACTCGACGTCGAGTCCGTGCTCGGCTGGCAGCCCGACGCGCTCGTGCTCGGCGGCGCCGACGCGGCCGATGGCGAACAGCCGGCGTGGCTGGCGCAACAACCGGGTCTCGCGCTGCTGCCCTGCGCGCAGCGCGCCCGCTACGTGCGCATCCCGTCGCCGCTGCTGGCGACGACGTCGCACCGGCTGGTCGACGCGGCGGCGCGGCTGCAGGACGCACTGCGGCAGTGGGGGCGGCCGTGACCCGCGCGCTGGTCGCCATCCTCGCACTGCTGGCGCTCGCCGCGCTGCACCTCGGCCTCGCGCGCGAAGGCCCGGGCCTCGCCGACCTCGCCGCGTGGCTCGCTGGCTGCATCGGCGTCGGCGACGGCGTGTCTGCCGTCGACGCGTTCGTGCTCGGCGACATCCGGCTGCCGCGCCTGCTCGTTGCGCTGTGCGGCGGCGCGTCGCTGGCGCTGGCCGGCGCGGTCATGCAGGCGACGTTCCGCAACCCGCTCGCGTCGCCCGACCTCGTCGGCACCAGCGCAGGCGCTGCGTTCGGCGGTGCGTTGACGATCGTCACCGGTGCAGCCGCTTGGTCGGTGGTCGCCACGCCGGCGGGTTCGCTGCTCGGCGCGCTCGCGGTCACCGCGCTGGTGTTCACGCTGGCGCGCGCGCACGACCGCTTCGCCGTCACCTCGCTGCTGCTCGCCGGCATCGCGCTCAACACGCTGGTCGGCGCGCTGACGTCGTTCGCGGTGACGTTCACGTTCGACAACTACACGGCGAGCTCGCGCGTGCTGTTCTGGCTGATGGGCGGGCTCGATGCGCGCACGTGGGAACACGCCGCGATCACCGCCGCGGGCCTGCTGCTGTTCGGCGCGCTGCTGCGGCCGGCGGTGCGCGACCTCGACCTGCTGACGCTGTCGGACGACGCGGCACACAGCCTCGGCCTCGCAGCGCCGCGCGCGCGCCGGCGGCTGGTGTGGATCGCGTGCGGGCTGACCGCCGCCACCGTGTCGAACACCGGCGGCATCGCCTTCGTCGGCCTCGTGGTGCCGCACCTTGCGCGCCTGCTCGTCGGCCCAGCGCACGACCGGCTGCTGCCGGCGTCGGCGTGGCTCGGCGCGCTGCTGCTCGTCGCCGCCGACCTCGGCTGCCGACTGGCGCCGCCCGACGCCAACCTGCGCCTTGGCGTCGTCACGGCGTTCTTGGGCGCGCCGTACTTCCTGTGGCTGCTGGCGCGCCATCGCCGCGGGGAGGCGCTGTGACCGACCTCGTCGGCAGCGAGCTGGTGGTGCAGCTCGGCGCGCGGCGCGTGCTGGCCGGCGCGTCGTGCGCGCTGCGCGCGGGCGAACTCGTGCTGCTCGCCGGCCGCAACGGCGCAGGCAAGAGCACGCTGCTGCGCACGTTGCTCGGCGCCCAGCGCATCGCTGGCGGCGCCGTGCAACTCGGCGGCAAACCGATCGGCGGTTGGCGCGGCGACGAACGCGCGCGCCAGGTCGCGTTCGTGCCGCAGGCGATCGAGACGCCGTTCGAGTTCACCGGCCGCGAGCTGGTGGCGATGGGGCGGCATCCGCACCGCGGACAGCGCGCGCCGCTGTCGGCCGACGATCGCGCCGCCATCGCGCAGGCGCTGCGCGACGTCGATGCCGAAGCCTTCGCCGACCGGCCGGTGACGACGCTGTCCGGCGGCGAGCAGCGGCGCATCGCCGTCGCGCGCGCGCTCGCGACGCAAGCGCCGCTGTTGCTGCTCGACGAACCGACCAACTGCCTCGACCTGGAGCACGCGCTACAGCTCGTCGCGCTGCTGCGCCGGCTGTGCGCGCAGGGCCGCGGTTGCCTCGTCGCGTCGCACGACCTCAACCTGTTCGCGCCGGCCGCCGACCGCGTCGTCCTTCTGCACGAAGGCCGCGTCGCCGCCGACGCGCCGCCCGAGCAGGCGCTGGCGCCGGCGCTGCTGCGCGCGGTATTCGGCGTCGACTGCCGGCCGGCAACCGGCGGCTTCCCGCTGGCGTTTCGGCTGGTGGATTAGCGGGAGGAGGCTGGCCGCGGCGCCGTGGTCTCCGCGTCGGCCCGCGCGGCAGGAACGGTCGGCCGAAGCGGCGCCGCCCCCCCCGCCTCCGCGGACCGAGCCTCTCAGCCATCCATCACGGATGCAGGCGCGCATCGGAAGGCACACCCTCGGCCGATCGGATTTCCAGAAGCTCTTATTGAGAATGAGTCGCAGTAGCGATAAGAAGGCGGCGTGCGCGAGGCCAGCTTCCTCCGGATTCAGTTCGCCTGCCTTCTGGCCTTGGCCGAAGCGGCGACGAGTCTGTCCGCCCAGGCCGTAGGGGCCAGTCGGGGACGCGCGCAGGTCGAGCGCGTCGTCGTGGCCATGGGCACCACGCTCCGCGTGGAGGTCACGGCAACCGACCGCGCGACCGGGCTGGCCGCAACCGAAGCCGCGGTGCGCGCTGTCGAAGCCGTCGAACAACGGCTGTCGGCGTGGCGCGACGACAGCGAAGTGTCGCGGCTCAATCGCGCCTCGATCGACGCGCCCTTCGCGCTTTCCACGGAACTGCGTGCCGACCTCGAGATGGTGGCCGGGTGGTGGCGCTCCACCGACGGCGCGTTCGACCCGACCATTGGCGCGCTTTTCGCCGTGTACGACCTGCGCGGCGGTGGCCGCTGGCCTGACGCCGAAGCCTTGCGCGCGGCGCGACACACCACGGGCTTCGCGCACGTAGCGGTCGTGGACGGCGCCATGGCGCGGAGGCGCGCCGTGCAGTTCGACACTGGCGCGTTCGGCAAGGGTCTGGCCCTCGATGCTGCGGCCGCCGCCGCGCGCACGGCCGGCGCCAGCGCCGCGACGCTCGACTTCGGCGGCCAGTTGCTCGTCAGCGGTGGCATCGCCGAGCGGACTGCCGCACTAGCCATCGCCGACCCGAGGGACCGGCGCCGCTCGGTGCTGCGGCTCGAGATCCCCGGCGGCAGCGTTGCGACGACGGGCAACAGCGAGCACGGGCGCATCGTCGATGGCCGCCGCCTGGGGCATGTGCTCGATCCTCGATCCGGCCTGCCAGCCGAGGACTTCGGCTCCGTCACGGTGTGGTGCACCGACGCCGCCGCGGCGGACGCCTATTCGACGGCACTGTTCGTGATGGGACCTGACCAGGCGTTGCGCTGGGCTGCGGCCCACGAGCAGGTCGAAGCGCTCGCGCTGCAGATCGTCGGCGACACGCTCCGCGCCCGCGCGACCCCCAAACTGCGCAGTCGCCTGACCGCGCTCGTGCCAGACGTCCAACTGCCATGACGAATCGTCTCTCCATCCTCGCCGCCGTTGCGACCATCGCGCCGACCTTGTGCGCGCAGGAAACAGTCGAAGAGCGTCTCCAGCGACTCGAAGCCCAAAACCGCGCCCTGCAGGAGCGGATGTCGGCGTTGTCGACCGACTTCGAGCGCATGGACCTCGGTGGCCTGGTACCGCCGCTCGGCGACGCCAAGCGCGGCGTCGGTCAGGGTGCCGCCAAGGTCTACGACGTTCAGCAGGGCCTCTCCATCGGCGGCTATGGCGAGTACCTGTTCCAACAGCGCAGCGGCCGCACCGACCTCGCCGACGCGCTCCGGACGGTGCTGTATTTTGGCTACAAGTTCGACGAGAGGTGGGTCTTCAACTCCGAGATCGAGGTGGAGCACGGCACCACCGCCGCCAACAGCGGCGAGGTTTCCCTCGAGTTCGGCTACCTCGACTATCTGGCGAGTGATGCCTTCAACCTGCGCGGCGGCACGTTGCTGTCGCCAATGGGGCTCATCAACGAGCTGCACGAGCCGACCGCGTTCCTGCCGGCGAGCCGCCCGCAGACGGAGACCCGCATCATCCCCTCGACGTGGCGTGAGATCGGCTTCGGCGCCTACGGCGACGTTGGTGACTTCTCCTATCGCAGCTACCTGCTGACGTCGCTCGACGGCGACGGCTTCGGCGCGAGCGGACTGCGCGGCGGTCGGCAGAAGGGCAGTCGCGCGGAAGCGGACGACTGGTCGCTGGTCACGAGGGTCGATTATGTGGGCCTCGCCGGTCTCGTCGTCGGCGGTTCGTTCAGTTACGGCGACAGCGGCCAGGACAACCTTCGCGGCACGCCCCCGGTGCGCATCCCCGACCTCCGCACGGCGATCCTCGAAGCCCACGTCGACTACCGCACCGGCCCGTGGCAACTGCGAGCGTTGTGGGCACAGGCCACGGTCCAGGACGCTGACGAGTTCAACGCCGCGGCCGGTGGCAGCCTCGCCAGCCGCATGGTCGGCTACTACGGCGAGATCGGCTGCGATGTGCTGCGGTGGCTCAGCGCGGGCGCCAGCGCCCAGCTGACGCCCTTCATCCGCTACGAGCAGATCGACACCCAGGATCGCATGCCAGTCGGCACGCCCCGCGATGACGACCAGCAGGACGAGATCTGGACCGTCGGCCTCAACTTCAAGCCGATCCGCCAAGTCGTCGTGAAGCTCGACTTCGAGCGCTGGAGCGACGATTTCGACCGGTTCAACGTGCTGTGCGGGTACGTGTTCTGATGGCCATCCGCCGAATCGTGTCTGTGTGCCTCGCGCTCGCTGCGGCCGCGGCCGCGATCCCCGCGCAGGGCAAGGTGTTCCTCACCACCGACGAGGCGCTGGAGTTGGCGTTCCCTGGTTGCCAGATCACGCGCAAGGAGCACCTGCTCGAAGAACGCCAGCGCGCGCGCATCACCGAGCTGTCGGGTCGAACGGCGTCGCGCGCGGTCGCCTTCGCCTACGAAGCGCGCCGGGACGGAGCGCTCGTCGGCACGGCCTGGTTCGACCGACACCGCGTCCGGTCGTTGCAGGAGCTGCTCATGATCGTGGTCGGCCCGGACGGCCGCTGCGCGCGCATCGAGGTGCTCGCGTTCGGCGAGCCCATCGACTACCTACCGCGCGAGTCGTTCTACGCGCAGCTGACCGGTCGCCCGCTCGACGCCGAGTTGTCGACGAAGCACGCGATCCGCGGCGTCGCCGGCGCGACGCTGACGGTCGAGGCGACGGTCGCAGCAGTTCGGCACGTGCTGGCGATCCACGCCGTGATCTACCCGGACCAGCAGCCGAAGCTGGATCCGAAGTCGGATCCCAGGGCGGCGACCGCGCAGGAGACCAAGGCGGCGACGAAGACGAAGCCGGCGTCGAAGCCCGACCCGGAGTCGGAAAAGCCCCCCTCGCCGAAGCCGGCGTCGACCTCTGAGCCCGCTGGCGGCTCGGCGCAGGCATGAAGGGCGCCGACGTCGCGATGACATATGCCGCCGTCGCGCTGGTCGCCGGCTCCGGCTTCGCGTACGGCTGGATGCTCTACGTCGCCGAGCCGACCGATGAGTTTGCGCTCGTCAATCACCCATGGCAGCCGACGATGCATCTTCTGCATGTCGTGACGGCGCCCATGTTCGTATTCGTGCTTGGCCTCCTGTGGCCAACGCACATCATGCCGAAACTACGCAGCGGCGCGAGCGCGCGCCGCCGTAGCGGCATCGGCCTCGTCGCCCTCGCTGCGCCGATGCTCGCGAGTGGGTACGCCGTTCAGGTCAGCGTGGCGGCGGCATGGCGCACGGCGTTTGCGTGGGCCCACGGCATCAGCTCCGTGTTGTTCCTGCTGGTGTTCGTCGGCCATCTCGCCACGCGCATCGGATCCAGGTCAGCCGCACCGCGCGCGTGAGCTGTAGCGAGCGATCCGATCCGCTCGGCGTCGACGCGTCGTCTTGCGCCTGCGGGCGTTGGAGCTGTCGGGCGGGACTCCCGCCACGCCCCCTGTGCCCGCTGACCCTCGCGGCGATCACGCGCACGCTGGTCCTCGCTGGGCCGCCGGGATGGTGGTCGTGCCGGCGGCGTGGCTGGCGACGCTGTGGGCGCGGAGGCGATGGCTCGGCTGCCCGTCGCAGTCCGCGTCGACGGCCCCCCCCCTGCTTCGCTGCCCATTCGCCTGCGTGGGCAGGCCAATCCGTCTGCTCGCTCAGCGCGCGGCGCCAGCCCCCGGCGATCGCCGCCGTCGCGAATGCGAGCAGCGCCGTCAGCGCGAAGCC
>VGZG01000119.1 GCA_016872675.1 Planctomycetota bacterium
GCTCCGCCGCTGCGCCGCCTGCCTCGTCGTGGCGAGTTTGTCGGCGTGCGCGACGCTGTCGCAGCCGCAAGGTCCCTTGCCGGTGCGCAACCAGCACCCGGCGCAACTGCTGGTCATGCACATGCCGCCAGCTAGCCCGCGCGTGCATGCTGCCGGTCGCGCCAGCGTCCGTGCCGAAGCGGCGTACTCGAGCCTGTGGCTGATCGGCAACGCGCCGGACCGGCAATGGCTGATGGACGGCGAGTACCTGCGGGCCGCGACCACCGCGCGGTACGGGCTCGGCGCGGGACTCGAAGCGGCAGTCGAGTTGCCGTTCGCGCACACGAGCGGTGGCTTCCTCGACGACTTCTTGATCGACTACCACGACTTCTTCGGCTTCCCGGACCAGGACCGGGACGTGGCGCCGCGCGATGACTACAAGGTGCAGTTGACCAGCAGCGGCCAGCCGGTCTGGGGCGTCGATCGCGCCGGTGTCGCGCTGCTCGACGTGCCGATCTACGCGACCTGGCAGGTGACGGCGCCGGCGAGCGGTCCGGCGTTGGCCGTGCGCGCCGGCGTCGAGTTGCCTACCGGCGACGCCGCCGCCGGCTACGGCAGCGGCGCGATCGAGCCGAGCGTCGGCGTGCTCGCAGACTTGCCCGGACAGCGCGTGCACCTCTACGGCCACGCCCAATACACGTGGGCGGGCACGCCGGATCAGGCGGTGGCCGCCGGGCTGCGCTTCGCCGACGTCGCCAGTGCCGGCGTCGGCGCGGAGGTGTCGCTGCACGACGACTGGAACGCGTACGTCCAGTTGGCGTGGGAGCAGTCGACGCTGCGCAACTTTGGCCTGACCAGGACCGACGACGACCAAGCACTGCTCTGGCTCGGCGGTCGGTTCCGCGCCGGGGACGACATCGCGCTGGAGGTAGGCTTCGGCGAAGACCTGATCGCGGCGGTCGCGCCAGACTTTTCGCTGTGGGTGGGCATGGTCTGGAGCCCGGGGGTCTGGCGACGTCCGGGCCCTTCACAGCTCCCCCGCTGAGTTATTCATAACAAATCTTATCGGAATCAACCGATGACCCGTTCGCCTGGGGCCGCAGCCTGGGGATTCGCCTGGCGGCTGGCCGCGGCGGGCGGCCATCGGCGCCTCGTCGGCCTGCTGCTCCTGGCCGTCGTCCAGGCGCTCCTCCCGCTCGCCGGCCTGATCGCGCTGCAGCGCCTGATCGACGCGGTTGCGCGCGGCGTCGCCGGCCACCAAGCCGACGCCGCCGCGCTCGCCGACGCAACCGTGGCCGTCGTCGCGGCCGCGGCGGTCGCCTGCCTCGGCAGCGTGCTGCGCAGCCTCGCCACCGTCGTCAGCGAGAACCATGGCCGTGAACTCAGCGACGCCGCCGCCCGCCGGCTCCAGGCGCACGCGGCAAGCGTGCCGCAGTCGGCCTTCGACCAGCCGGCCTTCCACGACCTGCTGCTCCGCGCCGGCGCCGAAGCCGGTCAGCGGCCGGTGCGCCTGGTCCAGGACGGCATCGCCATGGTCGTCGCCGGGGTCGGCCTGCTGACCATGGTTGTCGTCCTCGCTGGCGTGTCCTGGTGGCTGCCCGGCCTGGTCGCCGCCGCGGCGTTGCCGCTGGCCTGGATTCGGCGCCGGCACGCCGACCAGCGCCTGCGCTGGCAGGAGGCCCACGTCGGCGACCAGCGGGACGTCGGCTATGCCGGCGCCGTGCTCACCGGCCGCTCGGCCAGCAAGGACGTCCGCGTGCATGGATCACACGGCTTCTGGCTGGCGCGCCTGGACGCGGTGCGGGCGCGCCTGCGGCACAGCCTCGCCGGGTTGGCGCGCCGGCGCGCGCGCGATGAGCTCCTGGTGCAGACGCTGGCGAGCGCGGGCCTGTTCGTGGCGTACTACGTGCTCGCCGTCGATGCCTTGGCGGGGGCGTTGACGCTCGGCGGCCTGGTGCTGCAGGCGCAGGCTGCCCAGCGCGCGCAGAACGGCGTCCGCGACGTGCTCGCGGCGCTGGCGGGGGTGCGCGAACACCGGTTGTTCCTGCGTCCCGTCGCCGACTTCCTGGCGCTGCCGCTGGCGGGGGGCAACTCCCCCAACACGGCTCCCCCGCCGGGTCCGTTCGCGCTCGCGTGTGACGGCGTATCGTTCGTCTACGCCGAGGCGCGGCAGCCGGCGCTCGTCGACGTGCGGTTCGCGCTGCGCGCAGGCGAGCGCGTCGCGGTCACCGGCGCCAACGGCTCGGGCAAGTCGACGCTCGTCAAACTGCTGTGCGGCCTCTACGCGCCAACCACCGGTTCGCTGCGCGTCGGCGCCGTCGAACTCGCCGGCGTGGCGCCTTCGGCGTGGCGCGATCGCGTCGCGGCGCTGCTGCAGGACGCGCAGGTCTTCGAACTGTCGGTGCGCGACAACCTGCGCTTTGGCCTCGAACTCGCGGATGCGGCGCTGTGGCAGGCGTTGGCGGTAGTCGGCCTGGACGAGCGCGTGCGCGCGCTCCCCGACGGGTTGGGCACGATGTGTTCGCGGCGGCATCCTGGCGGCGTCGAATGGAGCGCGGGCGAAGCCCGCCGACTGCTGCTCGCCCGGGCGCTGGTGCGCCCAGCGGATCTCGTGTTGCTCGACGAACCGTTCGACGGCGTCGATCCGGCGACCGCGGCGCGCCTCGCGACCGCGCTGCGCGCGCACCGACCCGACGCGATCCTGGTCGTCGTCGACCACCGGCCCGAGGCGCTGCAGGTCGCCGATCGCGTGCTGACGCTGGCCGAGGGCCGGCTCGTCGCCGATTGCAGCGGGCAGCGCGGCTGACCGGGTGAGCGTTGCGACGAAACCGCGACGAATAGCATGGCGAACGCCTCGCCGCTTGGGAACCTGGGGCGGTATCGTGCGACTCCCCCGCCGCTGTTCGGGCCACTGGCCAAGAGTGCCGGCTCCTTTCGCCCGTAGTATGCTACGAGAACTCGCTGTTGCGTTCCCGGTTGCGCTTTGCGCGCTAACCCTCGCCGCGCAAGACCCGCCGCCGACGCCGCCCGCGGCGTCAGAGGCCGGCACCGAGGCCGAGAAGGCCGACGGCGCCGACACGCCGAAGAAGCCCGACCGCCGCGGCATCCCCGTCGACGATCCCGTCGTGCAGGCGCAGTGCGCGCGCTGCCACGCCGTCGATGACAAGAAGCAGATGTCGCGTATCTCGTTCGTGCGCAAGTCGCCGGAGGGCTGGGCCGAGACGATCAAGCGCATGGGCCGACTGCACGGCGTGCAACTCGATGTCGCGCAGGCAAAATGGCTGGTGCGCTCGCTGTCCAACTCGCACGGCCTGACGCGCAGCGAGGCCGAACGCGGCTTGTACGAGAGCGAGCGTCGCGTGCACTGGTCGGAGGACCATCACGACCAGGACTTCAAGCGCGCCTGCGCGCAGTGCCACCCGCTCGGTCGCGTGCTGCTGCAGCAGCGCGACGCCGAGGAGTGGCAACTGCTGCGCGCGACGCACGTGGCGATGTTCCCGCTGTCGCGCGGCCAGATGGGCGGCGGCGCGCCGGATGACGAACGGCGCGGCGGCTTCGGCGGCGGCGCGTGGGGTGGCGGCAGTGGCGCTGCGCCGTCGGCCGGTGGCGCTGCTAGCGGCGGCGGGCGCGGCCGCGGTGGCCAAGGCGGCGCAGCCGCCAACGCGGCCGTCGACGGCGCCAGCTCCCCTACCCAGCAACAGCAAGGCGTCGGCGACCGCGTGCTCGCCAAACTGACCACCGATCAGCCGTTGTTCACGCCGTCGTGGGACGCATGGCAACGCAACCGCCGCGAAGTGCCGCTCGCCGGCACGTGGACCGTCCATGGCCATGAGATCGGCGTCGGCGACCTGCAAGGCACGGCCACGCTCGTGCGGACCGAGGCCGACGAGTACGAGATCACCTGGAACCTCGTGTTCGACGGCGGCGCGGCGCAGACGCGCAAGGGCAAGGGCATTCTCTACGCTGGCTACTCGTGGCGCGGCCGCAGCGCCGTTGGCGAGTCGGCAACGCAGTGGCGCGAAGTGCTGCTGCTCGACGATGGCTGGCAGACCCTGAAGGGACGGCTGTTCACGGGCAACTACGACGAAGTCGGCGTCGACGTCACGCTGCATCGCGACGTTGGCCGCGCCCGCGTGCTGGCGCTTGGCAATGAAGCGCTCGAGGTCCCCGCCACCGGCCACCGGATCGACGTCTACGGCGAGAGCCTGCCGGCCGAGTGCAAGCCAGAGCAGTTCTTCGTCGGCAGCGGTATCACGGTGACGGGCGTCGAACGCAAGAGCGATCGCCACTGCGTGCTGATCGTCGACGTCGCCGCCGGGACGGAGCTCGGCACGCGCACCGTCGCCTTCGCCAGCGACCCCGCTGGCGCCGAGGTCACGTTGTACGACACTGTCGACTACATACGCATCCGACCGCTGCAGGGCTTCGCCCGTAGCGGCGGCAGCCGCGACCAGGGCGCGCGCTTGCCCAACCAGATCGAGCGCTTCGAAGCCGTCGCGGTGCACCGCGGCAAGGACGAGAAGGCGTTCACCGCCGACGACGTCGACCTCTTCGTCGTCAAGCCGACCTGGGGCCTCGCCGAGTTCATCGTGCGCGAGGACGACGACGATGTCCGCTTCGTCGGCGGCATCGATCCGCAGAGCGGCGTGTTCACGCCTGCGATCGACGGGCCAAACCCACAGCGCAAATGGCAGGCGAACAACTTCGGCGACGTGTTCGTGACCGCGGCGGTCGATCTCGACGTGCCGGTGCGGCCCGCGCCGAAGCCGCCGGCCGAGCCGGGCAAGAGCGGCCAGAAGTCGCCGCCGCCGGCCGAGCCGCCGGCCGGCCCGCCGGCGCGCGAACAGAAGCGCTTCCTCGCCCGCGGCCACCTGCTGGTGACCACGCCGCTGTACACGCGTTGGTCCGCGCTCGACTGGGAGGACCGCTAGTGCAACTCCAGACCGCGCTGAACCGTCGCTTCCATGGCGACGACGGCCTTGAGTTCGTCTACGTCGCGACCTCGGCTGCGATCCTCGGTCTCGACGCGGGCACCGCCGCGATCGTCGACGCGTTCGCCGTGCCCGGCGGCCGCGACGAGGACGCCTGGCTCGCCGACCAGTCCGACTGCGACGCCGCCAGCACGGCGCTGCACGATCTGATCGACCTCGGGGTCGTGCGCCCGGTCGGCGAACCGGCGCCACCGCGCGCCCAATTGCCGCCGATGCCGTTCCCGTTGGCGACGCTGGTGCTCAACGTCACCAACAAGTGCAACCTGTCGTGCACGTACTGCTACGAGTACGGCGAGGACCGCCTGACCGCGGGCTCCGGCAGCAAGGGCGCTGGCAAGCCGAAGATGGACGACGACACGGCGCGGCAGTCGATCGACTTCCTGCTGCGCAGCAGCGGCGACCGGCCGCAGGTGTCGATCACGTTCTTTGGCGGCGAGACGTTGCTCAACTTCCCGGCGATCCGCGCGGCCGTCGAGTACGCCGAGGCCAAGGCTGTGCCGGCGAAGAAGCGCGTGCACTACTCGCTGACGACGAACGCGACGCTGCTGACCGACGAGGTGATCGACTTCCTGACCAAGCACCGCTTCGGCATCACGATCTCGATCGACGGCGCCAAGGAGGACCAGGACCGCCACCGCACCTTCCAGAAGGGCGTCGGCAGCTTCGACGTCGTCGAGCCGCGGATCCGCAAGCTGCTGACGCTCAACAAGGAGCGCAACGGCCGCTCGATCGGCGCGCGCGTCACGTTGACCAGCGGCGCGTCGCCGGCGCCGGCGACCTATCGCTACCTGACGCAGGAACTCGGTTTCGACGAAGTTGGCTTCGCGCCGGTCACCGCCGGGCTCGGCCGCGAGTACGCGCTCGGCGAACTCGGCTACCAGAAGCTGCTCCGCGAGTTCGGCGAGCTCGCCGAGGAGTACGTCGCTGCCGCGTTGAAGAACGAGAGCCACGGTTTCGCCAATCTCGGCGACCTGCTGCGCGAGTTGCACCAGGGCGTCAACAAGGCGCACCCGTGCGGCGCTGGCCTGGGGCTGCTCGGCGTGTCGACCGAAGGCGACCTCAACCTGTGCCATCGCTTCGTCGAGTCAAAGGCGCACCAGGTCGGCACCGTCACCGCCGGCGTCGACGAGGCCGTGCGCACAGCGTTCCTGCAGCAGGCGCACGTCGACCAGAAGACCGACTGCACGCAGTGCTTCGCGCGACCGCTGTGCGCCGGCGGCTGCTACCACGAGGCGCACGTCCGCTACGGCGACGCGACGCACGCCAACCTGCACTACTGCGAGTGGATCCGCGGCTTCGTCGACCTGGGACTCTCGGTCTACGGCCGCATCCTGTCGCGCAATCCCAAGTACTTCACGAGGTTCGAGACGTCATGAGCAACGACCCGATCGACAATGGTCCGCGTGCGGTCAATCCGCCGGCGGGCGCACGGCCGCGGCGGACGCGCATCCTCGCCTGCAACCAGAAGGCGCGCCAACTCGCCGCCATGGTGCTCGCCCAACGCGGCGACGCGCGCGCGCTGACGCAGGATCCGCCGCCCACGCAGTACCCGTACGGCTGCACGACGATCTTTGCGCCCGGCTGGGAGGTCGACGCGAGCAATGGCACGCACGGCCTCTGCCAGCCGATCGAGCGTGACCTCTACGACTGCTACCACACCTGCTACTGGCCCGCGCAGGTCCCCGACGGCGTCACCAACGCGCCGAAGTGGACGATGTCGTGCGGAGCGCCGATGCAGGATTGGAAGTCCCTCGACCTGGTGTTCCCGTGATCGCTTCGAACTCGCTGTTCGCCGCGCTGGCGCTCGCCAGCGTCGCCCTCGCGCAGGCGCCGGTGCCGACGCCGGTGCCGACGCCTGCCCCGAGTCCGCCGCCGGCCGAGACGCGGCCGCAGACCGAGGCCCCC
>VGZG01000120.1 GCA_016872675.1 Planctomycetota bacterium
CCGGCACCGCGCCCGGCGCGCCCGGCGCGCCCGGCGCGGTCGGCGCGGTCGGTCCCGCCGCCGTGTGCGGGGGCGCGCTCGCAAGCAGGCGAGCTTTCGTCCGCAGCGGCGCCCTTGCATGCGGTGTGGCTATTTCGGCAACGGTCAACGGTTGCAGGGCGCGCGCAGTTCCCGGCCGCGCGGGTTGCGCCGTGCCACCATGCGGCGCACGGGATTCTCGGCGCGCCTCTGGTATCGCTGCGGCCGACGGGGACTATCCCCACCATGGGTGCGTGCGCGGGAGCGCACGGCGAGACAACATGGAGCAAGGCGAGGTCGAGGTTCTGTTCTGCGATCTGTGTGGCACGTCGGTGCCGCAAGACGATGTCGGCGCGGGGCGTGCGGTCCAGTGCCACGGCAGGACCGTCGGGGCCTGCTGCCTCCCGGCCCTGCGCGGCGAAAAGCCGGCGTCGCCGCCGCCGCTGCCCCTGCCGCCGCAATTGGCGCGACGGGCGGCCCCGGCGGAGAGCCGGGGCACGCTGCTCGCGGTCCTCGTCGCCAGCGCCGCCTTGGCGACGGCGCTGTTCGTCGACCACCGGCTGACCGAGGTCGACAAGGGACTCGTCGATCGACTCGACCAGCAGGCCGAGGCCCAGAAGTCGGACAGCCAGGTCGTCGCACGCATGGCGCTCGACCTCGACAGCGTGCCGCGCCGCGTCGACACCGATGCGTTGGCGACCGCCGCCGGCAAGGCGGAGGAAGCCAGGGCAGACCTCGACAAGCGTCTGGACGAACTCGCCGCCGCCGTCGCTGCCGTCGCGCGCCAGCAGGAAGCGGCCGTCGACTACCGGCCGCTGTTCGAAGACCTGCGGCGACGCCAGGTGCGGATCCTCGAGCAGATTGGCGCCGCACGCGCGGCCGCGCCGGTCGAATCTGTCGGCGACGCCAAGCCGGCGACGCCATCCGCGCCGGTTGCCGACGCCGTGCCGGCGGCCCCGGCGGCGCCCGCACCCGCCGCGCCGCCGGCGTTCGCCGAACAGGCCAAGAAGCTCGCGTCGGCTGAGGCCGCGGTGCGCTTCGAAGGCGTCGACGAGCTGATTCGCAGCAAGAGCGCGGAGGCGGTGCCGCTGCTGCTGTCGATGGCGCGCGACCCCGATCCGTTCGTTCGCCGGCTCGTCATCGAGGGGATCGCGGCGTGGAAGCGTTCGGACGTCGTCGAAACGCTGCTCGCCGGTCTCGCCGACGGCGACGAGTACGTGCGCGACACGGCGTGGCGCTCGTTGCGCGAGGTGACCGCGCAGAAGATCCCGTTCGAGGCCGCCGGCGGCAAAGACGCGCGCGCGCGCGCCGTCGCGCGCTGGCAGGAGTGGTGGGACAAGAACAAGGCGAACTTCGGCGCGTGAGCGCGCCGCGCCACCACCACGCCCTTTCTTTCTGGCTGTCGCGCACGCTACAACTTTTGCCACGTCCGCCCGCATGGCGTGAGCCGCGTGACGCGCACGACACCCAACGGAGCTCCAGCGCATGGCATGGCAGAACCGCACGAAGATCGTCGCGACCCTCGGACCGGCGTCCAACACGGATTCGATCATCAGCCAGCTGATCCAGGCTGGCGTCGACGTGTTCCGCATCAACTGCGCGCACGCCGACCATGACACGATCGCGACGATCGTCGCCCGCGTGCGCCGTGTCGCCCGCAAGCAGGAGCGCGCCGTCGCGATCCTTGCCGACCTGCAGGGCCCCAAGATCCGCGTCGGCCGCCTGCGCAACGCCGAGCCGATCTACCTCAAGCGCGGCTCCAAGCTGATGATCGACGTCACGCCGGGCGTCGTCGGCGAGATGCTCGGCCAGGGCGCCGTCCGCATCGGCGCCGGCTATCGCGGGCTCGCCGACGACGTGCGGCCGGGCGAGCGCATCCTGCTCGACGACGGCAACCTCGAACTGCGCGTGGTCAAGGTCGAGGGCCCGACGATCCACACGCGCGTCGTGTACGGCGGCATGCTGCACCAATTCAAGGGCATCAACCTGCCCGGCAGCAAGGTGTCAGCCGCCTGCCTTTCGAGCAAGGACCTCGCCGACCTGCGCTGCGTGGTCAAGCAGGGCGTCGACTTTGTGGCGCTGTCGTTCGTGCGCACGGCGCAGGACGTGATCGACCTGCGCAAGCACATCGACAAGGCCGGGTCCGACGTGCAGATCATCGCCAAGATCGAGCGGCCCGAGTCGGTGCGCAACGCCGAGAAGATCCTGGCCGTCGCCGATGGCCTCATGGTCGCCCGCGGTGACATGGGCGTCGAACTCGGCCCGGAGGCGGTGCCGCCGGTGCAGAAGCGGCTGATCGAACTCGCCAACCAGGTGCGCAAGCCAGTGATCACGGCGACGCAGATGCTGGAGTCGATGATCCTCAACCCGCGGCCGACGCGCGCCGAGGCCTCGGACGTCGCCAACGCCATCTACGACGGCACATCGGCGGTGATGCTCTCGGCCGAGACCGCGTCCGGCAAGCATCCGGTCCGCAGCGTGCGGATCATGGAGAAGATCATCCGCATGGCCGAGCGCGATGTGTACGCCGTCATGAACGACCGTCGCCGCCGCAACCAGTTGGCCAACTCCCCCGTGACGTCGGCGACCGTTCGCGCCGCCGCCTACGCTGCGTTCGAGGCGAAGGCCAAGCTGATCGCCGTCTACACCGAGACTGGTTCCACCGCGCAGATGCTGGCGGGGGAGCGGCCGCCGACGCACATCGTCGCCTTCACGCCGTCGACCCGCACCATGCAGCGCCTCGCGCTCACCTGGGGAATCATGGCGCGCAAGATCCGTCCGGGCCGCACCAGCCACGCACTGACGCTGGACGGCGACCGGATCATGGAGTGCCAGGGCCTGGTCAAGCCGGGCGACCGGATCGTCCAGATCGCTGGCACAGTCCGGCAGACCGGCCTGACCAACACGATGAGCATCCGGCAGTTCTGACGCCGTGGATCTGGCGCCGTGAACCACCGCGCCCGCCGCGGCGCGGGGCGGGTGGCGCTGGGGCGGGGCCGCGCCAGTCGGCGCGGCGCATGGCCATCTCGGCCGTTGACATGGTGGGGCGGATCGCTACCTTTCTGCACCCCAATCTCCGGCCGTCCGTGCGGCCGCCGCAGCGACCGTCATGACGAAGACCACCCTCGCCACCGTTGCCGACCGACGCAAGGCCATGAACACCTGGCACGTCGTCGATGCCGCCGGCAAGACCCTCGGCCGCATGGCCACCGAGATCGCCACCCTGTTGATGGGTAAGCACCGCCGGGACTACACGCCGTACATGCTCGTCGGCGAGGGCGTCATCGTGATCAACGCCGAGCGCGTCAAGGTGACGGGCAACAAGGCGGAGACGCGCGAGTACACGTACTACACCGGCTTCCCGGGCGGTCTGCGCAGCGTCAAGCTCGCCGACTACCTGTCGAAGTCGCCCGAGGAGCTGATCCGTCTGTCCGTGCGCCGCATGCTGCCGAAGAACCAGCTGGCCGCGAAGATGATCAGCCGCCTCAAGGTCTACAAGGGCGCCGCGCACCCGCATAAGGCGCAGAAGCCCGTCGGCCGCGCCTGATCGCAATCCACAGCATCCGAACCGAGACTCCGAGGAACTGAATCGTGGCAGTCAACAACCCGTACATCTGGGGCACCGGCCGTCGCAAGACCGCGACCGCGCGCGTGCGCATCAAGCCGGGCACCGGCAAGTTCACGGTCAATGGCCGCGAGTTCGAGCAGTTCTTCGTGACCGAGGACACGCGCCGCGCCGCGGTGCAGCCCCTCGTCGTCACCGAGACGCGCAACAACTACGACATCTGGGCGAACGTCGACGGCGGCGGCCCGAACGGCCAGGCCTGCGCGATCAGCCTCGGCGTCGCGCGCGCGCTCGTGAAGGAGAACGAGAACTTCGACAAGTTGCTGCGCGACAACGGCCTGCTGACGCGCGACTCGCGCAAGGTCGAGCGCAAGAAGTACGGCCGCCACAAGGCGCGTCGTTCAACGCAGTTCAGCAAGCGCTGACCTGCGCCCCCCGGTCGCTGCGCGCGTCGACGTGGGCGCGCCCGACCGGTGTCCGGCCTGCCAACGCGTGGCAGGCCCTTTGCCCGGCTCCGATTCGATGCTTGCCGCGGCCCTGCGCCGCCGCCTAGAACGAGACTGCGATGGCGAACGGCAAGCGGTGGTTCTGGATCGGTTCCCGCGACGCGGTGCGCGCTGCGCTCGCGGCGCAACTCGGCGGCGCTCCGACGAAGGAGCCGCTCGCGGCCGCGACTGCCGGCGACGTCGTCGTCGTCGATGCGCGCGCTGACGGCGCGGCGTGCGCCGCGCTGCCCCATGGCCACGTCTTCAGCGGCGTCCGCGCGCTCAAGGAGACCAAGGGGCTCGCCGTCTTCGTCGTTGTCGACGAGGACGACCGGGTCGGCCTCCAACTCACGCGCTTCGTGCTCGCCGACGCCGCCCTGACGTGGCGCGCCGCCAGCAAGGAACTCGACGCCAAGGCGCTTGGCGGCCCGGTCGGCATGCCGCGCCGCGTGCCGGTCGACGATTTGCTGGCCAAACTCGAACCCAAGCTCGCCGCCACCGGTGGCGAGACCAGCCTGCAGCGGTTGCTGCGCTTCGAACGCGAGGACACGCTCGCGCAGCGGCTCCAGGACGCCGAGACCGGCCTGTTCGACGGTCCATACGCGACGCTCAAGCTCGACGAGGAGTGGAAGCGCGCGCACCGTTTCCAGTTGCCGCTTTCCTTGCTGCTCGTCGACCTCGGCGCCGGCGTCGCCAACCTGCAGGGCGTCGAGCGCAAGCTCGCGTTCGCCGAGGCCGCCGGTGTGTTCCTCAACGAGTGCCGCGACATCGACGTGCTCGCGCGCTTTTCGCCGACGGTGTTCCTGTTCCTGCTGCCGGGCACCGGCCCGGACGGCGCTGAGATCCTCGCCAAGCGCATCCTGGCGTCGCTGCAGAAGCGCCTCGTCGGCAAGAGCGGCATCGCCCCGGTGGCGGGTATGTCCTCGATCCCGTCGTCCGAAGTGCCTGACCGGCGCGCCTTCCTGGCGATCGCCGAAGCCTGCCTCGCCAAGGCTCGGACTGCCGGCGCTGGCGCGGTCGCGACGAGCTGGCAATAGGTGGCCTGCCGGAGGCGATCTGCAATAGTCGGGCGCAGCGGCGTATCCGGCGTCCGGCGCGGCAACTCGCCCGCCGGTGCGCATGTTCGAACGCTTCATCCGACTGGCCCGGGCCGAGAAGGCGCTGCGTGAGCGGCGCCTCGAAGACGCGCTGCAGCAGGCTCTTGATCCGGTGGTTGCCAGCGCTCGCCGCGCTGCCGCCGTGCGCGAGGCTGCCGTCGCCGGCTTGCTGGCGCGCGGCCACGAGCGGCTCGCCGAGGGCGATGGCCGCGCCGCACTGGCGATCGCGCGGCAGTTGCAGGCCTGGGTTGGCGGCGGCGTCGGCTTGCCCTTGCTCGCCGCGGCGGACGCTGCCGTGGCGGCTGCCGGCGGGGACGCTGGCGGCGATCCCGCGGTCGATCCAGCGGCCCGCCGCGCCCTGCTCGACCGCGCCGGCCTACTGCTGGCGGCGGGCGACTGCGTCGGCGCGGGGCGCAAGTTGGCGGAGTTGCCCGCGACATCGCGACTGCTGCGGACGAGGATCCACGACATGAAGCAGGAACTCGCGCGCGCCCAGGGCCTCGACGGCGCCTTCGTGCTGCGCGTCGACGACGCCGGCGAGTTCCTGGCGCTGCGCGGCGAGGGCGCGTCGTTCGGCGGCTTGCGGCAGGCGCGGGCCGACGTGCCGGTGCTCGCCAACCTCGCCGGCCGCCACGCGTCGGTGCGCCGCAGCATGAGCTTCCACGGCGGCCTGCAGGACATCGTTGTCGCCGAGGAGGGCGAAGTGCGCGTCGGCGGCGAGCGCGTCGAACGACGGCTGCTCGCGCACGGCGACCGGGTGCACTTCGGCCCGGCGTTCGCGTTTGTCTACGAGCGGCCGTCGCCGCGCTCGCTGACGGCGCGCCTGCAACTGCAGGGCGGCTTCGCCGTCGCCGGCTGCGCCGCGATCCTGCTGATGAAGGACCGCGGCCGCGACGGCCGCATCCTGATCGGCCCCGGCGCCGACGCCCATGTGCGCGTCGCCGCGGCCACGGGCGAGGTCGAACTGTTCGCCGGCGCCGATGGCCAGGTGCGCGTCGCCGCGCCCGCCGGCGGGCGGATCGACGGCGCGCCGTTCGACGGCGAGCACCCCGTCGCGGGTGGCCAGTGGGTCGAGGCGGCTGGCGTCGCGTTCCGGCTGGTGCCGTGGCGACCGATCGCGTGAGCGACCGATTTGCAGGAAATCGCGAATAGTCGGCGGCGGCGGCGCAGCGCCATCGTTGCGACCACGATGACAACGCCCGCGACCTCGCTCTGGTGTTGCCTTGCCTTGCTGGGCCACGGCGTGCAGGCCCAGGATGTCGCCGACGCCGTCGTCGTCCGGGGCGAGACGGAACTCACCGCCGCAGCGGCGTCGGCTTCGGCCCGCGCGCGCCTCGCCGAACACGTGCGCGGCGTCTGGCGCGAACGCGCCGCGCGGTTGGTCGACGCCGAGCGACCGCTGTGGCTGCCGCAAGCGGTCGCGACGGCGGCGGCGGCGCGGTGGGTGGCGGCGCTGTCCGTCGACGACTTCGTCCGCGTCGTCGATCGCCAGGATCGCGCGCGCGACCACGGCTTCGCCGCGAGCCACCAGACGACGTTCTGGGTCGGCGAGCCGGCCGACGCGGCCGCGCGCGGCGAACGCAGCCTGCGC
>VGZG01000121.1 GCA_016872675.1 Planctomycetota bacterium
CGGCAACGGCCCCGCGAAACCGCGGCGAACGCGCGGGTCGTCCCGGTCAGCGTCGTCCGTGGGCCCGGGGTCGTTCGGGCCGGTCACCTTCCTCGAACTGCCGGCCGCCAAGCGACCTAGGGAAGAAAGTGGTGGGCGTTGCAGGAGTCGAACCTGCGACCCTCAGCTTGTCGAGCTGATGCTCTAGCCAACTGAGCTAAACGCCCGGGTCGAGGGCAAGGAGCATGGCAACTCAACGAACAGAAGCAAGAGGCAAGGCGATGTTCTCCGGCGGGCGTCGGCATGCAGGGCGCGCCGCGCTAGCCTCTGCGTCGCACCATGGACGCGCCCGTTCCCCTCGCCCGCCGCACCGTGCTGCCGCGCCCGCCGCGCGGCAGCGCCTCGCGCTGGTCGTGCGGTGCGTGCGACGGCCTGCTCGAAGCCGGCCGCGGCGGCTACGCGTTCTTGTGGTCGGATGGCCGCTGGTCGGATGGCCGCACCGGTCAGCGCGTGCACCTCGGCGTGCCGCCGGATGGCGAGCTGGCGCTGGTGCTGGCGCCGCCGCGTAGCCCCGTGCGCGTGGTGCTGCGCGAGCCAGTGGTGCTCGCGCCGGGCGCGCGCTTGCGCGGCTACGTCGGTGTGCCACTCGCGCCGACGCTGACCTGGACCGACGGCGATGGCGTCGAACATGCGCTGCACGCGTTCGCCGCCGGCGACCTCGCCAGTGAATGGGACGAGCGCAGCGGCCACGTGCAGGTGACCACGTCGCCGTGGTTCCAGCGCTTCCCGGTGCGCGTCGGCGAGCTGCGCGCGATCGTGCCCGTGCGCATCCGGCACGCCGGACGCGCGCCGTTCGAGACCCCGTTCTTGCCGATCGGGCTCGCTCCGGCAGACCTAACCGCGGCGCGGGGCGCGCTGATCGCGCGTCCGTGGTCATTCCAGACCGTCGGCGACGGTCTCGCCGAGCGTCGGCGCCAACCACTAGCGTGGGGAACGTCGGTGTGATCTGGGCGCGCGCAACCTTGGCAGCGGTCACCGTGGGCTGGCTCACCGCTTGCGCGCCGTCCGGCGTGGACGCAGGCGAAGTCGCGGCTGAACTCCGGGCGCTGCGCCTCGCGCTGGCCAGCCACGGCGGCGCGAACGACCCGGAGCGCGCCGCGCTGCAGGCCGCAGTCGCGGCGGTCGACAAAACCCAGCATGAGCTGGCTACACGCCAGGCGGCCCTGCAGGCCGAGCTGAAGGTGTGGGAACAACTCGTCGCTCAGGACGCCGGCAACCAGCGCAGCGCCGAAGCCAAAGCGCTGGCTGCGCGCGTCGCCGAGCTCGACGCCGAATTGCAGCAGCAGAAGCTCCGGCAGGCCGAGTTCGAGGACGTGCTGCGCCAGACCCTCGACCGCGCCGCCGATCGCATCGACGCGCTGCTGCAGCGGCGCGATGGCGCGACTGCGGCGCCGGCGGCAGGGCCAGGTCCCGGTGGCGGGGCGATGCCCGCAGCCGGCGCTGCCGGTGCGCCAGTTGGCGGCTTCGCCTTCGATGTGCGAGTGTTGTGGGCCGCGGTCGCTGCTGCGGGGATCGTGACGGCGTCGTACGTGCTGCGCGGCCGGCCGGTCGCGGTCGCCTCGGCGGCCGGCGCTACTGACGGCGCCGGCGAGGCCGTCCCCCTGGCGATCATCGCACCGTTGATCACCCACGCCGACGCCGGGCAGCCGCTTGCGGCTGGCGCCGCATCGGCGCCGCCGGGGAGCGGGGTGCTGGTGGTCGCGCCGGCGCGTGCCGCGGCCACCACCGTTGATCACCCACGCCGACGCCGGGCAGCCGCTTGCGGCTGGCGCCGCATCGGCGTCGCCGGGGAGCGGGGTGCTGGTGGTCGCGCCGGCGCGTGCCGCGGCCACGCTGGCGGCCTTGGCGGCCGAGCCGCTGGTTCTGCGTCTGCCAGCGCCGCAGGCGACGGCTAGCGCCGCGGGCGTCGAGATCCGCTACTGGCTGGGGCCAGCATGCTCCCCGGCGGCGCATCAGCGCCTGCGCCAACGCGCTCTGGCCGGCTGCTGAGCGACGGAATCTCGCGGGCGGCGCGAGGGGTCGCTATGTTGTTCGCCCCCGAGTCCTAGAGCGCAAGAGCCAGACCATGATCATCGGCGTGCCCAAAGAGATCAAAGCCCAAGAGAACCGCGTCGGCGCCGTGCCCGCCATGGCGCTCGACCTCGTCGGCGCCGGCCACACGGTGCTGGTCCAGCAAGGCGCAGGCCTGGGCGCTGGCGTCACGGACGAAGCCTACGTCAAGGTCGGCGCCAAGGTTGTCGGCTCGGCCGCCGAGGTCTACGGCGCCGCGGACATGATTGTGAAGGTCAAGGAGCCGCTGGCCGCCGAGTACCCGCTGATCAAGAAGGGGCAACTGCTGTTCACCTACTTCCACTTCGCCGCCAGTCGCGATCTGACTGACGCGATGCTGAAGTCGGGCGCGCACTGCTTCGCCTACGAGACGCTGATCCACCGCAACTCGCTGCCGCTGCTGACGCCGATGAGCGAGGTCGCCGGCCGCATGGCCGTGCAGGTCGGCGCCGACTGCCTGGAAAAGCACAACGGCGGCCGCGGCATCCTGCTCGGCGGCATCCCCGGCGTCGAGCCGGCGACCGTCGTCATCCTTGGCGGCGGCGTCGTCGGCACCAACGCCGCGAAGATGGCCGCCGGCCTCGGCGCCGATGTGCGATTGCTCGACATCGACCTCGACAGGCTGCGCTACCTCAGCGACGTCATGCCGGCCAACGTCACGCTGTTGCACAGTTCGCCGATCACCGTGCGCGAGCAGATCGTGCACGCCGACCTCGTCGTTGGCGCCGTGCTGGTCCAGGGCGCGCGGGCGCCGCGGCTGATCCGCCGCGAGGACCTCAAGACGATGAAGGAAGGCGCCGTCGTCGTCGATGTCGCCGTCGACCAGGGCGGCTGCATCGAGACCTGCAAGCCGACGACGCACGCGGCGCCCACCTATGTGGTCGATGGCGTCATGCACTACTGCGTCGCCAACATGCCGGGCGCCGTGCCGCGGACGTCGACGTTCGGCCTGACCAACGCCACTGGCCCGTGGGCGAAGAAACTCGCCGGCATGGGCGCGGCGAAGGCGGCGCAGGATCCGGTGCTCGGCACCGCCGCCAACGTGCTCGCTGGCCTCTGCACGCACCCGGGCGTCGCGGAAGCCTTTGGGCTGCCGTACCGGGCGCCGAACACCGTGCTGTGAGCGGCGGCGACGGACAATCGGCGCTCGGCTGCTTCGAAGCGGTCGTCCTTGGCCTCGTCGAAGGCATCACCGAGTTTCTGCCCGTATCCAGCACGGGCCACCTGATCCTGGCGCAGCGGCTGCTCGGCCTCGGCGAGGGCGCGACGAACAACACGTTCGTCGTCGGCATTCAAACCGGGGCGATCACCGCGATCCTCGCCTTGTACGGTCGGCGTGTGTGGGCGGCGGCGCGCTCGGCGCTGCGGCCGGCCGCAGGCGCGGCCAACCTGCTGTGGCAGATCGCGCTCGGCGCGGCGCCCGCGTCACTGCTAGGCCTGGTCGCCGAGGACTGGATCGACGCGCACTTGTTCCGGCCATCGGTGGTGGCGGCGGCGATGGTGGTCGGCGGCGTGCTGCTGCTCATGCTCGATCGCTGGACCGGCAAGCGCGGACCGGGCGATGAGTTGCCGCAACTCGGTTACCGCCGGGCGCTGTGGATCGGTCTGTTCCAATGCCTTGCGCTGGTGCCCGGCGCCAGCCGCTCGGCGGCGACGATCGCCGGCGCGCTGGTGATGGGTGGCTCGCGCACGGCGGCGGCCGAGTTCTCGTTCCTCGTCGGCCTGCCGATCCTCTACGGCGCGGCGCTGCTGAAGATGACAACGAATCCGGCGGCGTTCACTGGCGACGCGCTGGCGCCGTTCCTGCTCGGCGCCGCTGTCGCATGCGGCAGCGCGCTCGCAGTCGTGGCGCCCTTCGTGCGCTACCTGCGCAGCCACGGCTTCGCGGCGTTCGCGTGGTATCGGATCATCGCTGGCGGCGTCGTGGCCGCGGCGTGCGCGCTCGGCTGGCTCGCCTGAGCCGCTGGGGTCAGCTGCGCGAGTAGCCGAGTTGGCGGACGATCAGCAGAATCTCGCTCCAGCTCGGGAACGGCCGGCGGTGCTCGAGCTTGAAGCGGTCGATCGCGGCGATGAACTCCAGCACGGCGTCATCGACCTCGGCCATGCAGGGCGAAGAGCGCTCAGGGCGATCGATCGCCGCCATCGCGTTCTTGACGGCGGCGGCCGCACCGGGGACGGCTTTTGGCTTGCGCACGGCGTGCTGCCTTGGCGCAGCAGCCTTGCGGGAGAGCGATCGGGACTTGGTCGCGGTGCCCATGTCCGGGCGTCATCGGCCAGCGGCGAGCAGCGCCTTGATGGCGTCTGCGTAGGGCGGCCGCAGCACGCCGCGGTCCGTGACGAGGGCGGTCGCAAGGTGGCCAGGAGTGACGTCGAAGGCGGGGTTGCGGGCGCCGACGCCGGCGGCGGCGATCGGTCGGCCAGCAAGCGCGCAAACCTCGGCGCCATCGCGCTCTTCGATCGGGATCGCGGCGCCGTCGGCAATGCCCAGGTCGCAGCTCGAAGTCGGCGCGACGACGTAGAACGGCACGCCGTGGGCGGCGCAGGCCAGGGCCAGGCCGTAGGTGCCAACCTTGTTGGCAAAGTCGCCATTCGCCGCGATCCGGTCGGCCCCGACGAAGGCCGCTTGCACCGCGCCGCGCGCGATCAGGCCGGCGGCGGCGCTGTCGCAGCACAGTTCGACGGGGATGCCCGCGGCGGCGAGTTCGAGCGCGGTCAGGCGCGCGCCTTGCAGCAGCGGGCGGGTCTCGGCGGCGAGCACGCGGAAGCGCGCGCCGTCTTGCCATGCGCGGAACATCGCCGCCAGCGCCGTGCCGTCGCCAGCAGTCGCGAGGCGCCCGGTATTGCAGTGCGTCAAGACGCAGCCGCCGTTCGGCACGAGCGGCGCGCCGAAGCGCGCCATGCGCTCGCTCATCGCCACCTCGTCGGCGTGCACGGCCCTGGCCTCGCGCAGCAGGCTGGCGAGCGTCGCCTCGCGCACGGCGGCGCGACTGACGCGGTCGAGCGCCCAGCGCAGGTTCACTGCCGTCGGTCGCGACGCCGCGAGTCGGGCGCAGACCGCCGCAGTGGCCGATTGAAAGTCCGCCGGCGGCGCGATGGCGCGCACGCCGAGCACGGCGGCGTAGGCGGCGGCGACGCCGATGGCGGGCGCGCCTCGGACGCGCAGCGCGCAGATCGCCTCGATCGCCGTCTCCAGGTCGCGCACTGCGAGCACGCGCCGCTGGTGGGGCAGCAGCGTCTGGTCGAGCAGCGCGAGTTCGCCGTCCTCGCCGCCGTGCCACGCGAGGGTCGGCGGCAACGGCGCGGGCCGCGCCGCTGCGGCAGGATCGGGCACCGGCGACGTCTCCGGCGCGCCGCTCACGCGGTCAGCCGCCGCTGGATCTCGGCGTACGTCGCTGCGGTCGTGGCGATCACGTCGGCCGGCAGCGTCGGCGGCGGCGGCGTCTTGTTCCAGCCGGTCGAGAGCAGCCAGTTGCGCAGGTACTGCTTGTCGAACGACGTCGGGTTGCTGCCCGGCCGCACCTCTTCGGCCGGCCAGAAGCGGCTCGAGTCCGGCGTCATGCACTCGTCGATCAGCAGCAGGCTGCCGTCGCGCAGGCCGAACTCGAACTTGGTGTCGGCGATGACGATGCCGCGCTGGCGCGCGAAGGCGCGGCCGGCGGCGTACAGCTTCAGCGCCGCGTCGCGGGCCGCGACGGCGACCTTCTCGCCGACGAGTTCGATCACCTTGGCGAATGGAATCGGCTCGTCGTGACCACTGGCGGCCTTCGTCGATGGCGTCAGGATCGGCGGGTCGATCATGCTGGCGTGCTGCATGCCGGGGGGTAGCCGCACGCCGCTGACGGCGCCATCGCGCTGGTAGTCCTGCCAGCCCGAGCCGGTCAGGTAGCCGCGCACGACCCATTCGACCGGCAGCGGCGCGGCCTTGCAGCAGCGCATGGTGCGGCCGCGCAGCGCGTCGCGGCAACTGGCTGGCACGTCGGTCCAGGCGTCGACGTCGGTCGACAGCAGGTGGTTGGGCACGACGTCGCGCAGCAGCCGGAACCAGAAGGTCGACGTCTCGGTCAGCACCCGGCCCTTGCCGGGGATGCCTTCGTGCATCACCACGTCGAACGCCGACACGCGGTCGGAGGCGACGAGCAACAGGTCGCCGTTGAGTTCGAAGATCTCGCGGACCTTGCCGCGGCCGAGGCGTTTGGCGAACGGCAGGTCGAGCGTCAGGACGGGGGCGGTCACGGCGGCGTGGGGCATGGCGGGGGACGCGCGAGTCAGTCGGTTTTCTTGCGGATGCCGAGCATCAGGTTGAGCTC
>VGZG01000122.1 GCA_016872675.1 Planctomycetota bacterium
ACACGCACGCCTTCCGATTCACTCGCGCCGCACCAGCGCCAAGCCCGCCGGCCCGGTCGCCGTTGGCGACATCGGGTTCTCGACCGTGTCGATCCGCACCGCGTCGAAGGCGCCGACGCCCGCCGGCACGGCGACGAGTTCCTGGCGCAGGCCGACGAGCGCGCGCAGCGGCGGCAGTTGCGGCGGCTGGGGCTGCGGCACGCCCTTCGCCTCGCCGACCACGACGCCATCGCGCAGGAAGCGCACGCGGAAGTCGCAGAAGCCCATCGCCTGCAGGCGCAGCGTCTGCGCCGGCGTCGCCGGCGACCAGCGCACGAGCACGCCGCCGTCGTAGACCAGCTTCACCTTGGGCTCGTCGAACCAGTACGTGCCGAGCGGCAGTTCGGCGGCGAGGTCGGCCGCGGCCACGTCGACGGTCGGTGGCATGCGGTACTCGGTGGCGACGAAGTCGCGGAAGCCGGCGTCGAGTTCGCCGCGCCATAGTTGCCACAGCGCGCGCCAGCGTTGGCCGTCGAAGACCGGCGCACGCGTCACGAGGCGCAGCGCGTCCCAGTACGCGCGCAGCCCGGGATGGCGCAGGCGGTTCTCACCGGTGACCAACGACTCGTAATACCCCTCCGGCACACGCCGGATGATGTGGCCGATGCGCCAGTTGCGCGGATCCTTGGCCGGCAGACGGGTCAGCAGCGGATCGCACAGCAACGGATCAAGCAGCGTGCCGTCGCGGCCCGCGCGGAAGCCGGCGACACCGACGGCGCCATTGAGCAGCACCCAGCGGCCGCCACCCTCGGGACGCACCGCGCCGTGCAATTCGCCAAAGCGCGGCGACTGACGATCCGGCGCGAACAGCCCGAGCGCGGGGTAGTAGACGCGGCGCTCGTCGCCAACGCCGCCCTGGGCCAACCGTTGCTCCGGCGCTGGCGCGGTGTCGCAGCGCGGCGGCAACAGCCACTGCGGCAGGCCGCGCAGCGCCACCAGTCCGACGATCACGACGGCCGACAGCGTGGCGAAGCGCCGCGGCCATCGCGACCAGCACGCTGCCAACACGGCGAGCGCGACGACGAACGGCGGCAGGAAGAAGCGGCCCACCATGAAGTCGCCGCCGACCTTGACGACATACGCGCAGTACAGGAGCCCGCCGATGGCGAGCCCGCGCGCGCGCGGCGCCAGCAGCGCCGCGCCGAGGCCCGCGGCGACGACCGGCAGCAGCGCCGGATCTTCGGTTAGCGTAAAGCGCACGTAGTGGAGTCCCTGCCGCGCCATGTCGCTCGCCGGGATGCCGACGCCGAAGGCCTTGGCGTGCGCGGTCACCGGGAGCGGGCTGCCGTAGTACACCGTCGCGAACAGCAGCCAGGCGAAGAACGGCGCGCCCGCGACGGCAAGCGTGCGCAGCGCCGGACCGAGCGGCCGGCCGGGCATGGCCGCCAGCAGCGCCGGCGCGCACAGCAGCGCCAGATCCATCCGATTGCCCGCCAGTAGCGCCGCGCAAACCGCCGCGCGGCCAAAGCTCGGCGACGACGCCGTCGCGCCGTCGACCGCCGGGCCGATCGCCATCTGCCACGGATTGCCGGGCTTCACCGAGGGCAGCAGCGCGTCGACGAACAGCGCCAGCAGCAGAAACGTCAGCGGCGTCTCGAGCCCCGACGTGCAGTAGTCGGTGAACGCGCGCGCGCCAACGAGCGCGAGACCACACGCCACGACCGCCGCCGAGGTCGCCGCACGCCGCAACAACAGCATCGCCGCCGCCAGCGACAGGCAGAGCGAGAGCCAGATCGTCGTGAAGTAACTCTCGCCAGTCAGCCAGCGGGCCGCCGTCAGCAGCAGCATCCACAGCGGATGCGTGTTCGTCCACACGCGGTCGTCGGGGTTCCAGCGCAGGCCGCCGCCGGTCACCGCGTTTTCGACCGTGCGCAACGTGATGTAGGCGTCGTCGCCGATCCAGGCGCAGCGCAGCGCCACGCCGAACAGCACGACAAGGGCGGCAGCCTGTAGCAGGCGGCGAGAAGGATCGACGTTCATGCGGCGGCGCCGCGCCGGTTCGTCAGCATCGTGCGGAACGATAGCCGATCGCCGCGGCGACTTCCTGGCGCGCATGGCATGGGCGACACGTCGACGGCACGCGGCGGCAGGGCTGCCGTGCAACGCGCCACGGCTTCGCCGCCAACGCGCAGCCCCCAACGGCAGCAGCCCCTAGGCCGGAAAGCGCCTCGCGCCGGCCGCAGCTCCTGCGACCGCCTGAGCATGGCATCGCGCGCGTGCGCCAGCGACGATACGGCAATGCGCCGCCTGCCCGCCGCGTTCGCGCTCGCACTCGCTGCCGTCTCCGCCCTGCTCGCCGCAACGACGCGCGCGCAGCAGCCGACGGGCCCGCTGCCGCCGCTGCCGCCCAACATCGTGCACATCGTCGCCGACGACATCGCGTGGGACGACCTCGGGTGCTTTGGCTGCACGGACATCGCCACGCCCAACCTCGATCGCCTCGCCGCGCAGGGCCTGCGCATGACGTCGTTCTACGCGCCGCACTCGACGTGCACGCCGACGCGCGCGGCGATCCTGACCGGCGGCTACGCGCAGCGCGTCAGCCTGCCGCGTGTGCTGTTCCCGACCGACCGCACCGGGCTTGCCGCCGACGAAGTCACGATCGCCGAACTGCTGCGCGACCACGGCTACGCCACCGCCTGCATCGGCAAGTGGCATCTCGGCCACCGCCCCGAGCACCTGCCGACGCGCCACGGCTTCGACGCGTTCTTCGGCATCCCCTACCCCAACGACCACGTGCCAGACCGCCTCGACCAGCAAGGACGCTCGCGCGGCTTCCCGCCGCTGCCGCTGCTGCGCGGCGAACAGGTGGCCGAGCAGCCGGCCCAGCTCGCCACGCTGCCCGAGCGCTTCGCCGCCGAAGCAACGCAGTGGATCGCCGCCCACAAGGCGCAGCCGTTCTTCCTGCACTTCTCCAACATCGAGACGCACACGCCGTGGCTGCTGGCGCGTCGCTTCCAGGGCAAGTCCAAGGCCGGTGTCTACGGCGACGCGGTGCAGTGCCTCGACTGGGCCGTCGGCGAACTGCTCGCCGCACTTGACGCCGCCGGCGTCGCCGAGCGCACGGTCGTCGTCTTCCAGTCCGACAACGGGCCGCTGACGCGCGCGTATCCCGAGCTCGAAGGCATCTACGGCCACGCCGCCACGGTCGACACCGCGCGCAAGCACGCGCTGCGCGGCGAGAAGTACAGCAGCCGCCACGACGGCGGCGTGCGCGTGCCGGCGATCGTGCGCTGGCCGGGCACGATCGCGCCGGGCGGCGTCGACGACGCTGTGGCCGCCGGCTTCGACCTGTACGCGACGTTCGCCGCGCTCGCCGGCGTTGCCGTGCCGGCCATGCCGCCGCGCGACGGTGTGTCGCTGCTCGGTCGCTGGCGTGGCGGCGAACCGCCGCCCGACGAGCGCCTGCTGGTCTTCTACGACGGCTGGCAACCGGTCGGCGCGCGCCGCGGCCGCTGGAAGCTCGTGCTCGCCGCCAAGGCCGACGCCGCGCCGAGCCTGTACGATCTCAGTGCCGACCTCGGCGAGACCACCGACGTCGCCGCGCAGCACCCCAGGGTCGTCGCCGCGTTGCGCGCCGGCATCGACGCGCTCGCCGCGCGCCTCGGCCGCGGCAAGCCCGGGCCGGAAGCCCGGCCGGCGCACACGCTGCCGGAGTGACCGCCGCACGGCGCCAGCGGCAACCGACGGATCGACGCGCGGCCCGGCCGTGGCCACCGGCGGCGCAGCGCCATCTCGATGCCGCGCAGCCGATGCGCCCTCGCCAAACGAGCCGTCGCTCCCAACCAACCAGTGCCTGCGCGCCAGCCAGCGGCCCGGGTACGCTGGCCCGATGCGGCTTCTGCATGTCCTTCCCGTCAGCCTCGTCGCACTCGCGTTCACGGCGCCCAACCTCGCGCAGGACAAGAAGCCGCTGCGCGTGCCCGACCTGACCGCGGGCGAGCCGATCCCCGCCGGCCACGAGCACGACTGGAACCTCGGACCGACCGGCGCGCGCGGCTGGATGTTCTGCGACCGCATGGTGACGACCGACGCGCGCCAGATCGCGATCACCAAGGTCGCCGCCGGTTCGCCGGCCGACGGCGTGCTCGCGGTCGGCGACGTGCTGCTCGGCGCCGGCGGCGCGCCGTTCGCGCGCGATCCGCGCACGGAGCTCGGCATGGCGATCACCGCCGCCGAGTCGAAGGCCGGCGGCGGCGCGCTGCGGCTTTCGCGCTGGCGCGGCGGCGCTTCCACCGAGGTCACGGTCAAGCTGCCGACGCAGGGTGACTACAGCGCGACGGCTCCGTTCGACTGCCGCAAGTCCGAGCAGCTGTTCGCGCGCGGCGTCGCGGCGCTGGCGGCGCAGATGGCGGATCCCAAGTACGGCCGCCGTCTCGACCCGATCCCGCGCTCGCTCAACGCGCTGGCGCTGCTCGCCAGCGGCGACGGCAAGCACCGGCCGGTGCTGCAGCGCGAGGCGCGCTGGGCGGCGGACTACCGCAGCGACTCGATGCAGACGTGGCACTACGGCTACGTGATGATCTTCCTCGCCGAGCACGTGCTCGCGACCGGCGACCGCGACGCGCTGGCGGGCCTGCGCCGCCTCGCCATGGAAGCCGCCAAGGGCCAGAGCGCCGTCGGTTCGTGGGGCCATGGCTTCGCTCGGCCCGATGGGCGGCTCGGCGGCTACGGCATGATGAACTCGCCCGGGCTGCCGCTGACGATCGGCCTCGTGCTGGCGCGGCAGGCCGGCGTCGACGACCCGCAGGTCGCGGACGCGATCGAGCGCAGCGCCAAGTTGCTGCGGTTCTACGTCGGCAAGGGCGCGGTGCCGTACGGCGACCACCACCCGTGGATCGAGACGCACGAGGACAACGGCAAGTGCGGCATGGCCGCGACGCTGTTCGACCTCATGGGCGAAGCGGACGCCGCGACGTTCTTCTCGCGCATGAGCGTCGCCTCGCATGGCGCCGAGCGCGACACCGGCCACACCGGCAACTACTTCAACGTGCTGTGGGCGCTGCCCGGCGTCGCGCGCAGCGGGCCGCAAGCGACCGGCGCGTGGATGCGCGCGTATGGCGGCTGGTACGCCGACCTCGCGCGCCGCTGGGACGGCACGTTCGCGCACCAGGGCCCGCCCGAGCCCAAGCCCGACAGCTACGACGACTGGAACGCGACCGGCGGCTGGCTGCTCGCGCTCGGGCTGCCGCGGCGGTCGCTGCTGCTGACCGGCAAGCGCGCGTCGACGGCGGCGCAGCTGTCGGCCAACGACGCCGAAGCGCTGATCGCCGACGGCCGCGGCTGGGACAACAAGGACCGCAAGAGCGCGTACGACGCGCGCAGCGACGCGGAACTGCTCGCCAACCTCAGCAGCTGGTCGCCGGTCGTGCGCGAGCGCGCCGCGATGGCGCTCGGCCGGCGGCGCGCGCCGGTGGTCGACGCGCTGGTGGCGATGCTCGACGCCAAGGAGCCTCACGCGCGGCTCGGCGCCTGCCAGGCGCTCGGCGAACTGCGCGGCCGCGGCGCGCCGGCGGTCGACGCGCTGCGCCGCACGCTCGCCGCCGACGACCTGTGGCTGCGCGTCAAGGCGGCCGAAGCGCTGGCCGCGATCGGCAAGCCGGCGGCAGCGGCCGTGCCGCAGTTGCTCGCGATGATGACGCAGCTCGATCCGCAGCGCGATCCGCGCGCCATGCAGCAGCGGTATCTGACGTTCGCGCTGTTCGACCGCGACGGCATGCTCGGCAAGTCGCTCGACGGCGTCGACCCCGAGGCCCTGTACGTCGCCGTGCGCGCCGGCCTGCAGAACCAGGACGGCCGCGCGCGCAGCAACATCGTGTCCGTCTACCGCAACCTGTCGGCCGACGCCGTGCGGCCGCTGCTGCCCGCCATCCTCCGCGCCGTCGTCGAGCCTGCCCCGAGCGGCGAGATGTTCGCCGACGGCATCCGCGTCGAAGGCCTGCGCGTGCTCGCCAAGAACCGCATCGAAGAAGGCATCGCCGCGCTCGCGCAGTACGCGCGCCACCAGAACCCGTGGGACAGCCAGGATCGCACGCCGGAGCTGATGACGATCCTGCTGCAGTACGGCGGCCGGGCGAAGGTCGCGCTGCCCGAGCTGCGCGCGCTCGCGGAATACTTCGACAAGGAGGAGAAGGACTTCCCGCGCAACCTGTCGATCAAGAAGGTCGAGTCGGTGCGCGCGACGATCGCGGCGATCGAGGCGGCGACGGAGATGCCGGAGCTGGTGCGGCTGAAGGCGCAGTAGGACTGCAAGCGGCAATCCGTGCATTCTGGGCGCGAGACGATCAC
>VGZG01000123.1 GCA_016872675.1 Planctomycetota bacterium
GAGCAGGCGCGCAAGGTGCGGCACCACGAGGCCGACGAAGGCGATGCCGCCGGTGTTCGACACGGTGGCGGCGGTCAGCCCGCACGCGATCCACACCAGCCGCCGGCGCGCGCGCGGCGCTGCGAGCCCGAGGCTGTACGCGGCGTCGTCCGACAGCGTCAGCAGGTCGAGTTCGCGCACCGCCGGCCGCAGCAGCGCGCCGAACAGCAGCAGGCCCGCGGCGGTGATCGCGGCGTGTTCCCATGTGCGCGCATCCAGCCCGCCCATCAGCCAGAACAGCACACGCGAGCTCGCCGTGTAGTTGTCGAACGTGAACGTCACCGCGAACGACGTCAGCGCGCCGACCAGCGTGTTGAGCGCGATGCCGGCGAGCAGCAGCGAGGTGACGGCGAAGCGGTCGTGCGCGCGCGCCAGCGTGAACACCAGCGCGGTGACCGCGAGCGCGCCGAGCAGCGAACCCGCCGGCGTCGCGACCACCGACCACGCCGCCGCGCCGGTGACGATCGTCAACGCGCCGCCGAACGCAGCGCCTGCGCTCGTGCCGACGAGGTCGGGCGACGCGAGCGGGTTGCGGAACGTCGCCTGCATGACCGCGCCGGCGAGCGCCAGCGACGCGCCGCCGCACAACGCGACGAGCAGGCGCGGCAGCCGGATGTCGCCGAGCACGAAGGCGTCGACGGCCGGCACGCCGTCGCCGATGCCGATGCAGCCAGCGAGCCACGCGGCGAGGTCGCCGAGGCCCGGGCCTTCGCGCGCGAGCCCGAGGTGCAGCGCGGCGAGCGCCAGCAGTGCGAGGACGGCGGCGAGCGCGCGGGTCACGGCCGCCCCCACTGCCGCAGCGCGTCCTGCAGCCGCGCCGCCGCGTCGACCAGCCGGTGCGAGGTCGTCGCCAGCAGCGGCGACGGGATGCGCACGTAGCGGGCGCGCTGCGCGCACGGCATGAGCGCAAGGCCCGGTTGCTGCGCCAGCCACGCCGGCTGTTCGCCATCGGACGCATCGGCGCCGCCGAGCACGAGCGCGTCGGGCTGCCAGCCGAGCACGGTCTCGACGTCGAGTTTGCGGAACGGGCCGACGCCGCGTTCGCCGGCGAGGTTGCGCGCGCCAGCGGCTCCGACCATGGCGTCGAACAGCGAGCCGCGGCCGTAGGTGTGCAGCGCGCCGTCCAGGCTGGCGACGCGCCAATTCGCGCATTCGCCGGCGTGCGCGCTGAGCGCTGCCAGCCGCTGCTCCATCTGCGCGACCAACGCTTCGGCCGGCGCGTCCAGCCAGCACACCGCGCCGATGCGGCGCAGGTTGGCGGCGATGTCGGCGAACGACGTCGGCGTCGCCGTCTGCACCACCGGCACGTCGGCAGCGGCGAGCAGCGCCAACGTCTCCGGCCGCGTGAATGCATCGCAGACGACGAGGTCGGGCTGCGCCGCCAGCAACTGCTCGGGGTCGGCGCCGACGAGCGGCAGGCCCTTGGCTTCGTCAGCGACAGGCGAGTAGCGCGCGTCGGCGGCGAGCACGTGCACGCCAGCAAGCCGTTCGCGCGGCGCGATCGCCAGCAGCGTCTCCGTCGCCAGCACCGACGCGGCGACGATGCGCTGCGGCGGGCTCGCCGGCCGCCAGTCCGCCGCCTGCCACGGCGCCGCCCGCCGGCAGCCGGTCAGGCAGCCGAGCGCGACGACGGCGAGGGCGAGAAGGGCGGGACGCAGCACCGGCGCATCATGGCCCTTGCTGCGGCTCCGGCAACGACGAGTTGCCAACGCAGGGAAGTCAGGCTGAGGGCAGACGATCGCAGTCCGCGCGTCTCGACTTCGCTCGCTCCGATTACCGCACGTCCGGTGCATCGGCGCCGTAGACACGCTCCCGCAGGACGCGGGCGATCTCCAGGCGCTCGTCCGGGGTCATGGCCCACATCGGCTCACGGTCCCACACCGCGGCGTCCGCGAACGACCATGACTTGTGTGCCTCGCGTTGCATGCTCGCCGACGTGCCTCATCGCCCTTGCTGCGGCTCCGGCAACGAGAAGCTGGCCGGCGTCTCGGCGTCCTTCTTCACCTGCTGCTCGGACCACGGCGCGTCGGCGAGCACGATCGGGCCGAGCGCGGCCTCGGTGCCGTCGGCGCGGCGCACGGCGAGCGCGAGCGCGTCGCCGCCGAGGTGTCCGCTGATGCACGCCAGCGCGTGCGGCGCGTTGCGCACCGGCACGCCGCCGACCTGCAGCAGCACGTCGCCCTTCTGCACGCCGGCGGCGTGCGCCGGACCGCGTGCGTCGACGGTGACGACCTTGGCGCCGGGGCCGAGCCACTTCGGGTCGAACTGCACGCCGAGCCACCCGCGCTGCAGCGCTTCGCCCTGCTGCATGCGCGCGAGCAGCGGCGCGATGTCGGCGATCGTCGCCGCAAAGCCGACGCCCGAGTCGTACCACTCGACGCCGGCGTTGCGGCCGCTCGGCGACAGCGGCACGGCGATGCCGAGCACACGGCCCTGCACATCGACGACCGGGCCGCCGTAGTTGGCCGGCGAGGTGCCAGCGTCGATCTGCAGCGCGCGGCCGAACTGCCGGCCCTTGGCGCTGACGATGCCGAAGTGCACGGTCGGCAGATCGGCGGCGAACGTGCGCCCGAGCGCCAGCGCCCACTGGCCGACGCGCACCTCGCCTGGATCGACGAAGGTCGGCACCGGCAGGCCGCTGGCTTCGATCTTCACCAGCGCGAGGCCGCGGCTGGTGTCTTCGCCGGCGCGCGTCGCCGGGAAGGTGCCGACGCCCGGCACGGTGACGAGGATCGTCGTCGGCTCGAGCGCGAGCGCGAAGCGCGCGACCAGGATCCAGCCGTCGGCGGTCAGCACGACGCCGGTCGCGCGGCCTTGCGCCTGCTGGAAGCCGGTCGCGGGCGTGACGAGCGGCTTCTTCGGCTGCTTGTCGCCGTCCTTGTCCTTCTCCGGCGCGTCGTCGGGCTTGGGCTTCGGCTTTGGTTTGGGGGCCGGCCGCGGCCGCGCCTTTGGCGGCGCTTCGCCGTCCATCGGGCCCTCGGCGCGTTCGACCTGCCGCGTGCCACCGAACGTCTCGATCGTGACGGTGAACGGCGCCGCCACCGCGAGCGCCTGCTGCACGACCGGTTCGAGGCGCACGAACTCGTCGGCCGGCGTCGCTTGCGCCGTCAGCGCGGCGGCGCACAGCGCCAACGCCACGGCTGCGGCGGGCACCGTGCGCAGCGCCCGCTCGCCGACACGCCGAACGCTGCGGTGCGCGTTCACTTGGCCGGCTCCTTCCCGAGCGTGACCTGGGCTTGCTGCACCTGCTGGCCGCGCTTCCACACCAGTTGCACCTTGGCGCCAGCGGCGAAGCGCGCGAGCACGTCGCGGTACTCGCGGCAGGTGCGGATCGAGAAGTCGTCGAGGCGCACGATCAGGTCGTCGGCGCGGAGGCCGAGCGCCGCAGCCGGCGAACCGGCGACCACGCGTTCGACGTACGCCGGTGGCGATTGCCGGCCCGCCTTGTCGAACAGCACGACGCCGAGCCACGCCGGCTCTTTGGCGACGGCGACCGGCTCCGGGGCCTGCTGGCCGCGCACGACGCGTTCGAGGTACGGCAGCAGGTCGGCGACGGGGATCGCGGCCGACAGCAGCGTGTTGGTCTCCTTCGCCGCGAGCGACTTCATGTTGAGGCCGAGCCAGCGGCCATCGAGGGAAAACAGCCCGCCGCCCTCCTGCCCGGGGTTGATCGCCGCGTCGGTCAGGATCAGGTCGCCGTCGTAGGCGACGTCGGCGAGGCGATGGCGCAGCGCCGTGTTGGCGCGGCCGACGACGACGCCGAAGGTGGCGCTGTTCGCTTCCTCGAACTCCGCGAGGCGGAAGCAGTTGCCCAGCGCGACGACGAACTGGCCGGTGCGGTCGAAGCGCTCGCGCTCCGGCCACAGCGGCTGCAGGCCGCCCTCGACCTTCGCCGCGTCGATCTGGAGCAAGCGCACGCCGAGCTGCGGCTCCGGCGGCAGCAGCGTCGCCTGATGCACGCTGCCGTCGTGCAGCACGACGCGCGTGCGCTCGGGCTGCAGCAGGATCTGGTCGAGCGTGAGGATGTGGCCCTGCGCGCTGACGACGACGCCGGCGCAGTAGGGCCGGATCGTCTGCAGGCCGCTCGCACCGAAGACCTTGACCACGCTCGGCTGGCGCAGCGCGATCGTGCGTTCGAGCTGCGTGGCGGGCGCGGGGGTTGCGGCGGCGGCGGGCGCTTGCGGCGCTTGCGGCGCCACGGCGGCGTTGGCGGCTGCGGCGAGCACACACCCCAGCAGCGCCGCGCGCGTGCGTTCGCTGCCGCTCACTGCGGCCTCCCGAACAGCGCCGGCTCCGCCGCCGTCACGTCGCGCTGGCTGTCGCGCCAACCAGCCTGCGCCTTGCCGTCGAACACCACGCGCACCGCGCTGCCGCGCACGTGCCATTCGACCCGCGCCTTGCGCACCGGGTCGCGGAACGCGCAGCCCGCCGGCGTGCCGTCGAGGAAGAACCACGCCTCGCAGCCGCCGTCGCCGGGCAGCGCGAAGCGCAGCGCCGGCGCGCCGAGCACGTGCACGCCGCCGAGCAGCAGCGCCTCGGCCAAGCGCGCGCGCACCGTCGTCGACGGCCACAGCAGCGGATTGCAGGCGCGCTCGCGGCGCAGCGACTCGCGCTCGTCGGCGGTCAGGTCGCGCATCGTCGGGCTGTTGCCGTCGCTGGCAAAGCCGCTGCCATCGCTGCCGTCGCCGTTGTCGACGCGCGCGTCGCCGAGGTCGGTCCAGTCGAAGCCACCGCGGTCGCGACGCAGCCGTTCGCCATGGCGCAGGGCGCGCACGACGAAGCCCTCGGGCGCGACGACGCGCCACGTCACCATCGCATCGGCGGGTTCGTCGCGGGCCGGCCACTGCGCCAGCCATGCGTCGCGCGCGCGACGCCGTTCGTCGGCGCTCGCCAGCCGCGCGTCGTCGCCGCCGCCATCGCGGCTGGAGCCGGTGTCGAGCGCCGCGAGCCGCACCGCCGCCTCGCGCAGTGCGCCAAAGCCCTCGCTCGCGCGCGGCCGCCACGCCAGTTCGACCCACGCGCCCGCGGGCAGCACGCCGATCTGGCGCGCCAGTTCGTTGGGCGAACGCAGCGCGAGCCCGTCGCAGCGCACGAGTTCGTCGCCGAGCCCGATGCCCGCCGCCGCCGCGACCGCGTCCTTGAAGATCTGCTGCACGTAGACGCCGCGCAGCGTCGGATCCGCCTGCTGCCGGTCCTGGCCGGCGCGCCACGCGCTGAGGTCGAGTGTGCCGTGTTCGGCGTGGCGGCCCGCCATCAGGTCGCCGAGGAAGTTGCGGATCTGGTTGCTCGCGATCGCGAAGCCGACGCCGACGTTGACGCGGCCGCGATCGCCGACGGCGATGCGACCGTTGATGCCGATCACGTCGCCGCGTTCGTCGAACAGCGGTCCACCGCTGTTGCCGGGATTCACCGGCGCGTCCACCTGGATGCAGTCCGGGTAGACGAGCATGCGGTTGCCCTGGCCTTCCTGGTACCGGTGCACGCCCGAGACGACGCCGAACGTCACCGTCGGCGCGAAGTCGGTCGCCAGCACGAACGGGTTGCCCATCGCCAGCGCCGGCTGGCCCGCGCGCACCGCGTCGCTGTCGCCGAGCGGGCGATGCGGCCACGTCTGGCCCGCGTGCTTGGGCAGCAAGCGCAGCACCGCGAGGTCGCTGCCCGGGTCGATGCCGAGCACCACCGCCTCGTACAGCTCGCCGTCGGGCAGGCCGACCTTCTTGTTGCGGTAGTGGCGGCGGCCGCGCGGCGCGTGCTCGCGCCGCCACTCGTCCTGCCAGCGCGCCGTGAACGCCGCGACCGCCGCGTCGTCGGCCGCCGGGTGTTGCGCGCGGAAGGCCTGCAGGTCGGTGTCGGGCAGCGCCGGCGGCTGCGGCGGCTGCCACTTCGGGTCGGGCTCGCCGACGACGTGGTAGTTGGTCAGCACGTACCCGCGCGCGTCGAACACCACGCCGCTGCCGCCGCCCGGCTCGTCCATCGCCATCACCGCGCACACCGCCGGCGCGCAGCGCGCGACCAACGCGACGCGCCGCGCTTCGTCGGCGCGCACGGCGGCGAGCGGGTCCTGCGCGCGCACGACGGGCGCGGCGACCACCGCCGCGGCGGCGACGGCGAGGGCGGCGCGCGCCACGGCTGCGGCGTGCCGGCGCGCGCTCACTGCTGCACGAGCCGCGCGTCGGCGAAGACGCAGAAGTCGCCGAGGTCGTAGTTGCGGCCGAAGTCGGCTTCGAGCGCCAGCGACTTCGCCTTCTTGAGTTCG
>VGZG01000124.1 GCA_016872675.1 Planctomycetota bacterium
TCGGCGCGGTCAGCGCGCTGGCGGCCGCGACCTCGGCGCGCGCCAGCCGGTCGCGCTCGGCGAGCGCTGCGCGCACCGCGTCGGGCGGCAAGCCGACGTCGGTCGCGACGCAGCGCACGCACGGCTCACGCTCGGCGCCGCTAGGGCACGTGACGCCGCCGACCGGCAACCGGAAGTAGCGCGCGCAGGTGGCCCACAGATCGTGAAACGTCGTCACCGCCGGGACGCCGAGCGCGCGCGCGAGCGGCGTCATGCCGAAGCCCAGCGAGGCCGACGAGTGCACGTGCAGCACGTCGGGACGCTCCTGCGCCAGCAGCGCGCGGACCAACGCTAGGAGGCGCGGCCGCACAAAGCCATGGCGGTCCCATTCGTCGGGCAGTTTCGGCACGCGATGCACGACGACGCCGGCAAACTCCTCGCGCATGACATCGACGCCGGCGTGCGGCGCGGCGCTGCCACTGACGATCACGACCTCGACGCCGAGCCCGCGCAGCTCGCGCGCCAGGGCGACGACGACCTGCTCGGTGCCGCCCCAGGCCTCAGGCGGATGGTTGGCGACGAGGAAGCAGGCCTTCACGACGCGCGCAGCTCCTTCCGCGCCGCGGCGAGGTGCGCGCGCTCGGCGCGCTTGCGCGCCGGGTCGCGACGGTTGCGTCGGCCGATCTTGAGCCACTCCTCCCACACGCGCAGTTGCACGCAGACGTCGATCCACAGCGCGCCGACGACGCCGTGGTGCTTCTTGTAGTAGGCGCGGCGGTTCTTGTGCCAGATCGCCAGCATGCGCGCAAAGTTACGGGTCGACGCGCCGAGATGGTGCAGGACCTCGGCCTCGGCGACGTAACGGATGCGGCGGCCGCCGCGCCACAGCCGGCGGCACAGGTCGACGTCGTTGAAGAACAGCGACAGCGACTCGTCGAAGCCGCCGAGCGCGCGCCACTCGTCGGCCCGCAGCACGCAGCAAGCGCCGGGTGGTTGGTCGACGTCGCGCGCGGCGAGGTGGTCGAAGTCCGCCATGGTGTAGCGGCGCTGCGCCCACGAGCCCGGCCACCACGTCCCCCACCACGAGTCGAAGCACAGCGCCGAGGCGAACCCCGGGAAGCGCATGCAGGCGCGCTGCACGCGGCCGTCGGGATGGACGAGCCGCGGCGCGGCGGCGCCGTAGTCGGCGCGGTCGCGCAGCCAATCAACCAGCAGGTCGAGCGCGCCGGGGCGCACCTCCGTGTCGCTGTTGAGCGTGCAGACGTACGCGCCGAGCGCGACCGCGGCGCCCTGGTTGTTGCCGGCGGCGTACAGACGGTTGTCGGCATTGCGCAGCAACCGGACCTGTGGATACGCGGCGGCGATCGCGTCGGCGCTGCCGTCAGCGCTGCCGTTGTCGACGACGATCACCTCGCGCGGATGCCGCGGCGCCTCGGCGAACAGCGCCTGCAGGCACGCGAGCGTCAGCGCGCGCGTGTTCCAGCTCAGCACCACCACTGACAGCGTCGGCACGGTCATGGCGCCACCCCGGCCGGCATGGCCTTGCCGAGGTGCGACATGCACTGGTAGCGCCATGTGCCGACGCGCTCGAAGCGGCCACCGCTCAGGTCGTAGGCCTGGAAGTAGTAGACCGCGTGCACGAAGTACGAGAAGCCGAGCGCGCTCGGCGTCCATGCCCTGCCAGTGCCGAGTATGCCGCCGGCCAGGAAGAAGCGCGGATCGAGCGAAAGCAGCACGAGGTAGCGCTCACAGTCGCGGCCGAAGTCGAGGACCGGCGCGCTGGCGCTGGCGCCGAGGTCGACGAGCGGCGTGGCGTGCCGGAAGCGGCGAAACCGCTGCGTCCACTTCGCAGCCAACAGGCCGTCGACGACGCGCACGAACGCCGCGCCAAGCCGGCCGTACCACTTGCGGTAGTAAAGCGCGCGGCTGGTCTTGTGTCGCTGCCACATCGCCTCCAGCTCGGTCATGCCCGAACGATTGACGAAGTGGACGAGGTGCGCGTCGGGCGCCTGCACGATGGTCCGGCCGGCGCGGTGGATCGTGCGCGAGAGATCCGTGTCCTCGTAGTACAGCGGGTAGCGCTCGTCGAAGCTGCCGATCGACTCGAAGAACGCGCGTTCGACGAGGAACATGCAGCCCGACATCATCTCGAGCGCGAGCGGCTGCTCAGCCAGCCAGACGCGCAACCACTGCCGCGCCTGGCGCCGTGCGTACCAGTGGCTGAACCTCGGCGAAATGGCGGCTAGCGCGTGCCAGACGACCTCGCGCAGCGTCGGCAGCGTGTTCGGCGGCAGGCGGCTGCCGCACTCAGGGTCCCAGTAGCCCTTCGGCACGGTGATGCCGATGCGCGGATCCGCCTCGAGCCGACGCTGCAGCGCCGGCAACATGCCAGGCTGGAACAGCACGTCGGGGTTGCTGACCAGGATCCAGCGACCGCGGGCGTGCGAGAGCGCGAGGTTCATGCCCTTGCTGTAGCCGCCGTTCTCGTCGTGCATGACGAGCCGGCCGGCGCGCGGGTCGCCCTGCCCGGCGGCGAGCTTCGCCAGTTCGTCGCGCACCAGTTGCACGGCGTCGTCGGCGCAATGCGGCGACTTGTTGT
Organism: Planctomycetota bacterium; assembly: GCA_016872675.1. GTDB lineage: Bacteria > Planctomycetota > UBA1135 > UBA1135 > UBA2386 > UBA2386. The sequence goes on from VGZG01000124.1 coordinate 2,579, forward strand.
CGACGACAACGCACTCGAACGGCATCGGCGTGCCATCGGGCCGCGTCGGACCGTGCTGGCGCAGCGACGCGATCGCGTTCGCGCACACGTGCCAGGTGTTGTAGTTGACGATCAGTACCGAGAGTTCGGGCGGACTCGCCTCGGCTCGGGCGGTGTCGCAGCGACTGGTCGGCCCAGGTGTCATGCGCGCACTAGGAATCGACGAAACAGACGCGGCAAGCAAAGCACATTGCGGCGCAGCGGACCATGCGCGCGTCGCCTCGAAGGCATGGGCGGTTCCGAGGCGGCGCGGCGACTACGACCCGGGCGGAGCAACGTCCTTGGCCCGCAGCACAGCGCTGCCGCTGGCCTGCGGCGCCAGCTTGCGGCGCAGGGCCTCGCCGAAGATGGCTTCGAGTTCGCGGTCCTGACCGTCGCTCGACCAGTCTTGCTCTTCGGGCGAGTTGGCGCGGCGCAGGTCGTCGATCCACTCCTGGTCGATGGCGAAGCGCAGCGGCCAACCGGTCCTGGCCGAGCCATCGTCGACGAGGATCTCGACGCGCAGCCGGTAGCGCGCCGGATGGCCGACCGGCGACTTGACGCGCTGGCGCCAGCGCGACTGCCAGACGCCGAAGCCGCGGTCGGTGACGCTGTCGTCGGGGGTGAAGCGCATGCCAGTGGCGCAATGCGCGACGCCATCGAAACACTCGCCGATCGGCATGGGCTTGCTCTCCAGTTCGCGCCAGTCGCGCACGAGGCCGCAGGACGCGAATAGGAACGGCAGCACGCACATGCAGTGGGAGCGCATCGGGGCGGGCAGTATACCGGCGGCGTGCTCGCGCCGGCCCCATTCCTGTTCGACCTCGACGGCACGTTGGCCGATACGCTGCCGGACATCGCCGCCAGCTGCAACCACGTCCGCGCGCGCTTCGGCCTGCCGCCGTGCTTGACCGCGACCGTGCGCGGCTTCGTCGGCGACGGCGCGCGCACGCTGCTGGCCCGCGCGCTGCACGGCGCGCTGCCGACCGATGCCGACGCCGCCGCGCGCGCTCTCGACGACGCCTTCGCCGGCTACGTCGCCCACCACGCGACTCAGTGCACCGTGCACGCCCGGCTCTACCCCGGCGCGCTCCGGGCCCTGCAGGCGCTGCACGAAGGCGGCCATCCGCTCGCCGTCGTCACCAACAAGCCGACCCGCTTCACCGCGCCGATCCTGCGGGCGCTCGGGCTCGAACGGCTGCTGCCCGTGGTCGTCGGCGGCGACACGCTGCCGCAGCGCAAGCCCGACGCGGCACCAATCCGCCACGCGCTGGCGCAACTCGGCGCCGGACCGCGCGGCGCGACCATGGTCGGCGATGGCGTGCAGGACGTGCGCGCCGGCAAGGCCGCAGGCGTGCGCACGATCGCCTGCCTGTACGGCTACGGCGATCCAGCGGCGCTGCGCGCCGAGGGCGCGGACGGCTACTGGTCGGCATTCGGCGCGCTGGTCGACTGACGCGCTGGTCGCGCGGCGCGGCGTGTCAGCGGCGGAACAACTGCACGAGCGCCTGTGCACAGCGCTCGTCGAAGCGCTCGCGACCGGTAGTGGCCAGCACGCGCAGCACGTCGAACAACGTGGCTCCCGCCGGTCGATGCGTGTAGAGGTCGTCGAAGACGTCGGCGAGTCCGACCAGCAGGCCCAGCTCGGACGCAGCGGCGGCACGCAGGCCGTTCGGCTTGCCACTGCCGTCGACGCGCTCATGGTGGTCGCGCACGGCGGCGACGACGGTCACCGACAGGCCGTGTTTCTGCAGCATGGCGGCGCCGCGTGCGGCGTGGCCGACGTCGCTGTCGCCGAGGTCGGCGCCGATGCGGCCGACGTCGTGCAACAGGCCGGCGAGGCCGGCCTCGCCGACCGTCGCCGCGTCCGCGCTGAGCACTGCGCGGGCCAGACCCATCGCCAGCATGCTCGTGCGCAGTCCGTGCGCAGCGAGTTCTGGTTGGCTGTCGAGCGCCGCGCGCACCGCCGCGAACGCCTTGGTCTCGCGCAGCAGCAGCGCGCCGGTGGCCGTGATCACGCGCTGGGCACGGCGCAGGCCCACGCGTTCGATCGGCGACGAGAACAGTTCATTGACCACCTGCCGTGCGACCCCGTGCAGCACGTCGGCGCGGTCAGCGAGCGGCACGGCCTTGTCGAGCAGGACGTCCTGCAATGCGCTCTCGATGCGCGCGTAGTAGGCCGGCAGGTCATCACCACGCACGAACAGCCGGTCGACGCCCTCAGCGCGCAGCCGACCCAAGTGCGCGGCGTCGACGCTGTCGCCGGCCTTGCGGTACAACACGTGCGCGTCGTCGCCGGTGCATAGGAACAGTGGGAAGGGCAACGGCCGGTCATCGGCGAGGCCGTGCAGTGGCACGGCCGTCCAAGCCGCGACGGCGATCTGTGCGGTGTCTTCCCCCATGGTGCGTAGGGGGAATCGGCATTCGGCGGCGGCGCGCTGGTGGCTACCTGGCGGCGCGCGGGAAGCTTCGATGGCGTCGGCGACGCGGACTACTTCTTCTTCAGCTTCTGAATCTGCTTGATCATCTTCGTCGTCGAGTGCGACTTCTTGTCGCCGACGAACACAGCCTTGATGTCCAGCGCCTTGATCGTGTCCTTCTCAGGCAGCGTCTTGAGCGTGTAGTCGACGCCCTTGGCGTACAGCGTCGGCTTCAGCTGCTTGAGCAGTTCGTCCGCGGTCGCCTCGGCGAACTCGGTGACGTAGTCGACGAACGACAGCGACGACAGCACCTCCATGCGCTCGGCGGCCGGAACGATCGGCAGGCCCATGCCCTTGAGTTCTCCGGTCGATGCGTCGGAGTTGACCGCCACCACCAGGATGTCGCCGCGCGAGCGCGCGTCCTCGAGGCAGCGCGTGTGGCCGACATGCAGCAGGTCGTATACGCCGTTGGTCAGGACGACCGTCTTCCCGCTGGCCCTCAGGCCGGCGAGGATCATGGCGAGACACTTGCGGTCGGTGATGACCTTGTCCTTCGAGCGCTGCTTGCGCGGAACGACGACCAAAGCGGACCTCCCTGGAACGAGCTGGAATCGGAGAGGCGCCTAGCTTGCCACGCGCCCCGCGCGACGGCAACGACGCAGCGGCTTCCGCGCGCTCACTTCGCGCCGGACTGCGGCGGCAGCGCCAGCAATCGCCTCGCTTCCGTCAGCAACCAGTCGATCTGCTTGAACGGCTCGAACGAGATGTCCTGCCACCGCACCGCGCCGTCGGCGTCGACGAGAAACGTGCCGTGCAGCGGCATGGCCTCGAAGTCGTCGTGGCACTGCCAGGCGCGGAACGCCGCCAGTTCTGGGTCGGCGAGCAGCGGGAACGGGAACTTCTGCTCGCCGAGCGCTTCGACGTGCTCCTGAAGCTTGGCGAGCGGCTCGTTGCCGATGGCGACGACGTCGACGCCGGCGGCGGCGAATTCGCCAGCCTTGGGCGCCAGCGCCTTGAGCTGATCGACGCAGTGCAGGCAGCCGAAGCCGAGGAAGAAGACGACCAGGGTCGGCCGCCCGCCGGACGGAGCCAGCGCGCGCCGGCCGCCATCGGCGGCGGCGAGGTCGAAGCCGGGGTGGCCGGTCGGTCGCCACGTCGACGGCCCAAGCGAAGCGAGCGCGGGTCGCTCGCCGAAGTCGGCG
>VGZG01000125.1 GCA_016872675.1 Planctomycetota bacterium
CGGCGCGCGCGCAGGTCGCAGCCCTCGAAGCCGAGCTGGCCAAACACCGCGGCCCGGCGGTGCCCGTGCTGCGCGAACTGCCGGCGGAGCGCCGGCGCACGACGCGCATCCACCGGCGCGGCAGCTTCCTCGATCCGGGCGACCCGGTGCAGCCGGGGCTGCCGGCGGTGTGGGCCGAGTGGCTCGGCGACGAACCGGCGCCGACCGATCGCCTCGGCTTCGCCCGCTGGCTGGTGTCGCCGCGCAATCCGCTGACCGAGCGCGTGCTCGCCAACCGCATCTGGAGCGAACTGTTCGGCCAGGGACTCGTCACCACGCTGGAGGACTTCGGCGCGCAGGGCGAGCCGCCGTCGCACCCGGAGTTGCTCGATTGGCTCGCGTGCGAACTGCGCGACGGCGGCTGGTCGCTGCGCGGCTTCCTCAAACAGATCGTGCTGTCGGCGACCTACGGCCAGTCGTCGGCGCAGACGCCAGCGCAGCGCGAGCACGATCCGTACAACCGCCTGCTCGCGCGCGGCGCGACGTTCCGCCTCTCGGCCGAGACGCTGCGCGACCAGGCGCTCGCCGTCGCCGGCGTGCTGACGCCGACGGTCGGTGGCCCGAGCGTGATGCCGCCGCAGCCCGACGGCGTCTGGCTGCAGATGTACAGCGGCGCCGAGTGGCGCGCGGCCGACGGCCCCGACCGCTACCGCCGCGCGCTCTACACCTTCTGGCGGCGCACCAGCCCGCACCCGGCGATGATGGTGTTCGACGCGCAGAGCCGCGAAGCGTGCGTCCTGCGGCGGCCGCGCACCAACACGCCGCTGCAGGCGCTGGTGCTGTGGAACGACCCGCAGTTCCGCGAGCCGGCGCTGGCGCTCGCCCGGCTGGCGCGCGAAGCAGCCGCCGACGGCGACGACGCGGCCGGCGTCGACGCGCTGTGGCGCCGCTGCCTGTGCCGCGCGCCGAGCGATGGCGAGCGCGCGCGCACTCGCCAACTGCTCGCTGACGAGCGCGCGCGCTTCGCGGCAGCGCCGCAGCAAGCCGAAGCGATCGCCGGCCCGCAGCGCGCCGACGCCTGCGAGCTGGCGGCGTGGAGCGTGCTCGCATCCGTGGTCATGGCCCTCGACGAGTTCGTGACCCGCCGATGAACGCCGACCTCCTGCGCACGCTCGCCTGCCGTCGCCGCTTCCTGCAGGGCTCGACGTCGACGCTCGGCGCGCTGGCGCTGCGTTCGTTGTTCGGCGGCGACGACAAGCGCCCGCCGCTCGTCGCGCGCGCCAAGAACGTCATCTGGCTGCACATGGAGGGCGCGCCGCCGACGCTCGACATGTTCGACCGCAAGCCGACGCTCGACCGGCTGCACCTGCAGAAGTGCCCCGACAGCTTCCTGCAGAAGGAGCGCTTCGCGTTCATCAAGGGCCACCCGCTGCTGCTCGGCCACCAGCACGGCTGGATCCGCGGCGCGCTCGGCACCGAGGTCTGCGAACTGTTCCCGCACCTCGCGCAGCAGCTGTCGCAGTGCACGCTCGTGCGCTCGATGGTCACCGACCAGTTCAATCACGCGCCGGCCGAGCACCTGCTGTTCTCCGGCGCGCCGCGGCCCGGCCGGCCGTCGTTCGGCGCGTGGGCGAGCTATGGGCTTGGCAGCGAGAACCGCGACCTGCCGGCGTTCGTCGTGCTGCTCAGCGGCAACCTGCCGAGCGCGGGCAAGGCGCTATGGGCGAGCGGCTTCCTGCCGTCGGCGCACCAGGCCACCGAGTTCCGCGCCGCCGGCGAGCCGGTTCTCTACCTGCAGGACCCGGCCGGCTACGACCGCGCCCGCCGCGAACGCGCGCTGCGCGCCGGCGTCGACCTCGACGCCGAGGCGCTCGCCGCGCACGGCGACCCCGAGACCAGCTCGCGCATCGAGCAGGCCGAGCTGGCGTTCCGCATGCAGCTGTCGGTGCCCGATGCCACCGACCTCGCCGCCGAGCCGGCCGAGGTGCACGCGCTGTACGGCACCACGCCGGGCCAGCGCTCGCTAGCCAACAACTGCCTGCTGGCGCGCCGGCTCGTCGAGCGCGGCGTGCGCTTCGTGCAACTGCACGACTCCGGCTGGGACATCCACGGCACCGGCCCGATCGACGACCTGATGACGCAGTTTCCGGCCAAGGCAGCGCAGCTCGACCGCCCGCTCGCCGCGCTGCTCGTCGACCTGCGGCGCCGCGGCCTGCTCGACGAGACGCTGGTCGTGTGGGGCGGCGAGTTCGGCCGCACGCCGATGAACGAAGCGCGCGCCGGCAGCAAGTTCCTCGGCCGCGACCACCACCCGCACTGCTTCAGCATGCTGCTCGCCGGCGGCGGCACGCGCGCCGGCGTGATCGTCGGCGCCACCGACGAACTCGGCCACCGCGTCACCGAGACGCCGATCCACGTGCACGACCTGCAGGCGACCGTGCTGCACCTGCTGGGGCACGACCACGAGAAGCTGACGTACCGCTTCCAGGGGCGCGACTTCCGGCTGACCGACGTATTTGGCAAGGCGCGGCGCGAGCTGATGGCGTAAGGCGTCAGCGGCCACGCCGATGCCGGTGGTGGCGCCGTACCGTCTGTCGGCTGCAAGCATGCTGCCTGGTGGCGTTCGCGGCCACCCGGAGGCCAGCCGAGAGCCTGCGGCGTGATTTGGTGTCGGGCCTCAGTCCTTGCGCTGACGGCCCAGGAACTCCACGAGATCCCGCACCTGCCGCCGATCCAGCGGCCCCGCCATCCTCGGCATCGCGCTCTCGGCGTTCGGCGTGCGCGAGGCGATCGCGGTGGCCTGCAGGCGCACCGGCTCGCCGTTGGCCGGCGCGACGACAACCTCGCCGTCCTGGTCCTTGGTGATCACGCCGACGTGCATCGTGCCGTCGTGCAGGCGCACGGTGGTGGCGCCGAAGCCCTCGGCGATGCGCGCACTCGGCGCGACGAGCGCTTCGAGCAATTGCGCGCGCGTCAGCTTCTTGCCGATGCCGTCGAGTGCGGGGCCGGCGTTGCCGCCGCTGCCGCCGAGCGCGTGGCAGCGTGTGCAGCGCGTCGCTTCGTGGTCGTGGAAGACCGCGCGGCCCTTGCCGGCGTCGCCGCCTTCGAGCGCCACGCGCCAGCCGGCGAGCGCGTCCTTGCTGTCCTCGGCGAGGAACGGCGTCGTGCGCGCGGCGAGCGTCGGGTGCTTGCCGGCGGCCTGCAGCAGGTCGAGCTGCAGCGCGGCCGGCACGGTGTTGGCGGCGAGCTGGTCAAGCCAGCCGGCGAGCACGGCGGTGGCCGCCGCGTCCGCGATGTCGCCGAGCGCTTCGAACGCGGCCTGGCGTTCGCCCTGCGGCGCGTTCTGCGCCAGCGTCGCGAGCACCGGCACGGCCTTGGCCGGAGCGGTCTTGGACAGCAGCGCGACGGCGCGCTGGCGCAGGGCGACCGGCGCGTCGGCGCCGATGCCGGCGAGCGTCGCTTCGAGCTGCGGCGCGTCGAGTTGGGCGAGCGCGTCGAGTGCGGCGAGGCGGGCTGCCGCGGGCAGCGTGCTGGCGACGGCGGTGGCGAGCTGCGGGCCGGCCTCGCGCAGGCCGAGCGTGGCGGCCGCACGGCAGGCGGCGGCGGCGACGACCGGGTCGGCGAGGAAGAGCGGCAGCGAACCGAAGAAGCACTGGCGCACGACGTCGGCGCCCGGGTGCTGGCACGGCCGCCAGTTGCCGGTGACGCGGCACTGGCCGTGCGGAGCCAGCCACTCACCGACGACGTCGAGCGCCTCGATGCGCATGCGTTCGCCGTGGTTCGGTTGCGCCGCGAGGTGCACCAGCGCCTCGCCGTTCTCGCTCAACCCGACGGCGCGGTTGGCGTTGATCGCGCGCCAGTCGACGGCCTCGCTGTCGGGGTCGTCGTCGTACGCGAGCTTGGCGAGCGCCTGCATCGCGATGGGGATCGGCGTGTCGTGGATGGCGCGCGCGGCGTCGGCGCGCAGGTCGGGGTCGGCATCGGTGAGGAAACGCGCGACCTCGGCGTTGCCGCGGCGCGCGAGCGCCAGCAGCGCGCCGAGACGCACCGCGCGGCTGCCGTGGCCGGCGGCGGCGAGCAGCGCGTCGGGCTTGGCGGCCTCGGCCAGCGCGTAGCTGGCGGCGTGGCGCAGCACGGCGTCGCGGTCGTCGTTGCGGCGCAGCAGTTCGACGAGTTCGCCGGTCGCCGGCTCGGCGGCAGCGCCCAGGCGCGCGAGCGCCAGTGCCGCTTCGCGCTGCACGCGGCCGCTGCCGTCGGTCAGGCGTTTCGTCAGCGCGCCGACGGCGTCGGCGCGGCGGCAGTCGCCGAGCACGCGCGCGGCGATCGCGCGCACGTCGGCGTCGCCGTCATCGAGCAGGGCGGCGACGCCATCGAGCGCCGCTGCGTCCTTGCGGCCGAGGATGCCGAGCCCGAACAGGCCGTGCAGGCGCGCTTGCCGGCCCGCCTTGTTCTTCGCCGCGGCGAACAGGGCGTCGCGCGCGCCGAGATCGACGAGCGCGAACTGCGCCTCCTGGCGGACGCGGCGGTCGGCGTGCGCGAGCAGCGCCACCAGTGCTGCCTCGCCGCGCGGCTTGAGGTCGGCGGCGAGCAGTTGCGCGCCCGCGCGCAGCTGCATGTCGTTCGCCATGCCGGGCGTGCGCACGCGGTAGATGCGGCCCTTGCCGGACTTGTTCCAGCCCGCGACCCAGTCGAGCACGTACATCGCGCCGTCGGGGCCGAAGTCGACGTCGGTCGCGAGCACGTTCCAGATCACCTTGTCGGCGCTCGCCAGCTCGTAGCCGGCGCCGGCGCGCTGCAGGCGGACCGCGTGCACGCCGCTGTAGCTGGCGCCGCCGCGGAAGTCGCACAGGAAGAAGCAGCCGCGGAAGCGCTCGGGCAGGCCGACGCCCGGATCGAACGCGAGGCCCGACGGGCCGTCGGCGAAGTTGGCGATCGGCGGCAGCGTGCGCGCCGGCTGGCCGGGCTGGCGCGGCTGCCACATGCGCTCGCGGTTCCAGGCGCCGCGGTCGTCGAGCCACTGGAAGCCGATGCGCCAGCCGCTGTCGGCGCCGGCGACGATCTGCACGAGGCGCGCGCGGTCGCCGCCGTCGCTGTTGTTGTCGCCGGTGAACAGGTCGCCGTGCGCGTCGAACGCCAGCTCCTGCGGGTTGCGCAGGCCGCGGTGCACGACCTCGAGGCCGCTGCCGTCGAGTTCGCAGCGCAGCACCGCGCCCTCGTCGGGATAGGCGTGCGTGCGCCCTTCGTGCTCGACGTGGAAGCCGCGGTCGCCGATCGAGAAGTACAGCCGCCGGTCGGGGCCGACGACGAGGCCGTGCAGGTCGTGGCCGATCAGCGAACTGTGCACGCCGTAGCCGTCGTGCACGGCGTCGCGGACCTCGGCCGTGCCGTCGCCGTCGGCGTCGCGCAGCCGCCAGAGCTTGGGGATGTTGGTGAACCAGACGTCCTGGCCGACCGGCAGCACGCCCGAGGCGATGCCGTCGGCGAGCTGGTCGAAGCCGGCGGCGAACACCGTCGCCTTGTCGAGCGTGCCGTTGCGGTCGGTGTCGACCAGCAGGCGCACGCGTTCGCTGTAGGCGGCGAAGCGCGGGATGCGGTCCTTGATGTGCTTCTCGTACTTGGCGAGGCGCTCGGCGACCGTGCGGCAGGCGAGGTCGTCGTCCTTCCACTGCATGTAGTCGCGGTCGTCGAAGACGCCGTCCTTGATGCGGAAGGTCTCGGCGACGTAGACGCGGCCCTTGCCGTCGATGGCGAACGCCACCGGGTTGGCGAGGTCGGGCTCGCTGGCGACGAGGTCGCAGACCAGCGTCTCGGCGAGCTGGAAGCCGGCGATCGCTTCCTGCGCGGCGGCGCTGCGCGGCGCGACGTACATCGGCGCGTTGGGATCGGCAGCGCCCTGTTCGTGCTGGGCGGCGAGAGGGGTTGCGAGCGAGCCGCTCAGCGCGGCCGCGAGGGTCGCGGCGTGGGCGAGGACGAGCGAGGGCGAAGACGAGGGACGCACCATCGGCACATCGTGCCGCGGCCCGGTGGTGGAGCGAAGGGCCGAAGACGTCGCGGGAGTGTCAGACCGGCGGTTGCGGACTCTCCGCGTTGCGGTGCTCGGGGACCAATCGCGGGGAAGGCCGGTCCGCCCGGCGAACGAGATTCGTGGT
>VGZG01000126.1 GCA_016872675.1 Planctomycetota bacterium
CACAGCGCCCATCCTGCTCGGCTCGGTCGGCCTGCCGCTGCGCGGCGTGCGCGTGTTCGTCGACGGCCAACCAGCGCCAGCCACCACCGCCGTCGTCGTGCACCGCACCACGCCAGCGCGCGACCTGTCCGCGCCGCCGGTCGCCGGCGGCGAACGCGACCGCGCCTTCGTGCGCAGCCTGACGCTGCACCCACCCGGCGGCGAACGCGCGCGCTTCTACCTGTGGCTGCCCACCGCGCCGCGCTGGCAGGACGTGCCGCAAGGCGGCGCGCCGATGGACGCGCTGCTGCAGCGCGAGCTGGCGTGGGCGCTCGACCTCTTCGGCCCGCTCGCCGTGCGCTGGTGGTGGCAATCGCCGCCCGACGCCAACACGACGCCGTGGCGGACGCCGATGGACCGCGCGCTGCTGCGCTGACGGCTACAGCCCGACGCGCTCGCCCTGGGCCGCGATCGCAAAGCCCCGCGCTTCGATCTGCCGCCGCAACGCCGCGTCGTGCAGCGCCGGATTGGTGTGGTTGAGGTGCACGAAGCGGATCGTCCCCGGCCGTGCCGTGGCGACGTCGGCAAGGCGGTCCATCGTGCGCGTCATCAGCGGGTGAGGGATCTCGGCGAGCGGGCGATCCGGCAGTTCGCGGCCGTCGTAGAACGTGCCGTCGACGTACGCGACGTCGACGCCGTCCAGCAGCCGCTCGAGCAGGCCCGGCGCCTTCTCCCACGCGTCGACGTCGGGCACGAACAGCAGCTTGCGACTCGGTCCCTGCAGCACGAACGCCATCGTGTCGGAGAACTCGTCGCGGTGCGGCACCGCGATCGGCGTGACCAGCAGCCCCGGCCACGGCGAAAACGCCTCGCCGATGACGAACGGCCGCACGTCGAGCTGCCGCAGCGCCACCAGCTGCTTCCACGGCGCGTTGCCGCGCAGGAACTCGCCAAAGCGCGGCGAGCAGTGCAGCGGCACCTCTTTGCTGCCGGCGACCTCGCGGCCGAACCACGCCAGCCCGAGGTAGTGGCCGAGGTGCGCGTGCGTCGTCAGCACGGCGTCGACCGGCTGCCGGCCGCGGCCCTCGACGCCCGCCCTCTCGTGCAGCAGGTCGACCTGCGCCTCGATCGCCGGCGTCGCCTCGACCAGCAGCAGCTTGCCGACCCGCCGGTCGACGACACCGAGCGCCGCCGGATGCAGCGCGCGGCCGTCGATGCGCGCGCCTTCGCAGCACCACTGCTCGCAGCCGAAGTGCGGCACGCCGCCGTCCTGCGCGATGCCGAGCACCACCACCTCGACCTCGCTCGCGCCGAACAGCGGTTCCGCCGCTGGCCGCGGAAACGCGCCGAGCGCGCGCGCCGGCGGCGACGCGCAGGCGGCAAACAGCACGCTGGCGGCGAGCGCCACTGCGGCGACCACGGCGCTGGGCGCCCGCTTGCGCCGCGCGTCGCTCACAGCATGCCGACGACGTTGCCGTCCTGGTCGATATCCATGCGCGCGCCGCCCGGGACCTTGCCGAGGCCCGGCAGCGTCATGATCTCGCCGGCCAGCGGGTAGACGAAACCTGCCCCCACGGCGACGCGCGCGTCGCGCACCTTGAAGCGGAAGCCGGTCGGGCGGCCCTTGAGGTTCGGGTCGTGGCTGAGCGAGTACTGCGTCTTCGCCATGCAGATCGGGAAGCGCCCGTAGCCACAGGCCTCGAACTTGGCGAGCTGCTGCACCGCCAGCGGCTCGTAATCGACGCCGTCGGCGCCGTAGACCTTGGTCGCCAGCGTCTCGATCTTCTCCTGCAAGCTCGCCTCGTCAGGGTACAGCAGCCGGAACGAGCTCGGCTCCTCGGCCGCCTTGATCAGCGCGTGCGCGAGGTCCACGCCGCCCTTGCCGCCGTCAGTGAACAGCGTCGAGGCATGCGCCGCCGACGCGCCGGCGGCGATCGCGGCGCTGCACACGAACTCGATCTCGGCGTCGGTGTCGCCGGGGAAGCGGTTGACCGCGACGACCACCGGGATGCCGAACAGGCGGACGTTCTCGATCTGCTTCTTCAGGTTGCCGATGCCGGCCGCCAGTGCGTCGAGGTCCTTCTTGTTGAGGCCGTCGGGCAGCGGCCTGCCGGCGACGATCGCAAAGCGCCCGCTGTGCATCTTGAGCGCGCGCACCGTCGCGACCAGCAGCGCTGCGTCCGGCTTGAGGCCCGACGCGCGGCACTTGATGTTGAAGAACTTCTCCGCGCCCATGTCCGCGCCGAAGCCGGCCTCGGTGACGACGAAGTCGAGGGTGCGCAGCGCGATGCAGTCGGCGACGATCGAGCTGTTGCCGTGCGCGATATTGGCGAACGGGCCGGTGTGCACCAAAGCCGGCGTGCCCTCCAGCGTCTGCATCAGCGTCGGCTTCAGCGCGTCCTTGAGGATCGCCGTCATCGCGCCGGCGGCCTTGAGGTCTTCGGCGGTGACCGGCTTGCCGTCCGTCGTGTAGCCGACCACCATCGCGCCAAGCCGCTTGCGCAGGTCGTGGATGTCGATGCTCAGGCCGAGGATCGCCATGATCTCGCTGGCCGAGGTGATGTCGAAGCCGGTGCGGCGCGGCTTGCCGTTCTTGTCGCCGCCGTGCGCGACCTCGATCTCGCGCAGCGCGCGGTCGTTCATGTCGAGCACGCGGCGCCAGGTGATCTGGTCTAGGTCGAGGCCCAGCTCGTTGCCGTGGAACAGGTGCGCGTCGAGGAACGCCGCGCACAGGTTGTGCGCCGCGGTGATGGCGTGGAAGTCGCCGGTCAGGTGCAGGTTGAGTTCCTCGGGCGGGATGACCTGCGAGTAGCCGCCGCCGGCAGCGCCGCCCTTGATGCCGAACACCGGCCCCATCGACGGCTGGCGGATGACGCACGCCGTGCGCTTGCCGATGCGGTTGAGCGCCTGGCTGATGCCGACCGTGTGCACCGTCTTGCCCTCGCCAAGCGGTGTGGGCGTGATCGCCGTCACCACCACGTACTTGGCCGGCTTGCGCGTGGACGGCTGCTTGAGCAGGTCCAGCTTCACCTTCGCCTTGGCATTGCCGTACATCTCCAGGTCGTCGGCGCCGAGACCCATGATGCGGGCGACTTCGGAAAGCGGCCGGAGCGGGATGGAACGAGCGATGGTCAGGTCGTTGAGCGACATCGGAGGGCGAACAGGATAGCGCGCTAGCCGGCCCAGGCCACGGCGCAGTGGCCGACGGAGCGAGGAATACGCGAGGGCATCGCGATCAACGGCGGGGGCCACGCCTCGCCGACCTGGACGCGAACGCTGACTTGACAGCGGCCTACCGCGCCGTCGCGCGGTACAGGTCGGCGAAGCGCTGCAGGCAGACGTCAGCGGCGAACCGCGCTTCGACCACCGCGCGGTGCTTCTGGCCGAGAGAGCGGCGCAACCCCGCATTGCCGAGCAGCAGCTTGAGCGCGGAAGCCAGCGCATCGACGTCGCCCGGCGGCGCAACGCACGGCCCCGACTCGAACGGCAGCGTCGCGCGCACGTCGCCGACGTCGGTCGCCGCGACCGGCAGCCCGCACGCCATCGCCTCGAGCAACACCAGCGGCAGCTGCTCGGTGCGCGACGACAGCGTGAACGCGTCGAACTGCGCGTAGCACGGCGCCGTGTCGGCGACCGGGTCGACGAAGCGCACGCGCTCGGCGACGCCGAGCCGCGCTGCCTGCGCGCGCAACGCGTCGGCCAGCGGCCCGCCGCCGACGATCTGCAGGTGCGCCGACTCCGGACACTGCGCGAACGCCGCGAGCAACGTGGCGTGGTCCTTCTCCGGCCGCAGGCCGCCGACGGTGCCGATGACGAGCGGGCGCGTAATCGACTGCGAACCTGCTTCCCCCCGCGGCACGAAGCGCGCGAGGTCCACGCCGTTCACCAGGTGGTGCACGTCCCGCGCGCGCAGCCGCCACTCGCCCACCGCGATCCCCTGCAGCACCGTCGACGGCACCACCACCGGCACGCCGCGCAGCACCCACCAGCGCAGCGCGCTGCGGCGCAGGTGCCGGCGCTGCGCTTCGTCGGGCAAGAAGCCGTCTTCGTGGTGCACGAGCGGCAGCCGCAGCCGCCGCGCCGCCCACGCCGCTTCGATCGCGCCCCAGTTGTAGGTCAGCACGAGGTCGGGCTGTTCGGCGGCGAGCAGCGCCTGCAGCGCCTTCACGTTGTGCAGCACGCCACCGCGCGCGGGTGCCTGCAGCACGCGCACCGTCGCGCCGGCCGGTGCTTGCGCCAGCACGTCGGTGCAACCGTCCATCGCCACCAGCACGTGCTCGATGCCGGGACCGAGGTGCCGCAGCAACTGCATCGCGCGCACCTGCGGCCCGCCGGCGCCGAGCGTGGCGAAGACGTGCAGCCAGCGCACCGGCGCGCTCATCGCGCGATCCCGGCGAAGGCGCGTTCGACGAAGCGCGCACGATCGGTTTCGGGCCTAAAGCCCAGATCGCGCGCGGCGTCGGCGCAGTCGAGCTCGGTCGCAAGGCTGCGCGACGCGAAGTCGCGGAACGCCGGCCACTGCCGCGGCCGCCGCGCCAGCGCCTTGACCGCGTACTTGCCGACTTCCTGCAGCCACATCCAGCGCAGCGGCGTGCCGTGGAACTGCAGCGCGCGGCCGCTGCGTGTCGCCAGTTCGCCGACGTACTCACGCGCCGTCAGCCGCACCGCGCCGGCGAGGTTGTAGGCCTTGCCGACCGCGGCCGGCGCGTCGAGTGCTGCGACCAGCGCATCGGCGCAGTCGTCGGCGAGCACGAACGGCAGCGGCGCGTCGCCCGGGCCCCAACCGACACAGTGGTTGTCGCGCACCCACAGCCCGACGCCGGAGTGCTCGGCGATGCCGCCGGGGCCGACGACGATCGCCGGCCGCACCACCACCGTCGCGAGGCCGCGGCCGCGCAGCGCTGCGACTTCGTGCTCGGCCGCGATCTTGCCGCGCGCGTACGCCGAGCGATCGCCCGGCCGCGGATCGGGGCCGCTGCTGCCGTCGATGCGGCCGCGGTCGCCGAGCCAGAGCGCTGCCGTGCTGCTGGTGTAGACGAAGCGCGCGACCTTGGCCGCGAGCGCCTGCTCGCCGGCCGCGCGCACGGCTGCGGCCATCGCCGCTTCGACCTTGCTGGCGTCGTCGCCGGCGGCGGTCGCGAGGTGCAGCACCGATTGCGCGCCCGCCAACGCCTTGGCCAGCGTCGCCGCATCGCCGGCGTCGCCGACGAACACGCGCACGCTGCCGTCGCGCAGTTCGGCCGGCAGCAGGTTGGGCTTGCGCACCACCAGCGTCACCGGCCGGCCCTGCGCGCGCAGCCGCTGCACGCAGCGACGACCGAGGAAGCCGGTGCCGCCGAGCACCACCACTTCGCCCGTGCGCGCAGGTCCAGGTGCTGGCAACGGTGCTGGCGGCGGTGGCGGCGCGGTGGCGACCTGGGCGGCGGTGGCGGCGTGTTCGCACATCGCCAGCACCGCGGCAGCGCCCGCGGGCGACAACGCCGGCGGCAACGCGGCGCCGCGCGCGGCGGCGTGGAAGGCCGCGATCGCGCCGCGCATGCCGCGCAGGTACGGATCGTCGGGGAAGCGCAGCTTGGACAACGCCAGCGCGTAGCCGAGCACGCTGCCGAGCGCGCGGCCGGCGAGGTGCACGCTGCCCGCGGCGAGCGACAGGCCGGCGTCGAGGAAGTCGAGCCAGCGCGACTTGCGCCGCAGCCAGCACGCCCCGCGCTGCAGGTCGATCAACGCAGCGCCATCGCTGCCGATCGCCTGCACCGTCGTCTCCAGCATCGGTTGGCCAAAGGCCATGCGCACGCTGGCGGTGCCGCGTTCGCAGTCGAGGTGCAGCAGCCACTCGCCGACGAAGTCGACGCCGTTGGGCAGTTTGGTGCGCGCGCCCGCGATCGCGCGCACGGAGCGCGCGGCGCCGAGCAACGCGAAGACGACGGCGAACAGGTGCACG
>VGZG01000127.1 GCA_016872675.1 Planctomycetota bacterium
GCGCCGCGAGTTCGACGCGCGTCGCGAACGGGTCGTCGCCGAGCGCGAGCGCGCGTTCGAGGTGGGCGCGCGCCGCCGTCGGCCGGCCGAGCCGGCGCGCGAGGCGACCGAGCGCCCGGTGCCCCCGGGCGCGCAGCGACGACAGCATGCGCGCGATCCAAGCCATGGCGTGGAGAGTATGGCGCGGTTTGCCGGGCGACAAGGCGGGGCGGCGGGCCGGGCGCGTCGCCGTCGGCGAATCCGCCGGTTTCGCCCTCAGGCGGTCTCGCCGGTCCGGCCGATACCCGACGGCAAGGACGGCACCGAACAAGACGCGCACATGGTTCTTCGCGGCGATCTCGCCAGTGTCGATCTGGCCCAGGTGTTCCAGATGCTGGCCCTCAACAAGAAGGTCGGCCTGTTGAGCATCCATGCGCCGCGCGCCACCAAGGCGCTGTACTTCGACCACCGCGGCGTCACCTTGCACCACAACGTGCATCAGGCGCTCGATCGCGTGATCGCGGCGCTGGCTCGCGCCGGCCGGCTCGCCGAGGCCGCCGTCGAAGAAGTGCGCGACCATGTCGCCCGCACCGGCCAGGGGTTGACCGACGGCCTGCTCGCCGGCGGTTACGTCGATCTCGCCGAGCTCGAAGAACAGTATCGCAGCGAGCTCGAGGAGCAGATCTACGAGCTGTTCTTCTGCCGTGAGGCGAAGTTCGAGTTCCACGAGAACCAGCAGACGATCGACGGCCGCGACGACGCGGTCGACGAGCGTTTCTTCTTCAACTGCGATTCGATCATCATGGAGGCCGCCCGCCGCATCGACGAGTGGACGTTCATCCACGAGCGCGTGCCGACGGTCACCGAGGCGTACGTCGCCATCGTCGACGTCATCGACGCCGACGAGTATGGCCCTGAGGCGCCGGCGGTGTTCCAACTGCTCGATGGCCGCCGCAACGTCGCGCGCGTCATCGAGACGTCCGGCCTGACCAACTTCCAGGTCTGCAAGGCGCTTGGCCAGCTGCTCGACGCCAGCGCCATAGCGCCGGTTGCGCCCGAGGAGCTGCCCGCGCTCGGCGACGAGTGCCTCGCCGTCGGCCGGGTGCAGGACGCCATCAGCCTGTGCGAGCGCGCGATCGAGCTCGGCGTCGGCTTGCCTGACGTGCACGGTGTTGCTGCCAAGGCCTACGCCGCCGTGCAGCAGTTCGAGGCGTCTGCGCAGCAGCTACGGCACGAGGCGTCGGCGCGCCTCGCGGTCGGCGACCGCGCCGCGGCCGCTGCGCGGTTGGCCGAGGCGCGGGCGCTGCTGCCCACCGACCTGCAGGCGCGAGAGCGACTCGTCGCGCTGACGATCGGGCCGGACGCCGTGGAGCTGCCCGGTTTCGACGGCATGGCCGAGGGCAAGGAGCTGGTCGAGCTGCTGACGGCGTTCGGTGACATCCAGCGCGTCCGCGGCCTGCTCGAGCAACTGCTCGTCGTCGCTCCCGGCGATCTCGACCTCAAGAAGGCGTTGGTCAACGTCCACCTGAAGGCGGGCGACCAGGAACGCGTCGTCGAACTCTACGAGTCGATCGCCGCGGATCTCGTGCGCCAGCAAAAGCCGCTCGATGCTGTCGCCTACCTGCAGAAGATCCTGCTGATCGACCGCAGCCGCGCCGACGTCAACGAGCGCATCCGCAAGCTCTACGAGTTCGACGAGAACACGCGACGCCGTAGCCGAGCCGTCGAGGCGCTCTCGTTCGCGTTTGCGCTGCTGCTCGTGTTCGGCGCCGCGTACTGGTGGTACGACGAGAAGGCGGCAGCGGCCTACGCCGCGATCGACGTGCGCGATCAGCTCGCCACCGAGGACTTCGCCGGCGCCTACGTCGCCTACGTGGAGTTCACCGCCACGTGGCCGTTCACGACTTCGATCGCCAAGGCCGAGACCGAGCTCGCGGCGGTCGCGGCGCGGCGCGATGCCCGCGACGCCCGCCGCGTCGCCGCCGCGCAGCAGAAGGAGCGGGAGCGCAAGGCGCTGCGCGACGGCTACCAGCAGGATTGGGCGCGGCATCGCGCTCTGTTCTCCGAGGGCAAGGCTGAGGAGTCGCTGGCGGCGCTGACGCGCGTGCGCGAACTGCTGGCCCGGTCCGATTACGTCCAGGATGCCGAGTGGGGCCGCGCGCATAAGGTCGAGGAGACGCATGCGCGACTGCGGCGCTATCTCGCCGAAGCCGACCAGCTCGCCGGCGAGTACGCCGCCTCGCTCGCCGCCGGCGACTGGCGCGCCGCCCGCGCCACGGCCCTGCGCCTGCGCGCCGAGTTCGAGAACACCGCCGCAGCCCGGCGCAGCCCCGTGCCGGTGCGCGTCGTGACGCGCCCAGCCGGCGCCGCGCTGGCGGACGATGGCGCGCCGTTGACCGCACCCGGCGGCGGGGGCGCGCTGACGACGCCGGCGATCGTGCTCGTCGAGGGCTCTGCGCTGCGGCTCGATGCGTCGTTGCCGGGTTATCGCGGCCGTCGCATCGACGTCGACGTCGCCGATGCGGCCGAGGTCGACGTGGTGCTCGATCGCGTGCCGACGACGCTGATCGACTTCGGCGCGCCGGCCCAGACGGCGGTCGCGCTGGCCGAAGGCTGGCTGGCAGTCGGATTGCGCGGCGGCAAGCTCGGCATCGCCCGCGCCGACGGCTCGAACGCGCGCCAGGTTGCCCTCGGCGGCTCGCGCACGGTCGAGGCCGCGCCGGTGATCGAGGACGGCTGCGCGGTCTTCCTCAGCCACGAGAACACGATCGAGCGCTTGCTGCTCGCGACCGGCGCGTCTGCGCCCGGCTGGCCGGTGACGTTGGCCGTCGGCGCCGCGACTGACCTAGCCGTCGCCGCCGGCCGCGTCGCGGTCGTCGACCGCGAAGGCAAACTGCGCGTCTGGGAGCTGTCGACCGGTCGCGAAGCGCTCGCGCTGCCGCTCGAGGGCGCGCCTTCGGGATCGCCGACCTTTGACGGCCGCAACGTCGTCGTCGGCGTCGCCGACGGTCGCGTCATCGTCGTCGACGCGATCGACGGCGGCATCGTCGCGCAGTTGCGCGCGCCGGGCGGCCTCGCGACCCGCGTGATCGGAGATCGTGGCGCCCTGTACGTTGGCCTGGTCGATGGCAGGATGGCGGCATTCGACCGAGCCGAGCGCGTGGCGCTGTGGACGGCGGCGACCGGCCGCACGCTCGCGGACGGCGAGTTCGTGGTGACCAACGGCGCCGTCGTCGTCGCCGGCGCCGAACGTCGGCTCGTCGCCTTCGATCGCACGACGGGCAAGGAAATCGGCGCGCTGACGATGGCGGGCGAGATCCGCGCCGGCTTGCGCGCCGACGGCACGCTCGTCTTCGCCGCCGTGCGTGTGCCGAAGACGCGGACGAGCCCGGCACGCGACGGCCTTGCCGTCGTCGACGTGCGCGCCATGGCGCTCGCCTGGGAGCACTCCGAGTCGGATCTGCGCGCGGGCTGGCCGGCGGTCGCGGGCGATGCGGTCGCCGTGCCGCACGGCAGCGGCGGCGTCGCGGTGTTCGGCCGCGAGGAGTCGGCGCGATGAACCTGTTGCAGCGCATACGTGTGTGGCGCGGGCTCAAGCGCCTCGAACAGCGGGTCCGCAAGGAACCTGCGCCCAACACCTTCGTCGACCTCGGCCAGGCGCACATCAGCCTGGGCATGCACGACAAGGCCGAGCGGATCGCCGAGGACGGGCTTGCCCTGTTCCCGAGCGCGATCGAGTTGCGGCACCTGCTGGAGTGCGCCCGCCGCGGCGGGCGCCGCAAGCGCGCGGACGAACTGCAGACGAAGCTGCGGCGCGGGCCGAGCCCGAAGCTCTACGAGGAGCTCGCGGCGCTCCACGTCGAGATCAACGACCGCGTTGGGCTGCAGCAGACCTGCCACGAGTGGAGCCTGCGCTTCCCCGGCGATCCGGGCAGCTGGCACGCGTTGGCGCAAGCGCACCTCGTCGACTTCTACCGCGACCTGTCCGCTTGCGAGGGGGCCGACGCGGTGCGTTGCCTCGACCGCGCGCTGTGCCTGCAGCCGGATGACCGGCGCAGCCTGCGGCTGTTCGGCGCCCTGCTGTATCGCATCGGCGCCGTACGGCTCGCCGAGGCGCGCGTGCAGCGGCTCGTGCGACTGGATCCGGCCGACGCCGAGGCGGCGGCGCTGTTGCGTCACTTGGGCGGCCTCGAGGACATGGGGGACGACGTGGCGCAGCTGCTCGACGACGTGCAGCGCGCCGGGGCGTTGCGCCACCCGGCGCCATCCGTCGCAGCGCGCGCGCCGGAGCCTTCGCTGGCGGGCGTGCGCGAAGGCCTCACCGCGGTCGCCGGCATCGACGGCGTCGCCAAGGCCGCTTTCATTCGCGGTTCGAAGGCGCTGGTGAAGGGCGACATCCGCGACGGTCGCGACGCCTTCCTGCGGGTTGCGCGCGTCGTCGCCAAGGCGGGGCAGCGCTTCTCGCGGCGCCTCGACCTCGGCACGGCCAACAAGACCGTCGTCGAGGGGCCGTTCGGCGTCGTCTGCGTCTGCGTCTACGGCGACTCGCTCGCCGCGGCGCAGTGCAAAGAGGGCGCCGACGTCGATCGCGTGCTCCTCGAATTGCAGGAAATTGTCGCTGGCGTCCTCGTCGGCGTCGCGAGGTGACGCCATGAACAGTATGCAAGACCTGCTGGTCGGTCTGCGCCGTGCGCCGGGCGTGAAGGGCGCCGCCGTGCTCACGTCCGATGGCCTAGTCGCCGCGTCGGCGCTCGACGCCGCCTGCAACGCCGACGCCCTCGCCGGCCTGGCGTCTTATCTGCTGGTCACCACCGGTCGGGCGCTGCGCGAAGGCGCCATGGGCGGCTGTGCCCGCGTCACCCTGCACGCGAGCCACGGCAAGGTCCAGTTCGTCGATCTCGACGGCACGAACCTCGTGGTCTTGTTTGATCAGTTCGCCGATCCAGCCGCTGCCCGCCGCGAGATCGACGACGCGTGCTCGCGCTTGCGTCACCTGCAGCGCCTGCGCTGACCGCCCGGCGGCGCCGCAGCTTCCGGCTGCGGCTCCAGTGTTGGCCGTGGTCCGGCCGATGACCATCGGCAAGGGTCGCGCAGCTCGCCGCTGCGGCGGGCTCGAAGACCCTTGGGACGAGCGACGCCATGGTCCAGATCAACTTCGCGCTGAAAGAGGTCAACTGCAAGGTCGTCTACTACGGCCCGGGAATGAGTGGCAAGACCACCAATCTCGAGATCGTCCACCAGAAGGCGCCTGACGAGAACAAGGGCGAGTTGACGTCGATCTCGACCGACGGCGACCGCACGCTGTTCTTCGATTTCATGCCGCTCGACCTCGGCAACGTCGCGGGCATGCGCACGAAGTTCCAGCTCTACACCGTGCCCGGGCAGGTCTACTACAACTCGACGCGCAAGCTGGTGCTGCAAGGCGTCGATGGCGTGATCTTCGTCGCGGACTCGGATCCCGAGAAGATGGAAGAGAACCTCGAGAGCTACGCGAACCTGATCGAGAACCTCGCCGAGTACGGCAAGGATGTTCGCGAACTGCCGCACGTCATTCAGTACAACAAGCGCGACCTTCGGGGCGCGTTGCCGGTCGAGGAGATCGATCGCCAACTCAACAAGTTCGGCGTGCCGACGTTCGAGGCCGTGGCCTGCACCGGCGAGGGCGTTTTCCCGACGCTGAAGACGCTGGCCGCGATGGTGCTCGAGAGCATCGAGAAGATCGATGGCCGCCACCAGCGCCGTCCGGCGGTCCGTTCGGCTGGCGCCGCGGCGAAGGTCGCCGGCAGCGGCGCCGCGACGGCCGCTCCGGCGCCTGCGCCGCGGACGCGGCCAGCTGCTGCGCCAGC
>VGZG01000128.1 GCA_016872675.1 Planctomycetota bacterium
GCGCTGGGACGACGGGCGCTGGACGGCGGACAGCTGAGGCCGCGGTCGCGCGGTTCGCACCGGTGCAGCGACGCATCCGGCGCGTCGGGTCGCATGCGCGCGCCGGGAGCCGTCGCGGCGAATGGTTCTCGGCGTCGATCTTCGGGCCGACGGCTGCTTGCTCCCCCGCGGACGTCCAAAGGCAGCCCAGCGGCCGGCGTTCGCGGCGGTCGCCGGAGCGGCATGCGCGTCGTCGTCCGCGGACACCAGCACGCATCGCGCCAGCGCTGCGCTCGTCGTTGGCCGTGACGCTGGCGCGCGCCATGTCGCCACGGTCCGGCCTGCGCCGCCGCCATCGCTCACTCCTTGCCGACGTCCGCCGCGTCCACCTGCGCGATGCGCGCTTCGTCCGGCGCGACCAACGTGCCGTCGCGCTCGGCCAACGCGATCAGCACGTCGCGCAGCAGCACGCCGTGGTCGACGACGTCCGTGCCGCGGGCGAAGGCGCCCATGCCGTCGCCGCCGCGCGCGAGGAACGAGCTCGTCGCGACGCGATACGTGCGCGCGTCGTCGAGCGGCGCGCCGCCGATCGTCGCGTCGAGCAGCACGCGTTCGCCGTCGCGGTCGACGAAGCGGTAGCTGCCGCCGCTGATCTCCAGCGGCCGGCGGTCCTTGGCGAGGCCGTTCTGCAGCGCGGCGCGCAGGTCGCGACCGCGCAGCGTGAACGACACGAGGTTGTTCTCGAATGGCAGCAGCTCGAACAGCCGGCGCCGGGTCAGCGGGCCCGCGGCGAGCGTCGTGCGCAGGCCGCCCTTGTTGGTGAAGCCGAGGTCGGCGCCGGCGCGGGCGCGGAAGGCGTCGGCGACGAGGTTGCCGGCCGGCGTGCTGCGGACGCCGCGGTCGTCGTACGGCGCGATGTCGATCATGCCGATCGGCACGTCCCACTTCGCCGCGAGGTCCTTGGTCTGCGCCTCGATCCAGCGCACGGTCTCGGGGTCGTCGGGGTGGCGGTCGCGGTCGAGCTCGACGAGTTCGCCGCGCACCAATCGCAGTCGCGGCGGCGCGCTCGCGTCCGGTCGTTCGACGCGCGCTTCGACGCGGGCGACGCCGCTGGCCTTGCCGCGCGTCTGCACGATCCACGTCGCGCCTTCGACCAGCGGCTCGGGCAGCGGCGTGTGCGAGTGGCCGCCGAGGATCAGTGGGATCGACGGGAAGGCGCGCGCCAGCGCGCGATCGGTCTCGACGCCGCAGTGGGTGAGCAGCACGACGGCGTCGGCGGCCTTCTCGGCCTGCGGCAGCACGATGCGCAGCGCCTCGACCTCGTCCTCGAAGCGCGCTTCGCCCCAGGGCCCGGTCGACACCGCCTTGGTGTCCTTGGTCACGAGGCCCAGCACCGCGAGGCGCAGGCCGTGCACGTCGAGCCGCGCGAACGGCCGCACGTAGTCGATCGGCATGCGCGGACGCGCGCCGTCGACGACGACGTTGGCGGCGAGGATCGGATGGCCGGCGGCTTGGCACAGCCGCCGCACGTTGTCGGGACCGAAGTCGTACTCGTGGTTGCCGAGGACGACGGCGTCGGGCTGCAGGCGGTTGCGGAACTGCACGGTCAACAGGCCGCGACTCTCGTTGCCCTCGATCGTGCCCTGGTACCAATCGCCGGCGTCGGTGACGACGACGCGGCGACCGGCGGCCTTGGCGGCGTCGCGCTCGCGCTGCACGTAGCCGGCGAGCGCTGCGGCGCCGCCGACCAGCGGCGCCTTGCTGGCGGGCAGGCCGGGCCGCAGCTTCCACGTCGCGGCCTGCGGCCGGAATTGGCCGTGGAAGTCGTTCCAGTGCAGGAAGACGACGTTGGGCGGGGGCGTCGCCTGCGCAGGCGCGGCGGCTTGCGCGGCGGCGGTCGCGGCGAGCAGCAGCGACTGGGCGAAGCGGGGGAGCCACGATGCAGCAATGCGGAGCACGGCGAGGTTGTAGCCGAGCGGGGGCTGGCTCGCCGGCGCCTCACGACCATCGCGCGGCCGTTCCGCGCGCGCTGGTGTGCCGCTTTGGTGCGACCGTTCGCATCGTTCGCGCCGGCTCGGTGCTGCGGTGCGATCGATTGCCCAACCGCTGCGCGGCCGCCATGGCCACCACCAAGGGTCCCCTGCAGGCCCGTAGAGGGATCGACTCCAGGGCGCCAAGAGCCTGGGCGACCATCGGCGCCGCAGGCGCTGACGTGCCACGCGAGCAGCCATGATGGGAAACCCGAGCGCCCGTCTCCCGACTTCGTGACGGGCCCTCAGCGCTTCATCTGCTTGCCCTTGCGCTCCGGGTTCGGGCCCGGCGCGCCGGCGCTGCGCCAGCCCCAGCGCCAGTCGCCGCTCGCGGACGCCTGCGCCTGCACGATGGTCTGCTGCATGGCGATCGCGTCCTTGTCGCTCGGCGCGTACGCCAGCACGTCGTTGACGCGCGTCATCGCGCCCTTGTAGTCCGACTGCATCGTCAGCGCCGTCGCCGCCTGCAGCGAGCTGCGCTTGGCGCCGTCCATCACGTGCGCGCCGAGGTCGTGCAGTTCGGCGTGCGCCGCGGCGTCGCCGTCGTGCTTCTTGAGCAGCGTCTCGATCTCCTTCCACGACGCCTGGTACTTGGCCTTGGCGGCGTCGTAGTGGCGCACGGCTTCGACCGTCTTGTTGGCGTTGGCGAGGCCGAGACGGAACTCCTTGTCGGCGGCGTCGGCCGTCGCGTGCACGTGCTTGCGCTCGGCGTCGGTCAGCGGCGTCGCGGCGGCGTCCTTCTGGACCCGCTTGCTGGCGGCGAGCGCCTGCAGCTTCTCGTCCATCGCGTGCAACGCGGCCGTGTCGACGCAGTCGTGCAGGCGGCCCGACAGCAGGTCGAGGTAGTGGCGCGCGCCCTCGACGTGGCCGGCGGCGATCTCGGCGTCGAACTTCGTCGTCAGCGACGCCACCGCCCACTGCTGGACGATCTTCGTGCGCTGCGTCTCGTCGGGCTTGCCCTTGACCGATTGGATGGCGAGGCCGGCGTGCACGCCGGCGAGGTCGACTTCGCCGAGTTCGGCGGCGTGCTTGGCGACGCGCAGGTGGCCCTCGAAGTCGGCGGCGGCGACGAAGGCCGACTCGATGTTGATCTGCGAGCTCGGCGTGAAGTCCGTCAGCATGCGGTGCAGGTCGGTCTCGGCGCCGAGGATGTTGGCCTTCATGTGCACCTTGCCCTCGGAGATGGCGAGGGCCTTGCCCTGGAAGGCCTGACCGGTCGTCAGGCGGTACTCACGGGGAGACTGGTCCTGGGCGAGCGCGGGCAGGACGAGCAGCAGGAACGGCAACGCGGTGGATGGGCGGAGCATGCGAGGCGCGCACGATACGGCGATCGCGGCGGTCGAGTCACGCGCGCCGGTCGAAAGGCGCCATCGCCGGGTTGGCGGGACCGTCGGCGTCGATGGAGCTCGCGGCGACGGCAGGCCGCGCCTGTGGTGGGCCGGCGGCGTGTGGCGCGGTGGTTGGCCGCACGGCGGACACGACAGGCAGCATGGATGCCCGTCGTCACGCAATGGGCAGCAGGGCAGTGCGGGACGACGCGCCAGGAGTCTGCTTCACGGCAGGCCGCGCCGCCCGGCAGGCGTCTTGGCGCGACGGAGCGCGCCGCTGGGTCTTGGCGCATCCACCGATTCGCCTGTGGTCTAAGGCCTCGTTCCGACCTCGATTCCACGCACTGGATCGGCGTGCGCCCGATTTCGCAGAGTGCTTGCGCAACGGCGTATCGGATCGGGGCACGGCAGAGTCTGCCTTGGTTTTTCGGGCGCTTCTGTCGCTTGTCCGCGAAACGTCCCGTCTCGCGCATGAAGGCCCACCTCGCTCTCGTCGTGCTCGGCGCCGCCGCCGGGCTTCTCCCCGCCCAACAAGGCAGCCTCATCGTCCCGCCGGAGTACGCCTCGACCGAGGCCCCGGGCAGCACCGGCTTCGGCTGGGGCCAAGGCACGGCGCAGCGCCGCGTGCAGTGGATCTACGACTCGTCGTACTTCACCAACAATGGCGTCGACCACCCGATCCGCATCACGCGGCTGCGCTGGCGCGCCAACGGCGCCAGCGTCTTGGCCAACGGCGTCTACAGCAATGCCACGCTGCAGCTCGCCAGCGCGACCGTCGACTGCCTGACGCCGTCGACGACGTTTGCAACCAACCTCGGCCCGGACCTCGCGACGGTGTACGCCGGCCCGGTCACGATCGCGGCTGGCCAGGGGCTGACGCCCAACAACCAATACGTCGACCTCACGCTGCAGACGCCGTTCCTCTACGACCCGACGCTCGGCGCGGATCTCGTCACCGACATCACGGTGCCCGCCAGCACGCTGACCGGCGCGACGGCGATCCACGACGCGGCGTTCAACGGCAGCGCGACACCGCCGCTCACCATCCTCGGCGGCCGCGTGCAGGCCGCGACCGCGACGGCGACGACCGGCACGACGCTCAGCGGCGGCCTCGTGGTGCTCGAGTTCGGCTTCGACTATCCGACCGGAATCGCCAACGGCCAGCGGTTCGGTCGCGGCTGCAACGACCAGACGATGACGTGGTACGAGCAGTTCGCCAACGGCGCCTTCGACCTGAGCAACAGCTCGGTGCGCATGACGTACGCCGGCAACGCGTACGTCGTCGGTGTCGGCACGGGCTCGTGGTTCGCGCCGGTCGCTACGCCGCTGACGCTCGCCAACGACGGCATCTCGGCGGCGCAGGCGCTGCCGTTCTCGTTCCCGTACTTCGGCGGCACGGCAAGTTCGTTGCAGGTGTGCGCCAACGGCTACATCCTCGTGCAGCCGACGACGGCGACGACCGGACAGGCCAACGCCGTGCTCGGCTCGCTGCTGTACGGGCCGGCTCGCTTCGCGCCGGCGTGGTCGGACTGGAATCCGACGGCGGGTGGCTCGATCCACGTCGACATCGCGCCCAACAACCAGTCGGTGATCGTCACGTGGAACGGCGTGCCCGAGAACGGCCAAGGCACCGCCAACACCTTCCAATGCGAACTCGACGCCTTCGGCAACGTCGAGTACCGCTACCAGACGGTGAGCAACGTCGCGAAGCCGATGATCGTCGGCTGGACGCAGGGCGCGCCGGCGCGCGATCCGGGCAACCGCGACCTGACGACGGCGCTGCCGTTCCTCGCGCAGGCCGACAACCTGCCGCTCGCGCTCGCCGTCACGGGCCGGCCGCGCACCGGCGCCACCTGCACGCTGACCAGCAGCAACCACGTCGGCGCCGGCAACCCGCCGACGCTCGGCGCGACCATGCTCAGCCTGACCGGCTACGCGCCGGGCATCCCGCTCGACCTGCTCGGCATGCCGGGCTGCTTCCAGCACGCGGGCCTCGATTACGTGGATGCCTACCTCGTCGCGCAGCCGACGGCGTCGACACTGTTCGCCGTGCCGGCGCAGCCGTCGCTGGCGGGGCTGCACGTGTACGCGCAGGCGTTCTCGTTCGCGGCGACGGCCAATCCGTTTGGGGTGATCCTGTCGAACGGCGTCGACCTGACGATCGAAGCGCTCTGAGCGGGCGGCGGGTGGACCTGCATGCGCGCCGTGCGCATTGACAGGCGTGCCGTCGTCGCGTTCCCTGCCCGCCATGTCCCTCACGCAAGTATTCGCAGGAGTCGGCGCCGCCGTCGCGGCCGACGTCAACAACGCCAAGGCCACGTTCAAGGTCAGCCAGCAACTCGCTGGCGTGACCGAGGTGCACGGCACGACCGGCACCGGCCACCGCATCGTTGTCGACG
>VGZG01000129.1 GCA_016872675.1 Planctomycetota bacterium
GCGGCCAGCGCCGCGCGCACGCTCGCGTCGTCGGCCGCGGCTGCGGCGCCCAGCCGCGCGGCGACGGCGTCCTGCAGCGCCGGCGTGACGACGAGAAAACGTTCGCAGTACTTCTGCTGCTCGGGCCGGCGGCGGATCGCCAGGAAGTCGAGGATCTGCAGCAACAGCCGCGTGCGGCCGCCGCTGCGCGCGCGCACGACGGCGGCGAGCTCGCGCAGGCCGGGGATGAAGCGGTCGTGGCCGACGCGCAGCAGCGGGCCGCTCGGCACGTCGCGGATGCCGGTGGCCTCGACCACCAGCACACCCGGCGCGCCGTCGGCGAAGCGGCCGTACCAGTCGAGCACGTTGCGCGTGACGAGCCCGTCGTCGCTCGCGCGCCACGGCACCATCGCCGGCACCCACGTGCGGCTCGTCGTCGCGACCGGCCCGAGCGCGCCCGGCGAAAACAGCCGCGAGCGCGCGGCTTCGTCCGCGGTCGGCCAGTGCGGCGCGGGCAGTTGGTGCCGCACGACGGGCCCGCCGGGGCTCGCCATCGTCAGCCGCGGCCCTTTGGCGGCTCGCGGAAACCCTTGGGCGCGCGCCGCTGCTGCGTCATGCCCTGCACCGGCAAGCGCATGCCGCGCATGCCCGCGGCCTGCTGCATCTGCTGTGCTGGCATCGGCTCGAGGCCGAGCGCAAACCACTCCACGCCGAAGCCGTGCATGGTCATGCGCGTGCGGTTCTGCAGGCGCAGCATGTTGTCCTTGGTCGGCTCGTTGGTCGCGTCGCGCTTCTGGAAGTTGGCGAGCACCTGCTGCGCCTCGTCGTTGCGCTCGGACTTGTGCAGCATCCACGCCCACGTGTTGTGCAGCAGCGCGTGCTTCTTGTTGACCGCAGCCGCGACCTGCAGCACCGACAGCGCGCGCGCCGCGTCGCCGTTCTTGAACAGGATCGCGGCCAGCAGCAGCCGCGCGTCGCCGGCGCGCAGGCTGGCGCCTTCGAGCAGGCCGAGCGCCTTGTCCTTCTTGCCGCCGTGCCACGCGATCATGCCCATCTGCGCGAGCAGTTGGCCCTTGAGCATCGGCATCCACTTGCCGTACGGCTGCAGCGCTTCGAGTGACTGCATCGCCCCGTCGAGGTGGCCGGCCTGCATCTGCTGCTGCACGCGCGCCATCGCCGGCATCAGCTGCGCGCTGATGCGGCGGACGACGACGATCCAGACGCCGACGAGCACGACCAGCGTGATCGGGATCGCCCAGTACCACGCCCACCAGTCGAGAAGGAGTCCGCCGAGGCCGACCAGCAGGGCGGCGGCGAGCGAGAGCAGGACGGAGTGCACGCGGGGGAGGGTGGGGTGGGGTCGGTGGAAGGGGGCGCAGGGCGCGGGCGGCGAGCGCCCGGGCGGCTGCAGGGGGGCGAGGAGGATAGGCGCGGGGCCGGGGCGGGGCGAGGAAAGGGTGGGGTTGGGGTCGAGCGGTGGTCGGGGCGAGAGGTGGAGCGCCGGTATTGCCAGGGGTGCTGGGGGAAGGTGGCGGCGGTGAGGCGGCGGTTCACGATCCGCCGGCGATGCGCTGGCGGCCGACCGGTCGATTGCGCAGGCCGGCTTCCTGGCGGCGCAGGCTCGTCTGCAGCGCAAGGGCTTCGCCGGCGCCGCGCGCGCCGCCAACGAGGCGCTGCGGGGCGACTTCGGCAACTCGGCGTCGCTGCAAGCGCGGCACGAGGCGTTGTCGGCGAGGCCCAAGAACGGCGGTGAGCGGCGCGCAGGCGGCGCCGTCACGGATCGTCCAGTTCGGCCTGCAGCACCTGCGAGCCGCGAGCTCGCCGGCGACCTACTGCTCCGCCGTCGCCTCGACCCACGTGCCCACGAAGCGGTGGGCGACGAACGACGTGAACTTCTGCGGCGAGATGAGGTTGATCTCCCAGTTGTGCAGGTTGCCGTCGTCGCGCTGCGTGTGCTCGACGAAGTGGCGCACGTCGCTGATCGTGGTGCGCTCGCTGGCGTCGTAGATGGCGTCGACGGCCCAGATCGGCGCGCCGGAGTGCACGGAGACGAGTTGCGTGCGCATGCCCATCTGCTGCGGCTGGTACGGCCGGAAGGTCGTCACGGTGCCGAGGAACACGCCGTCGACGGCGTAGCGGTTGCACAGGCGCACGAGCGCGTCGCTGGAGACGCGGCCGCGCGAGAGCGAGCGGTTGAGCTGCTCGTTCTCGTTGGCGTCGCTCGGCAGCGGGACGACCTCGAAGCGGCGCAGCTTCTGCAGCTCGGCGACGAACGCGTCGCGGACCTTGTTGCAATCGGCCTGCACGTCGGACTCCTGGCCGAACGGCAGCACCATGATGCGGCGCACGGCGGCGAGGTCGGTGGGCTCGGCGAGCCAGCTGTTGATGACCTTGGGCTCATGCGCGGCCGAGCAGGCGGCGAACGCGAATGCGATGATCGGGAGCAGCGTCTTCATGGCTGGCCTCAGCGGTTGCTTGGCGGTGTCGCCGGCGTGTTGACGGGCGGGGCGCCCTGTTCGAGGGCGATGTTGAGAGCGTCGATCTTGGTCTTGAGGTAGGCCTGCTCGAGCTTGGTCTTCTCGAGCGACAGGTTGAGGATGCGGGTCTCGAGATCGCGCCGCCGCGTGCGCAGCAGCTCGGTCTCGGCCTCGGACTGCGCGCGCAGCGACTTCTCGCGCTCGAGCGAAGTCGCCTCGTTGGACAGGCGCGTGGTCAGATTGGCGTTCTCGGCGACCAGCTGGTCGACGCGGCTCCTGAGCTTGTTGTGCGCTTCCTTGAGCGACGTGAACTCGCTGAGCAGGAGGTTCTGCTTGGGACCCCAGTCGACCTCGGTGTTGACGCCGACCTCGGCGTAGCTGCCTTTGTAGCCGTCGAGCGGATCGATGGCTTTGGGCTCCATCAGGCCGGTGGAGGCACAACTGCCCAGCAGCGTCAACAGGGCGAGGACGGGCAGACGGAACGTGCTTGCGATGGGGGACATCTCAGGACTCCTTGGCGTAGACGCATTCGATGACCGTCGCAGCGCCGCAGCCGCAGCGCACCTCGAAGCCGGCGATGCGGTCGCCGTCGAGCAGTGGCACGACGGTGAGCGCGTGCGCGGCCTTGCCATCGGCAGGCGCGCCGCACGCGACCATGGCGGGCTGCGCGACGACGCGCACGGCGTCGCGGCGGATCACGCCGGGCTTCTGGGTCTCTGCGGTGGGGGTCATCGTGGATTTTGGTCCGTCACGCGTAGACGTCGATGCGCCGGACTTCGTGGTCTTCCTTTCGGCTGGCGGGGGCCTGGCGCTGTAGTCGCGTTGGCGTCGGCGGTTCGGTCGCGCCGGCGGGCTGCTGCTGCGG
This sequence comes from Planctomycetota bacterium, assembly GCA_016872675.1. Taxonomy (GTDB): domain Bacteria; phylum Planctomycetota; class UBA1135; order UBA1135; family UBA2386; genus UBA2386. Next base: position 3,322 of record VGZG01000129.1, read on the forward strand.
CCGCTGCTCGTCGCCGTGCTCCTGCATGGCGCGGCGGAACTCCTCGGCCTGCTTCTGCCCGGCCTGCCGCTCGCCGACCGTGAGGCCGTTCTGCCCGCTTGGGAGGCCACGCAGCGCTTCCACGGGCTACTCCTGCTCCTTGAGCTTGAGCCGCATGCGCTCGGTCGCGCGCGTCAGGATCTGGCTGACGCGGGATTCGGTGACGCCGAGGATCTCGCCGATCTCCTTCAGGAACAATTGCTCGTGGTGGTAGAGCACCACGACGTGCCGCTCCGTCTCGGGCAACTCGGCGATCGCCTTGGACAGGCGGACGAGCTGCTCCTTCTTGTCGGCCTCGGCGACCGGATCGACCGCGTCGTCGTCGCCGATCTGGCTCATCAGCGTGTTGCCTTCGTCGCCCTTGCCGCCGCAGCTTTCGTCCAGCGACAGGGTGCGCGCGGTGTGCAGCGCCTGCAGGTCCTCGTCGAGTTCCTGTTCGTTGCAGCCCATCGCCTGCGCGAGCTCGGTCAGCGTCGGTTCGCGGTCGAGCTCCGACCACAGCGCCGAGTTCTTCTTCTCCATCTGGCGGAGACGGTCGCGCCGATTGCGCGACACCGAGTCGTGCTTACGCACCTCGTCGAGGATCGCGCCGCGGATCGCCGTGTACGCGAACGTCTTGAACGACGCGCCGCGCGTCGGGTTGTAGGTCACCGCGGCGTGCATCAGGCCCATCACGCCGACCGAGTAGAAGTCGTCGCGGTCGAGCGAGCTCGGCATCGTCACCGGCAGGCGAGCGGCGACGTAGCGGACCAGCGGCAGGAACTGCTCGACCAGGCGGTCGCGCTCCTGCTGGCTGCGCAGCGCCTTGACGCCGAGCGCGGTCACGCGTCCTCCTTGGCCTGATCGGCGAGGCGCTTGGCTTCGTCGCGGGCGATGGCTTGCAGGACCGAGTCGACGACCGGCGGGGCCAGGAACTGGCCGGCGACGAGCGCTGCGCCGAGCGCCAGCACGCTGCGCCAGAGCGCGGTCAGGCCATCGACCCCGCACAGCGACGCGAACAGGAACGACGTCCCGAAGGCGATGCTGCCGAGGTAGGCAGTGAGTTGGCGCTGCAGATTCTGTCTGGCCGTGCCTGACTTCATGATCCTTGCCGGGGAAAGTCATCGGCAGCCGAAGGGTTGCAGGTTGAGTCGGCGTGCACGGAACCTGCGGTGCCGTGAGGCCTTCTCGCGCGCATACAAAGGCTGCTGACGACCGTGGATACGCGGTGGGGAGCCGGCTGGCCGGCGGCGCGCTGGCTGGCCTGGGCGCGGCCGTGGCCATGCTCGTCAGCGGTCGGCGGATGCGGCATCGCGCCGGGCCGGCGACCGGCGCCCGATCAGCGGTTGGTTGGCGCGGCGGCGGCGCCGGACACCGCACGGGCATCCTGCCCGTAGCCACGCTCATCAGCAGTTGCGGGGCGCAGGGCGACGATGCGCGGGGCCGGAGCGGCCGCGGCTCGCCGGCCCATCGCCGGCAGCAGCGCCTGCGCCGCCGCGAGCACGGCCCGCAGGTCGTCGAAGGCCTCGCCGCTGCCGAACAGGCCGAGCGGGCGCTGGTCGCGCAGCGCTGCGGGCACGGCGGCGTCTTCGCGGACGAAGCCGCAGGTGCCGATCTCGGCGCCGAGGAACTGGCGCACGACGGCGGCGAGCTTGGCGGCGGTGCGCATCGCTTCGTCGCGCGTCTTGACCCGGTTGACGACGAGGCTCGGCAGCCGTTTGCCGCGGCCGCGCAGCGCCTTGCACAGCGCGTAGGCGTCGGTGACCGCGGCGATGTCGGGCGTGGTGACGCTGAGCACGAGGTCGGCGCGCTCGGCGACCATCAGGGTCGTCGAGCCGACGCCGGCGCCGGTGTCGACGACGATGGCGTCGAAGTCGCGGCGGGCCTCAGCGACGGCGCGCAGCGCGCGTTCACGCGGGGCGCCGTCGTCGCCGGCGAGCACGCTGGCGCCCGAACGGCCGAGCACGACCGACAGGCCGCCGGGGCCGGCGACGATGGCGTCGCGCAGGCTGCACGCGCCGGCGGCGACGTCGTCGAGGTCGCGTGCGCCGGCGAGGCGCAGGTGCACGGCGACGTTGCCGCAGCCGGGGTCGAAGTCGACGAGCAGCGTGCGGTGGCCGGCGCGGGCCAGCAGCGTCGCCAACTGCACGGCAATCGAGGTCTTGCCGACGCCGCCCTTGGCGCCGGCGATCGCGAGGATCGGCGCGGGCGAGCGCGGGATCTGCAGCCCCATCGCCTGGTGCGGCGCCTGGCTCACGACGCTGCCTTCTC
>VGZG01000130.1 GCA_016872675.1 Planctomycetota bacterium
CCAAGCCCGCGCTCGTCGCCCTCGACCCGCCGCGCAGCGGGCTGACGCCCGAGGTCATCGACGAGTTGCGGCTGCTGCGGCCGCGACGCATCGCCTACGTGTCGTGCGAACCGCAGGCGCTGCAGCGCGACCTGCCGCTGCTGCACGCGGCCGGCTTCGCCGTGCGCGCGGTGGCGCCGTTGGACATGTTCCCGCAGACGTGCCACGTGGAAGCGCTGGCGTGTTTGGAGCGGGTGGGCTGAGGCGGCGGGTCCGGCGTCGCTCCAGGCCCGCACGCTTCCCCGCCCCCACCCGCGCCGCTACCTTCGCCGCGCCATGAAGCTCGTCCCCCTCGCGACCTTCGCGCTCCCCCTCGTCCTCGCTCTCGCCGCCTGCAAATCGACCATGTCCACCGCGCCCCGTCCGCTGCCCTGCGTCACCAGCCGGTGGTTTGGCATCGACAAGCACGGCGCGCCGGCACGGCTGTGGACGCTCGCAGGCTACGGCCTGGAGGTCGACCTGACTGACCACGGCGCCACGCTGGTCGCGCTGCGCATGCCGGACCGTATCGGCTTCATCGACGACGTGATCCTCGGCTTCGACAACGTGAAAGGCTACGAGTCCGGCGACAACCAGTACTTCGGCTGCACGACCGGCCGCGTCTGCAATCGCATCGCCAAGGGCGAGTTCACGCTCGACGGCTACCTGTACCGCCTCGCCACCAACAACGCGCCCAACCACCTGCACGGCGGCGGCCCGCGCAGCCTCGACAAGGTGCGCTGGCAGGGCCAGCAGGTCGGCGACGACGCGACGCCGGGCGTGCGCTTCACGTACACGAGTCCGGACGGCGAAGAGGGCTACCCGGGCAACCTGACGCTCGCGGTGACGTACTGGCTGCTGCCGACGCCCGGCCCAGCATCGCTGCGCATCGACTTCACGGCGACGACCGACCAGGCGACGCCGGTCAACCTCACCAACCACGCCTACTTCAACCTCAGCGGTGCTGGCGCGTCGACGGTGCTCGACCACGTGCTGATGCTCGACGCCGAGCGCTACACGCCGACCGACGACACGCTGATCCCGACCGGCCAGCTCGCCAACGTCGCCGGCACGCCGCTCGACTTCCGCACGCCGCAGCCGCTCGGTTTCCGCATCGACGAGCTGACCGGCACGGCGGCGAAGGGCATCGACCACAACTTCGTGCTCGACGCGCGCAGCGACGACGGCGTGGTCGCGCGCCTGGGCTCGCCGCAGAGCGGCCGCTGGCTCGAGATCCGCACCACCGAGCCGGGCCTGCAGGTCTACACCGGCAACTTCCTGTTCGGCCAGACCGGCAAGGGCGGCCGCACGTACGCGCACCGCAGCGCGGTGTGCCTGGAGACGCAGCACTTCCCCAACAGCGTCAACCAGCCGAACTTCCCCAACACGGTACTGCAGCCGGGCCAGACGTACACGTCGTCGACGACGTACACGTTCGGGGTGGACTGAGTTGGCGCGCGGGCGCGGCGACGCACAAGATCGCGGCGCGCGCGCTGGCGGCGTGATCGCAGCGCTGCTCGCCGCTGCGACCGCCACCGCGCAAGCGCAGACGACCACGCCGGCGCAAGCGCAGGCGCCCGAGCCCGCCGCCGCGCCGACGCCGAGCACGCCGCACGCGACACCGCCCGCGCCGAGCTTCGCGTTCCTCACCACGCCGCCACTCGGACTGCCGCCGATGCCGAAGCCCTCGGGCTACACGCCGACGGCGGCGATGTTCGCGCTCGGCGAACGGCTGTTCTTCGACCCGCTGCTGAGCCGCGATCGCACGGTGTCGTGCGCCAGCTGCCATCCGGCGGCGACGGGCTTCGCGCATCCCGATCCGCTGCCCAAGGGCATCGACGGCCAGCTGGCGCTGCGGCACGCGCCGGCGCTGTGGAACCGCGGCTACGGCGCGCTGCAGCGGTGGGACGGCGCGTCGCCGAGCCTGGAGGCGTTCGTGCTGGAGCCGATCGCCGACGCGCGCGAGATGGGGTTCGGTGTCGATGCCGCGATCGCACGCCTGCGCGCCGACGCGCACTACGGGCCGGCGTTCGCGGCCGCGTTCGATCAGCCGGCCGACGCGCAGGGGCTGCAGCGGGCGCTGGCGACGTACGTGCGCGGCATCGCGCTCGGCGACGCGCCGTACGACCGCTTCCTGCGCGGCGACGCCGACGCGCTGACGCCGCAGCAGCGGCACGGGCAGTGGCTCTTCGAGAGCAAGGGCGGGTGCTGGCAGTGCCACACGCCGCCGCTGTTCACCGACGAAGGCTTCCACGCGACCGGCGTCGGCGCGCGCGACGGCGAACTCGCGGCGGGTCGCATGACGGCGACCGGCGACGCGGCGGACCGCGGCCGCTTCAAGACGCCGACGCTGCGCGGGCTGCGGCTGACGGCGCCGTACATGCACGACGGCTCGCAGCGCACGCTCGCCGACGTCGTCGACTTCTACGCGCGCGGCGGCGCGGCGGACGTGCCGCTCGATCCCAAGATGCGCGGGCTCGACCTCAGCCCCGCCGAGCGCGCGGCGCTGGTCGCGTTCTTGGCGTCGCTGTAGCGGCGGGACGCGGCGGACGGCTGGCCGGCCTGATCGCTGGGTTGTTGCTGGCCGCGGCAGCCGCGGGTCCCGGTCGACCCGGACGCGGCGATACCCACGGGGCAACGCCGGCAGCAACTTCGGCCGGGGGCTCCCGCGACGACTCGCTCAGTGTTCCATCGCGCGCGCGATGTCGACCCCGGGGCCAGCGCCCTCGGGTGCGCGCATCGCCGCGACCATCGCCTGCGCCGTCGGCGACGCCGGCGGACAGACGCGCGCGAGGCCGAGCGCCACCGCGAAGTGCACCGCCATGCCGACCGCGCCGATGCCCTGCGGGCCGATGCCAAAGCACCACTTGGGCCAGCCGAGGTACACCGTGCCGAGGATGTAGCTGGCGGTGAAGGCCATGCCGGCGAGCATGCCGGCGATCGCCGGGATCGCGCCGATGCGGCGATGGAAGATGCCGAGCACCAGCACCGGGAAGAACGACGACGCGGCGAGCCCGAACGCGAACGCGACGGTCTCGGCGACGAAGCCCGGCGGGAAGATGCCGACCACGCCGGCGATGACGACGGCGAAGCCGATGGCGACGCGCGACAGCCGCAGCCGCTGCGCCTCGGTCGCCTGCGGCCGCAGGATGCGGAAGTACAGGTCGTGCGCGATGCTGCTGCTGATCACCAGCAGCAGGCCCGACGCGGTCGACAGCGCCGCGGCGAGGCCGCCGGCGGCGACGAGCGCGATGATCCACGCGGCGAGCTGCGCCATCTCCGGCGTCGCCAGCACGAGGATGTCGGCGTCGGGGCCGGTGAGCTTCTTCTGCGTCATCACGACGCGGCCGTCCTGGCCTTCCTGGCCCTTGGTGGCGAGCCAGCGCTCGTGCGCCGCGCGCAGGTCGGCGAACTCAGTCGTCGCCATGCCGCCGATGCGGAACAGTTCGTTCTGCGCCTGCTGCGCCGGGCCGTGGTACGCAAGCTTGCCGTCGCCGTCGTCGAGCCACACCAAGAGCCCGGTCTTCTGCCATGTGTGGTACCAGCCCGGCAGTTCGGCGGCGGTCTTGCCGTGCAGCTCCTGCACGACGTAGTAGCGCGCAAACGCCGCCGTCGCCGGCGCCGTCAGGTACAGCAGCGCGATGAAGAACAGCGCCCACAGACCCGACCAGCGCGCGGCGCCGACGGTGCGCACGGTGTAGAAGCGCACGATGACGTGCGGCAGGCCGGCGGTGCCGACCATCAGCGCGAGCGTGGTGCAGAAGACGTTGACCTTGTCCCAGCTGCCGGTGAACGCCTCGGTGTAGCTCGGGAAGCCGAGGTCGCGGTGGATCTGGTCGAGCTTGGCGAGCAGCGGCACGCCGGGCGCGATCTCGCCGCCCATGCCGACCTGCGGCAGCGGCTCGCCGGTCAGCTGCAGGCTGATGAACACGACCGGCACGACGTACGCCGTGATCAGCACCCAGTACTGGGCGATCTGCGTCCACGTGATGCCCTTCATGCCGCCGAGCGTCGCGTACACGAACACCAGCGCCATGCCGACGACGACGCCGAGGTCGACGTCGACCTCGAGGAAGCGGGCGAACACGATGCCAACACCGCGCATCTGGCCGGCGACGTAGGTGAAGCTGATGAACAGCGCGCACAGCAGCGCCACGAGCCGCGCGGCGTTGGACTCGAAGCGGTCACCGACGAAGTCCGGCACGGTGAAGTGGCCGAACTTGCGCAGGTACGGCGCCAGCAACAGCGCCAGCAGCACGAAGCCGCCGGTCCAACCCATCAGGTACACGCCGCCGGCGTAGCCGAGCAGCGAGATGGTGCCGGCCATCGACAGGAACGACGCCGCCGACATCCAGTCGGCCGCCGTCGCCATGCCGTTGAGGATCGCCGGCACGCCGCGGCCGGCGACGTAGAAGCCCTGCGTGTCGCGGACGCGCGCGCGGATGGCGAGAAAGAGGTAGAGGCCGAAGGTCAGCCCCACCATCACGAAGGTCCAGGCCTGAACGGTCATCGCGCGCCTCCGGTCGGGTCGGCCGGCGGATTGGCGGCGGCGATGCGCGCGAGGTCGGCGCGGTGCGCGCGGTCGAGTCGCCGCATCGCCAGCACGTAGACCAGGATCAGCAGCACGAAGCCGACGATCGCGCCCTGCTGCGCGAACCAGAAGCCGAGCGGAAAGCCGCCGAGCTGCACGGCGTTGAGCCCGTCGGCGAGCAGCACGCCGCAGCCAAGTCCGAGCGCGGCCCACAGGGCCAGCAGCACGAGGGTCAGGCGCACGACGGCGCGCCAATGGCGCGCGTTGGCGGCCGGCACGGTGTCTGGCGCCGCAGAGGACGAAGGCATGGGCCGGGATGCTAGGAGTCCGCGCGCCGGGAGGCCACGCTGCGCGGCGCGCGTCTTCGCAGCGGGGAACCCGACACCGCGCCATTTCGCGGACCCGAAGCGCAGCGTCCGCGCTGCCCCGCGCTACAGACGGCCGCGGCGGATCGCGCGCGTCGCCAGCCAGCGCTCCGCCGCGGCGAGCGCGACCAATGCCAGCACGAGCCACGCCGCGAACGCCGGCACGCGAGACACCTCGATGCGCTCGATGTCGGGCGCGATCGGCGCGCTGCGCATCGCCACCGGATCGCGCGGCGCGCTGCCACCGAGCGCAGCCAGCGCCTGCGCTTCCGCCGGCGTCGGCACGATCGGCGCGAGTTCGACGGCGTACAGCAGCGGCAGCGGCGCCAGGCGCTGCTGCGAGGGCAGCACGGCGGCCACCCACTGCGCGAGGCGGGCCGGGAACGCCGGTTCGGCGCGGAACTCGGCGCCCGCGCCGCCGAACAAGTCAGCGGCGAAGGCGCCGACGCGGCCAAGGCCGCGGTTGGCGTAAGCGAGCACCGGCGAACCAGCGGTGTCGCGCGCGGCGAGCAGCGTCGACGCGTCGGCGGTGGCGCGGTTGGCGACGACGGCGCCGAGCGCTGGCCACGCCATCGGCGGCGACGGCAGCAGCAGCGGCGACTCGGCGACGGCGACGACGGCGATTCGCGCCGGCAGGTCGGGCGTCGGCGCGGGCACGGGCGGCTGCGGCTCGGGCGGCTGCGGTGG
>VGZG01000131.1 GCA_016872675.1 Planctomycetota bacterium
GGCGCTGGCCGGCACGCTCGACGCCGCGAGCTTGCAGGCGCAGGCGGCGCCAGCGGCGCTGGCGGCGGCGATCGCGGCCCGCTGCGCCGAGGCAAATCGCCGGCGGCACCAGCGCGTCTACAACGCCACCGGCATCGTGTTGCACACGGGCATCGGCCGCGCGCCGCTGCCGCGCGCCGCGGTCGACGCGCTGGTCGACGCCGCTGGCTACGCGGTGGTCGAGGTCGATCCGAGCACCGGCCAGCGCGACCAGCGCGAGGTCGCCGTGGCCGCGTTGCTGCGTGAGCTGACCGGCGCCGAGGGCGCGCTGGTGGTCAACAACAATGCTGCCGCGACGACGCTGATGCTGACCGCGCTGACCGCTGGCCGCGAGGTCGTGGTCTCGCGCGGCGAACTCGTGGAAATCGGCGGCGGCTTCCGCATGCCCGACGTCATGCGCCGTGCCGGCTGCGACATGGCCGAGGTCGGCGCGACCAACAAGACGCACCTGCGCGACTTTGCCGAGGCGACCAACGAGCGGACGATCGCCTACCTCAAAGTTCACCCGAGCAACTACCGCATCGAGGGCTTCGTCGGCACGCCGTCGGTCGCCGAACTGGTCGGACTCGCAGCGCCAAAGGGCTTGATGGTGCTCGACGACCTCGGCTCGGGCCTGTTCTGGAACCAGCCGCTGCCGGGCCTCGAGGACGAGCCGAAGGTCGCCGACAGCCTCGGCGCTGGCGCGCACGTCGTCGCGGTGTCTGGCGACAAGCTGCTCGGCGGACCGCAGTGCGGCATCCTGCTCGGCAAGGCGGAACTGCTCGCGAAGTGCCGCGCGCATCCCGTCTACCGCGCCGTCCGCTGCGACAAGCTGACGCTGGCGGCGCTCGAAGCGACGCTGCGGCTGTACCGCGACGGCGAGCCGCTGCGCGAGGTGCCGACGTTGCGCATGCTGGCGGCGGTCGGCGACGAACTGCGCGCCCGCAGCGAAGCGCTCGCCGGCAAGCTGTCGGCGCTGGGCGCGCGCGTCGTCGCCAGCGACTCGTTCGCCGGCTCGGGCGCCAACCCGGCGCGGCCGCTGCCGAGCTTTGCCGTCGCGATCCGCGGCGGCGACCTGCAGTGCGACGCGCTGCGCGCGGCGCGGCCGGTCGCGGTGTTCGCGCGCGTCGCCGACGGCGACGTGCTGCTGGATGCGCGCACGCTGCTGGTGGAGGATCTGGACGCCGTCGCCGCCGCGGTGTTTGCGGCGTGGCCGGCGCGCAAGCCCGCATGAACCCCGCACCCGACAAACGCCTCACGCGCTACGCCTCCGGCTCGGGTTGAGCCGCCAAGCTGCCGCCGGGGAGCCTCGGGCAGGTTCTCCAGAAGCTCGGTCCGATCGACCATCCCGACCTGCTCGCGGGCCACCGCGGCTTCGAGGATGCGGGGATCTTCCGTCTCGATGGCGAGCGCGCGCTCGTGCAGACGGTCGACTTCTTTCCGCCGATGGTCGACGACCCGCGCTGGTTCGGCCGCATCGCCGCGGCCAACTCGCTGTCGGACGTCTATGCCATGGGCGGCCGGCCGATCACCGCGATGAACCTCGTCGGCTGGCCGCGCGACCTCGACCTCGAACTGCTCGGCGAAGTGCTCGCCGGCGGGCTCGAGAAGACGGTGGAGGCAGGCGCCGTGCTGTGCGGTGGCCACTCGGTGGTGGACCAAGAGATCAAGTTCGGCCTGTCGGTCACCGGCCTCGTGCAACCGCAGCGCTTCTGGCGCAATGGCGGCGCGCTGGTCGGCGACGCGCTGGTGCTGACCAAGCCGCTCGGCATCGGTCCGGCGACGACGGCGATCAAGCGCGACGTCGCCACGCCGGCGCTGATCGCGAAGGCGATGGCGCAGATGGCCATGCTCAACAAGGCGGCGTGCGAGGCGGTTCTCGACTTGCCGGTGCACGGCGCGACCGACGTCACCGGCTTCGGCTTCGTCGGGCACGCGTGCGAGATGGCTGAGGGCGCGGGGCTTGCGCTCGACTGTGAGGCGGCGGCGCTGCCGCTGCTGGACGGCGTGCTCGACGTCGTCCGCGCGGGCGTGATGTCCGGCGGCTGTAGCCGCGGCAAGCAGCACTTCGGCCCGCGCGTCGCGATCGGCGCCGGCGTCGATCCAGCGGTCGCCGACCTCGTGTTCGACGCCGAGACCTCGGGCGGGCTGCTGCTCGCCGTGCCCGAGACGGCCGTCGGCAAGGTGGTGCAGCGCCTGCGCGCAGCCGGCGCGATCAGCCAGGCGGTCGTCGGTCGCTTCGTGCCGCGCCCGGCCGGGGCGCCGGCGCTGACGCTGCGCTGAGCGGGTTGTGCCGCGGCGTCGCGCTCAGAGTCCGAGCCGGCCCTTCTGCGTCGCGTCGAGATCGGGCGTGACGGTGGCGCCGTGGCCTGTCAGGTCGACGACGTGCTCGTGCGTGCAAGACGCGCGTCGTGGGCGCACCGGCCGCTCCTCGGCGAAGCGCGGCGGCCCCTCGGCTTCCTCGGCGGCTGGCCGAAGCGACCGTCGGCGATCAGTTCGTCGGCGGCGGCTCCGCCGAACCCTTCGCCTCGCGCTCCTGCTGCAACTCACCGAGCAGCTTGGTCATGCGCGCAGCGCCGCCCATGCCCTCGTCGAAGACGAACTCGAGGCGCGGGATCGTGCGCGTCGCCAGGCCCTTGCCGACCTCGCGCTGCAGCATGCCGCGGGCGCGGGCGAGCACCTCGCCGCTCTGGGCGCGGGCCTTGGCTTCACCAAGCGCAGTGGGAGCGAGCACCGACCAGTACGCCTTGCAGACGGTGAACTCGGCGTCGAGTTCGACGCGCGAGATGGTGACGAAGCCGAGCTTGGGGTCGCCGATCTCGCGCTGCAGCAACTGGGCGAGGTGTTGCTTGATCTGTTCCTGCAGGCGGGCGATGCGGCGGTCGTTCATCGGTCCATCTGCGGCGAGATGATCTCGAGCTGGTGGTCGACGAGTGTGCCGTCGCGCCATTCGTTGAGCTCGTTGATCAAGTGGTCCATGGTGCTGTTGAGGTGCTGCGTGTCGCTGCCGGCGACAACCGCGCCGAGCGTGGCGACGGTGGTGGCGTCGAGGTCCTCGATCTCGGCGACCGACACGTTGAACGAGCGGTGCAACCGGTCCTTCAGCGCCTTGATGGCGTTGCGCTTGTCCTTCAGCGACTCCGCGTACGGGATCTCGAGGGTGAACTGCAGCACACCGACGTAGAGCATCGTCGTTCCTCGTGTCGCGGCGTCGCCGGGCGTCACTCGTCCCCAAGTGTGCGCTTGACGAGCTCGATCTGCACGAACTCGAGCACGTCGCCGACCTTGATGTCCTGGTAGCCGTCGAGCGTCATGCCGCACTCCAAGCCGGCCTTGACGTCGCGGACGTCCTCTTCGACGCGACGCAGGCTGCCGATTTTGCCGCTCCAGACGACTGCGCCGTCGCGGGAGAGGCGCACGATGGCGCTGCGCTTGACGATGCCATCCGTCACGCGGCAGCCGGCGATGGTGCCGAACTTGCTGCTCTTGAAGGTCGCCTTGACCTCGGCGTGGCCGATGACGTTTTGCACTTCCTGCGGCTTGAGCAGGCCTTCCATGGCCGCCTTCACCTGGTCGAGCAGTTCGTAGATGACGTCGTAGTAGCGGATCTCGACGCCCGCGATCTCGGCGGCCTGGCGGGCGCTGCTGTCGGCGATCGTGTTGAAGCCGACGATGACGGCGCCCGATGCCTCGGCCAGGCTGACGTCGGTCTCGTTGATGCCGCCGAGCGCGGAGTGCACGAGGTTGACCCGGACCTCCGGCGTCGACAACTCCTCGAGGCACTTCTTGAGCGGCTCCAGCGAGCCCATCGCGTCCGCCTTGAGGATCAGCTTGATCTCCTGGGTGTTCTTCTCGGCCAGCTTGGCCGACAGCGTCTCCAGGGTGACCGCCGAGCGCTCGGCGCGCGACAGCTCGCGGATGCGGCGCTGGCGCTCCTCGACGACCTCGCGGGCCTTCTTGGCGTCCTCGACGGCGAAGAGCTTGTCGCCGGGCGACGGCAGTCGGTCGAGGCCGAACAGCGTGACCGGCGTCGATGGGCCGGCGTCGGTCAGGTTGTTGCCGTGGTCGTCGATCATTGCGCGCACGCGCGCGAAGCTCTCGCCGCAGACGATCTGGTCCTTGACCCGCAGCGTGCCGTCGGTGACGAGCAACGTGACGACGACGCCCTGCTCGGGCGACTGGCGCGACTCGACGACGGTGCCCTTGCCCGCCGCTTCCGGACGGGCGCGTAGGTCGAGAATCTCGGACTCGAGCAGGATGCGCTCGATCAGCGCCTCGAGGCCCGTGCGCTTGGTCGCGGAGACCTCGACCATGCCGGTCTCGCCGCCGAAGTCCTCCGACTGGATGCCCTTGAGCATCAACTGCTGTTTGACCTGCATCGGCTTGGCCTGCGGCAGGTCGCACTTGGTGATCGCGACGACGATCGGCACCTTCGCCGCCTTGGCGTGGTTGATCGCCTCCTCGGTCTGCGGCATGACGCCGTCATCGGCCGCGACGACCAACACGACGACGTCGGTAAGCTGCGCGCCGCGCGCGCGCATCGCCGTGAACGCGGCGTGGCCGGGCGTGTCGAGCACGACGACCGACTGGCCGGCCTCGGTGGTGATCTTGTAGGCGCCGATGTGCTGGGTGATGCCGCCGGCTTCGTGCTTGGCGACGTCGCTGTCGCGCAGCGCGTCCATCAGCGAGGTCTTGCCGTGGTCGACGTGGCCCATGAAGGTCACGACTGGCGCGCGCAGCATCTGCTCCTCGCCCTCGGACTCCTCGACCAGCTGTTCGACGAGCTGGTCCATCGCTTCCTTGTGCTCGACGACCTTGATGTTGCGCTCGAGCTCGAGGCCGACGAGCTCGACCTCCTCGTTGGTCAGCATCGAGTTGATGTTCTTGCCCGTGATCTTGAGCTTGAACATGAACGTCGCGAGCAGGTCGGTGACCTTGACGCCGAGCGCCTCGGACAGGGCCTTCATCGACACCGGTTCCTCGACCTCGACGAGCTTGGTCGGATCGATCGTCGGCGCGATCTTCGACTTGCGGGCGCCCATGCCGCCCGGGCCGCCGGGGCCACGAGCGCCGGATCCGCCGCGGAACGAGCCGGGTCCCATCGGCGGGCGCCGCATGCCGCCCGACTGCAACGGCGGGCGCGTGCCACTGCGCTGCTGCAGCTTGGCGAGCGCCTGGCGCTTGATGTTGGCCGCGCCCGGCAGGGCCGGCGCCGACCGCATCTTGGCGTCGCGGATCGCTTCTTGCGGCAGCTCGATGCGGCCGACGACGGTCGCCTTCTTCTGGGGCACGAGCAGCTTGCGGACGTCGTCGTCGGCAAGCCCGGTTGGCGTCGCCGGCGCCTCGGTCGATGCGGCTGCGGGCGCGACCTGGACTGGCGCCCTCGCGGCCGGCGCGCTCGGAACTGCTGGCGAAGGCGCGTCGGCGTCCGGCGCAGGAGCTGCGACAACGGGCGTGGGGGGCGCCGATGGCGTCCGGGGCGGC
>VGZG01000132.1 GCA_016872675.1 Planctomycetota bacterium
TGCCCATCCAGAACGGGGCCGTCAGCGTGACTTGGTGCACCGGCTCCGCGACGCCGACCTGCCCCATCTGGAACGTCCCCGGCGCGATCGGAACCATGTTCAGCAGCGGGTTGGGCAGCAACGGCCCGACGAACACCAGATTGCTCCGCGTCACCGTCCCGCTGCCGACGAAGTTGGTCGCGACCAACCGCACCGAGTACACGCCGTTGCTCGTGTACGTCCACGACGGATTTTGCTGCGTCGAGTCGATCGTGCCGTCGTTGTTGAAGTCCCACTGCCACGACGACGGGAACTGCGTCGACGTGTCCGTGAACTGCACGACCAGCGGCGCATTCCCACTCGTCGGCGTCGCCGTGAAGCCCGCCACCGGCGCCGCTAGCGGCCCGGTCGTCGCTTCCACATCCGTCTCCGCCCACCGCAGCGCCAACGTGAACAGATCCAGATCCACCGCCTGCACATCGAACTGGAACCCCGAGAACGCCGGGTTGTTCGGGATCGGCACCGCCGTCACCAGCCCACCACTCCCATCCAAGAACTGCGCCGGATCCAACAGCACGTTGAACAGATCCACGCGGCACAGCCCGATCGACGGGAAGCCCGGGATCGGCACCGCAAACGCCGCCGGCTGGCGCGGCGTGACCAGCGTCCAGCAGAAGTGCAGGTTGGCAGCGCTGCCGGGATAGTCGTAGCGGAACTGCGCGGTCTGGCCGACCACCGCCGGCGCGACCGTGGTCATCGTGCGGCTGCACGACGGCCCGAGTTCCCACGTGTCGTTGCGGAAGCCGACGGCGTCGCGGCCGCCGAAGACGACGAACTGGCCGCGCTGCGCGTCGTGCGCCATCGCCGCGCCGTGGCGCGCTGGCGGCGTGCTGCCCGTCAGCTGGCTCCAGGCGGTGCCGTTCCACGCCCACGTGTCGCCGTAGTTGGACGTGAAGCCCTGGTTGGCGCCGCCGAACAGCACCGCGCGGCCGCAGTTGCCGTCGAAGGCCATGCTCGCGGCCTGCCGGGCCGGCGGCGCGGTCGGCGTCGGCACCTGCAGCCAGCCGGTTCCGTTCCACCACCACGTGTCGCCCAAGGCCTGCGTGCCGTCGCTGCCGCCGAACAACATGGACTGGCGGCGCACCTCGTCCCACGCCATCGCCGCGCCGCGCCTCGCGCTCGGCGCCGCCGCGGTTGCGCGCTGCGTCCACGCCGAGCCATCCCATTCCCACGTGTCGGCGAGCAGCGCGCCGGCCGCGCCTTCGCCGCCGAAGAGCACGGCGACGCCGCGGACGGCGTCGAACGTCATGCCGTGGTAGGCACGCACCGGCGGCGGATTAGCGATCGCGCGCAGCACCCAGTTCGCACCATCCCATTCCCACGTGTCGCTGCGCAGCGCCGCACCGTCGAAGCCACCGAACAGCACCGCGCGCCCGCGCTTTTGGTCAAACGCCATGCCGTGCCCCCAGCGCGCACTCGGCCGCACCGGCGTGATGCGCGGCGCCCACAGCGTGCCGTTCCACTCCCAGGTGTCGCCGAGCGGCGTCGGCGTGCCGGCGTACCCGCCGAACAGCGTCGTCACACCGCGGTAGACATCGTAGGCCGCGCCCGCGTGGTTGCGCGCAGGCGGCGCGGGGACCGTGCGTTGCTGCCAGGTCGGCGATTGCGCGCTGGCGTCGGGCGCGGTGGCGGCGACGGCCAGCAGCGCGCTGGCGACGGCGGTGCGGGCGGAGACGAAGGACGCAGCGAGGGCGTTGGGCATGGCGAGGGACGGTTGATTGCGCGCGCCCGCGCCGGGCGATGGTCCACGGGCCTCGGCCCGCGCCTTCTTCCGGCGCTGCACGCAGCGCGATGGATACTCTACCGGCGCAGGCGCGGGTTCGTCGAGGGGTGCGCGGCGCGAGTTGCGGCGCAGCCGGCCACCGACGGCAAGCCTGTGGTCACGCTCGGCAAGCGCAAGCCTTCGCGTGAAGCCGTCGCAACCATCCCACCGGCGCCAGCTAGCGCGAGTGCGCGCGCGCTCGACGCGCCCAATGCCGCTACTTGCCGTCCTGCTTGCGCGCCGCCAGCTCCGCCGCGACATCCAACTCCCACGCCACCGTCTCACCATCGCGGATCGTCTTGACGATGCGCAGTTCGGGCTGCCCCGGCTCGGTGACGACCAGCGTGTACGTGTCCGGCGGCACGCTGCCGAACTCGTACCAGCCGGAGTCCTGCACTTCGTCGCGGCTCGCCATCAGGCGCTTCATCACGGTCAGCGTCGAGACGCGGCTGACGACGGGCTTGCCGTTGCCGTCGAACAGCGAAATCTGCGCGAACGGGATCTGCTTCTTGTCGACGTTGGTGGCGCGCAGCTTGAGCGTGGCGCCGCGCACGACGCGCAGCGTGACGTCGATGGTCGCGTCCTCGCCGACGGCGACGTCGTCGAGCTTGCCGGCTTCGAGCGCATCGCTCTCGACCTTGAGGCTGTACGTGCCCGGCGTCAGGCCGTCGATGGTGAAGCGGCCGTCCTGGCCGGTGCGAATCGCGCGCGCCTGCGCGCCGACGAGATCGAGCAGCGGATTGGCGGCGGCCTTGCGCTTTGGCTTGCGCGACGTCTCGGCGGGCACGATCTCGGCGCCCGCGACGGGCGCGCCGCTGCCGTCGAGCACGACGCCGGTGATGCGGCCGGCGAGCGGCACGACCACGACAAGACCATCGAGGTTGCGCACGCCGTCGACGACGAGGCCATCCAGCGTCGCCTCGCCGTGCTTCTTGGCGTCGGCGTCGCCGCCCCCGCCGCGGCGGCGGCCGCCGAGCTGCGCGCCGGCGGTCAGGCGGTAGTTGCCGGCCGCAATCGAACGCAGCGTGAAGGCGCCGTCCTTGTCGGTGCGCGCCTGCGCGAGGCCGTTTTGCGCGATGAGGCCGATCAGGCCTTCGGCGCCGGCGAGCGTGCCGTCGCTGCTGCCGAGCGAGACCTGCACGCCGCGCACCGGCTCGCCGCGCGTGTCGACGACGCGGCCGCTGAGCGTGCTGGTCGGCAGCGCGACGTCGAAGACGAAGTCGCGCGTCTCGTCGGGCACCTCGATCTCGAACGTCGTCTGCACCGGCTGGCCCTGGAAGCGCGTGACCTGCATGACGTAGCTGCCGGGCTTGATGCCGATCAACTCGTAGCGGCCGTCCATGCCGGCGGCGTTGGCGCGCACGCCCATGCCGAGCAACCCGTCGCGGTCGCTGCCGAGCAGCGAAACCAGTGCGCGCGGCGCCGGCGCGCCGTTCTCGCGCACGACGCCGTGCACGCGCACGCCGTCCTCGCCTTCGTCGTGCACGTCGAGGCGCGTGAAGCGCCCCGGCTTCACCGTCGTCGCCTTGAGCCGCATGTTGCTCATCAGCTCAAGCGGGATGTTGTCGGCGCGCTCGCCGAGCTTGGACTTGAAGACGACGTACTGGCCGCCGGGCAGGCCGTCGATGCGATAGAAGCCCTGCTTGTCGGTCGGGCTGCTGCGCATGGTGCCGGTCTGCAGGCTGAAGGCGACCATCAGCGCGTCGGCGAGCGGCTGCATGCCGAGCCCGGTGACGGTGCCTTCGACGCCGCCGCCGCCTTCGAGCACGATCTCGACCGGCCCCGTCGGCGCGCCGGCCTTGACCTCGACGTCCTTGGCCGAGGCCTTGGCCTTGTCGGGGTGGCGCGCGGTGAAGCGGTACTTGCCGGGCTCGAGCGCTGGCACGACGAACGCGCCCTTGCTGTCGCTGATGGCGCTGCGGCGATTGGTCGCGGCCGACAGCGCGAGGAAGTCGAAGTCCTCGGGGTCGACCTGGAAGTTGAACGGATTGCGGCGGTCGCTGGTCTCGCGCGCCTTGTAGGCGGTGACCTGCGCGTCGCTGACCGGCAGGCCCTTGTCGTCGACGACGCGGCCGGCGACCGCTTCGCCCGGCGCTAGCGCAAAGGCCAGCACGTCGCTGGTCTGGCCCGGCTGCAGGTCGACCTCGACGTTGGCGGGCTCGAGGTAGCCGTCGGCGCGCACACGCACGCGCACGCGGCCCGGCGGGATGCCGCGCAACTCGAACGTGCCGTCGGCGGCCGCGATCTCGCGCCAGGCGCCGTCCATGCCGTTCATGCCGCGGTCGGCCATCGTCTGGCCCTCGGGCAACTGCTGCGTGCCGGAGCGGCCGCCGCGCCGGCCGCCGCCGTTCCAGCTGGCGCCGCTGTTGCCGTCGGTGCCGCGGCGGTTGCGGGCGTTGGGCGCGTTGGCTTCGGCGGTCGTGGCGGTGGCGCCGTCGCTGGGCTTCGCGTCGCCCGGCTTCGCGTCCGCCGCCTTCGGGATATCGCTCGTGCGCGTGTCGACGCGGAAGCGCGCGAGCGGCTGGTCGCCAGCCGTCACCTTGCCGCGCACGGTCGCGCCGCGCTGCACGCCGATCACGAGGTCCTTCTCGTCGAGCTTCACGCCCCAGCGCACCGCCGTCGTGTAGCCGGACTTCTGCGCCTGCACGATCAGCGAGTCGCCGGTCAGGCCTTTGGCGACGAAGCGCCCGTCGCCATCGGTCGTCGCTTCGACGCGGCGGACCTTGAGCATCACCTTGAGGAACTGCGGGTCGTCGGGGCGCTCGATCGGGCGCAGCTCGACCGCCGCGCCGGCGACCGGGTTCTGCTGGTCGTCGACGACGCGACCGGCCAGCGTGGCGCCGTCGCCGAGTTGCAGCGCGAGGTCGTCGTAGACGCCGTCGTCGACGACGGCGAGTTCGACGATGCCGCTCGGCGCGAGATCCGCAGCGGCGGCGACGAAAGCGACGCGGCCGGCGGCGACGTGCTCGATGCGGAAGCGCCCTTCCGCGTCGGTCGCGAGCGGCGCGGTGCGACCGTCGGCCGAAAACAGCACGCGGCTGATGTCTAGGTAGACCATCGCGACGTTGGCGCCGACGACGGGATTGCCCGTCGGATCGAGCACGCGGCCGGCGACGAGCGCGCCCTGGTGGCCGCGCACCGTCAGCTCGGTGACCTGGCCGGCGAACACGTCGACGCCATTCACTTCTTCGAGCGCGATCTGCTGGCCCGACGCCGCCACCGTGTAGCCGACGCCGGCCGGCACGCCCGGCAGGTCGAAGCGGCCGCCGTCGTCGGTCGTGGTCTCGAGCCAGCGGTACTGGCGCTCGGTCAGCTGGCCGAGGAAGGCGTTGAGGCCGGGACGCACGCTGACGGCGGCGCCCTTCGCCGGCGCGCCGTCGGCGCCGAGCACGATGCCGCGCACGCGGCCGCCGGGCGACGCGCGCAGCTCGATGCCGTCGGCGATCTGGCCGCGGGCGAGCCGCGCCGTGCCGGGCGTGCGCACGAACCAACCATCGCTGCGGCCGTCGAGGAACACGCGGCCCTCGGTCAGGCCAAGCAGTTCGAAGCTGCCG
>VGZG01000133.1 GCA_016872675.1 Planctomycetota bacterium
CCTTGCCGGCCGCCGCCGCCGGCGCGCTGCTCGGCGCCTTCGACCCGGCGCTGCCCGACGTCGCCGGCCGCATCGCCACCGCGCCGGGGGCGTTCGCCTTCCTCGGCGGCGACGCGGCTTCAACCGCCGGCTTCACCGGCTACGGCGTGCTCGCCGCCGCCGACCTGCCTGGGCCCGTGCGCGAGGCGATCTGCTGCTCGCACGTCTTTGCCGGTCGCGCGCTCGCCGGCCGCTGCTTGTGGCGGGTCGAGATCGCCGGCCCGGCGGCCGCCGACGCCGACGACGAGGCCGTGCTCGCGCTCGCCGAGCGCACGCTCGCCGACTGGACCGGCATCGCGCCCACCTTCGGCCTGCGCAAGCTGCACCGCTTCGCCACGCCGGTCGCCGACGGCGCTTTGGTCGAGGCCGAAGCCCGCCTGCGCGAACTCTCTCGCCGCGGGCCGGGGCTGGTCGTGCACGTCTGACGCTCGGCCCCGCGCGCGCGCCGCTGGCCCACGCCGCCGCCACGCCGACACGAAACCCAGCGCGTCGCCGACGCGGTTCTCCCGCCCGCGCCCGCGCATCCTCGGCGGCGCTGTGATAAAGAACCGCGCCCGTATGCCGCTTCCGATCCTCGAGTTCGTCACGCGCAACTACAAGAACTTCAACTCGCGCCAGCTGCGCGACGCGACGTACGCCTACTGGGAGCACATCCGCGGCGGCGGCCGCATGTACTGGGCGGTCGCCGGCGCCATGTCGTCGGCGCAGCTCGGCATCACGCTGGCGCCGGCGATCCGCAGCGGCCTGGTCCATGGCCTGTCGGTGACCGGCGCCAACTTGGAGGAGTCGCTGTTCCGGCTGGTCGCGCACCACGCCTACAAGGACTTCCCGGACTACCGCTACTTCACCAAGAACGACGACACCAAGATCCTCGATCAGCGGATGCGCCGCGTCACCGACACGAGCATCCCCGAGGACGAGGCCTTCCGCGCCGTCGAGAAGATCCTCGTGCCGATGTGGGTCGAGACGACCAAGAAGGGTGAGCGCCGCTTCTGGCACGAGTACTTCTACGACCTGATCAAGCGCCTGCCGGCCAAGCTCCACGAGGGCAACAAGGACGACTGCTGGCTGCTCGCCGCGGCCGAGAAGAACCTGCCGATCGTCGTCCCCGGCCACGAGGACTCGACGTTCGGCAACATCTTCGCGAGCCACGTCAAGCTCGGCGAGTGCAGCGCCTCGATCGTCAAGAGCGGCATCGAGTACATGGCGCAGCTGTACGACGACTACCGCCGCCTGTCGCAGGGCAAGGGCATCGGCTTCTTCCAGATCGGCGGCGGCATCGCCGGCGACTTCCCGATCTGCGTGGTGCCGTCGATCAAGTACGACCTGCAGGAGAAGGTGCGCCCGTGGGCGTACTTCTGCCAGATCAGCGACTCGACGACGTCCTACGGCAGCTACTCCGGCGCCACGCCCAACGAGAAGATCACCTGGGACAAGCTGACCGAGGACACGCCGATGTTCGTCGTCGAGTCCGACGCCACGATCGTCGCCCCGCTGATGCTGCAGGCGCTGCTGGAGTGCCAGTCGGACCCGAAGGCCGCTGATGCGCTGATCAAGCAGGCGAAGAAGCACCACGCCAAGTCGCTGGCGCGCTGACCGCCGCGCGGGCGGCCTGCGCGGCCGCCCGTCCCCGCCATGCTGGCCCAGGAGGAGTCGCTAACGCTCGCCCCGGCCGCCGGCTGGGCGCTGGCGGCGCTCGCCGCCGTGCTGCTGCTGGTCGTCGGCCGCGAGCTGCGGCAGGCGCCGGGCAAGCTGCTCGTGCTGATGGCGGCGGCCTTCCTCGACATGGTCGGCCTGTTCATGGTGCTGCCGATCCTGCCGTTCTACGTCCGGCAGCTCGGCGCTGACACGGCGCTGTTCGGGGTGCCGATCGGCGAGGGCACGCTGACCGGGCTCGTCGTCATCTCGTTCACCGTGGCCCAGCTGCTCAGCGCGCCGTGGTGGGGGCGCTTCTCCGATCGCTTCGGCCGCCGGCCGGCGCTGATGGTGGCGCTCGCGGCGTCGTCGGCGGCGTTCCTGCTGTTCGGCTTCGCCGAGTCGCTGTGGCTGCTGGTGCTGTCGCGGCTCGTGCAGGGGGCCGGCGGCGGCACCGTCGGCGTCATCCAGGCCTACGTCGCCGACGCTGTGCCGTCCGAGCAGCGCGCGAAGGCGCTCGGCTGGCTGTCGGCGGCGACCAACCTCGGCGTCGCCTTCGGGCCGGTGATCGGCTCGGCGGCGATCGGCTTTGGCGAACTCGACCTGTCGCCGCAAGACGGCGCGCAGACGCTCGGCCGCGCCGCGCCGGGCGTGCTGGCCGCCTTGCTGTGCGCGCTCAACGTCGTGTTCGCGTGGCGCTTCCTGCCCGAGTCGCAGGACCAGCAGCCCAAGGCCAAGCCGGCGACGACGCCCGGCGCGGCGGTGCGGCTGGTGCTGGCGCAGCCGCGGCTGCCGGCCTCGCGCCTGATCCTGACCTACGCCATCGCGATCGGCGCAGCACAGGGCGTCAATCCGACGCTCGTGCTGTTCCTCGGCGCGCGCTTTGGCGTCACCGAGCACACGATCGGCTGGTACTTCATGTACATCGGCGCGCTGTCGGTGCTCGCGCGCACGCTGCTGCTCGGCCGCGCCGTCGACGCGCTCGGCGAGGCGCGGCTGTCGCGCGTCGGCATCGTGCTGCTCGCCGCCGGCCTCGCCGCGATCCCGGCGACCGGCTCGCTGGTCGGGCTCGCGGCCGCGACCGCGCTGCTGCCGGTCGGCATGGCGCTGACCTTCCCGTGCGTCACCGCGCTGCTCAGCAAGGTCGTGCCCAAGGAGGAGCGCGGCATGTACATGGGCCTGCAGCAGACCTTTGGTGGCGTCGCGCGGCTGGTGGCGCCGCTCGCCTATGGGCTCGCCTATGACGAACTCGGCGCCGGCGCGCCGTTCTGGCTCGCCGGCGCCGTGGTGGCGGCGACCTTGGCGCTGCGCGCCGGCGGTCAGTTGCCGGTCAGCACATTGAGGTAGTTGCTGGTCGTGAAGCCGAAGCTGTTGGCCGCGAGGTCGAGCGACGC
Organism: Planctomycetota bacterium; assembly: GCA_016872675.1. Taxonomy (GTDB): domain Bacteria; phylum Planctomycetota; class UBA1135; order UBA1135; family UBA2386; genus UBA2386. The sequence continues at coordinate 3,069 of VGZG01000133.1, forward strand.
GAACTGCGTGAAGAAGCGGAAGCCCAACGCGTTCGCCGGGATGCCGAACGCGAACGCGCCGGCGCCGGCCGGGCCGAGCAGCAGCGGCACGCTGACCGCGACATCGGTGTAGGCCGAGCAGCCCGGGGCGCCGAGCACGCCGAGGTCGAACGGATAGGGCGCGCCGTTGCCGCCGCCGAAGACCAGCACGCCGATGCCGCCCTGCAGGCCGTTGCTGGCCTGGAAGGTGATCGCGCCGCCTTGCTGCGGGCTGCCGGTGAAGCCGAGCGCGGGCACGCCGTTGCCGCCAGCACAACCGATGCCGTGCGACGACGTGCGCGCCATCAGCATGCTGACCTCGATCTTGGAGGCGGTGGCGCCGAGCGAGCCGCTCGTCGGCAACGGCAGGTTGGCGCTCGACGCAAACAGCCGCGTGCGCGTGTCCCGCCGGAACGCGGACGGCGAGATGGCGTTGTTCGTGGTGATCTGGATCAGCAGGTCGTCGACGCCGTTGTAGACGAACGGCGCCTGCAGGCCGATCTCGTTCCACGCGGTGCCGATGACGTTCCAGGCGTAGTTGTTAGCCGACAGCACGGTCTGCGCCGCCGGCGTCAGGTTGCTCGCGAACGTCGTCGACCACGCCTGCGCGCTCGGGATGTGGTCCATCACGACCTCGATCGCGCCGTACGTCGCGCGCGCCGTGTTGCAGGCCGCGAAGCCGATGCCGGTGACGAGGTTGGGCAGGCCGCCGAGCTCGGCGGGCGTCAGGCGCATCTGTACGCGGTTGTTGTAGAACGAGCCGGCGGTCGACGAGCCGAACGGGATCACGTTGCAGGTGCCCAAGGACGCGGCGTTGTCCGGCACATAGTAGTTCTGCGCGGCGAGCGGCGCGGCGTGGCAGGCGACGACGAGGGCGAGGGCGAGGCGCATGGTCATGGTGGGTGCGGTGGAGGCGAGGCGGCGCGAGTCGCCGGCACGAAGGCCGGGACGATACCGCAAGCCCGCAGCGAGCGCTGCCCGCCAGCCCATTTCGGTCGCGTGCCGCTGGCGCCGCCGTGCCGTTCGGCGTGTCGACGAACGCATCGGCGACAGGCCTTCCTGCGCGGTCGCCGCGAGCGCGCGAGCAAGGGCCGCGCTGCGCGACGACGGCGTGCGCAAGTTCGGGATCCCCGCTGCGCCGCGCATGGCGTCCACGGCCGCCGCGCGCGACGATGCCGCGCATGACCGCCCCGACGTTCGACTTCGCCGTGCATCCCGAACGCCTCGCCATCTGCCGCCTGCCGGCGACGGCCGCCGTGCCGACGTGGGCGCAGGGCGGTTTCGTCACCGTCGCGCGCACCGCGCACGAACTCAGCGTCGTCTGCGCGCAGCGGCAGGTGCCGGCCGACGTCCAGCACGACCGCGAGAAGGTCGCGTTCGGCATTGTCGGCGTCGTGCCGATGACCAGCGTCGGCATCCTCGCGTCGCTGTGCCGCGCGCTCGCGGATGCGGCGGTGCCGGTGTTCGTGATCTCGACCTACGACACCGACTACCTGCTGGTCTCGGCGCCGCGCTTCGCCGCCGCGCGCGCAGCGCTGCGGGCGCAGGGGCATCGTTTCGTCGGCGACCTGCCGGCGAGCTGACGCGCGCGGGCGGCGCACCTTCCTACTGCCGGTCTGTTGCCGCTGCGCACGCGGCGGGCGATGCTGGCCCGCCGCGATGACTGTGCCCGCCGCCCCCGCGCCACCGAAGCTGCCGAGCGTCACGCTCGCCGGCGTGCGGCTGCACGCGATCGACGAGGCGCAGTGCATCGCGCACGTGCTCGGCGAACTCGCGGCCGGCCGCGGCGGCGTCGTCGTCACCGCCAACCTCGACCACGTGCGCCGGCTGCAGCAGCCCGGGCCGTTCCGCGACGTCTATGCCGCCGCCGACGTCGTCACCGTCGATGGCATGCCGGTGGTGTGGGCCTGCTGCTTGCAAGGAACGCCGGTGAAGGGCCGCGTCGCTGGCAGCGATCTGATGCGCAGCCTGCCGGCCGCGGCGGCGGCGGCGGGCCGCAGCGTCTACCTGCTCGGCGGCGATCCGGGCGCGGCCGAGGCCGCCGCGGCGCGGTTGTGCGCCGCGTCGCCGGCGCTGCGCGTCGTCGGCATCGAGTGCCCGCCGTTCGGCTTCGACCAGGACGCCGCCGCGATGGTGGCCCTGCGCACGCGCCTCGCCGCCGCACGCCCGGACATCGTGTTC
>VGZG01000134.1 GCA_016872675.1 Planctomycetota bacterium
GGATCGGGAACTGGTCGAGGCGCGCGCGAGGATCGAAGCGTGGCGTCATGCGGAAACGGAGCGGGCGAACAGCATAGCGGCGCTGAACAACCGCTAGGGCGGATTCCCCGCGCACCGTGTCATCGGAATGCTGCGGCGAGGCAACCACCAGACTTTCCGCGCATCGCCGCGCACGCGCCGCCAAAGTGGCGATCGCACCGCCGCCTTGGCGACGATCAGGGCTTGAACGCGAGGCCGAGCGTTAGCATGGCTTCCGCTTCGTCGTTGCCAAGGCCGCTGTTGTTGAATGGCTCGCTGACGTGCATCGTCACGCCGACGTCGAAGGCGATGCCGGCACCGGTCTCGAAGCGCAGGCCGATTGACGGACGGAAAAACAGCCCCAGGGACGTGTCGGCGCCCGGGCCGTCGCCTTTGGAATGCGCCCATTCGAGTCCCGTGCCAATGCTGGCAAAGGGTCGCAATCCGCCGCCGAGGTCGGGCAACCAGCGCAAGCCGGGGCCAGCGAAGAGTCGCGTCACCTCGCTCCGCTGGCTGCCAAACCATTCCTCGGACTCGACGTCGGAGCGAGAGAGGCCACCGAGCACGCCGACGGAGAGTGTGTCGTCGATCGGTGTATAGTAGTCGACCGAGAGCGCGACCGTTCGGTCAACGTCCGTTCCCTCTGTGTTCATATCGGACAGATGGAAGGACAACTGTACAGCTAGGCAAGCCTCGTCTGGCGGTTGCACCGGCGGGGCGCTGGATGCCGGCGGCGGCGCGCTCCCAACCTCCTCGATCCGCTTCCGCTCGGCGTCGAGCCTGGCCTTGGTATCGCTGATCGCCTTCTGCGTGTCGGCCACCAAACGCTTCTTCCCGGCCTCGAGCTCGGCGACGAGGCGCTTGGCTTTGGCTTTGGCCTCAGCCTCGTCCTTGGCCTCGTCGGGCAAGCGCGGATCGCCCAGGTCGATCACGCACGACGGGAACGCCAGCGCCAGCAGCGTAGCGACTGCGATCGCAGGGAAACGCACGGTTGTGCTTGGGCAAGTATGCGACGAACCCATCGGTCACTTCGGGCCGGTGATCTGGCAGCCCTGGCCCTTCACCTCGGCCTCGGCGACATCGACGATACCGAGGTAACTGGTGAGCTTGATACGGCTCTTCGGCGCGATCATCACGTCGACGTTCTCGCGGTTGAAGATCGCCGCTCCGACGGCGTTCTCAACCGCCGCGTGCTTCGCGGACGGCCCGCCCATCAACTGCACGATGCCAGGACTGACCTGGACGATGTGGCCGCGACCATCGATCGGGCCGATGATGCGGTACTGGACGTCGGGCATGCCAGGCAAGTGCGGGCCGCCCATCACGGCTTCGGTCGACGTGGTGACGCAAGCAGGAGCAACGAGGAGAAAGGGGATGATGAGGATTTTCGTCATGGGACTCTCAATCGAGATGCTAGTGAGCGAAAGCGTCGCGTCAAGCGAATAGTCATGGCCCATTGGCCCGCCGCATAGCCCGCAGCAGTGCGGCGGTGAAGGTGTTGCAGTTGCGCAGCAAGTGATAGCGACGCGTGCTGGCGTACACGTACGACAGCGTGGCGTCCGGATGAACGTCGATGGGGTGCGCCCAATCAACCCACCTGTGCAACTCCGCTCCGATGGCGCGCAGCTGCTCGTCGCCGACCTCGACCTGCTTGGCCGGCTCGCCGCCGAGCGCGCTCGCGAGCGTCTCGTGCAGGCGAACCACCACGATGCCCTCGCCGAAACCGACGAGCAAGCGCCAGAGGTGCGCCGGATCGCGCCCCGAACCGTCGAACCACCCTCTATCACTGTAGCCATACTCGACAAACGCCGGCGCGGCCCCCGCAGGCGCGACACGGACATCCGGCCGCAGCGGCGCTCGCCCGACCGGGAGCACCACGCCACTGTGCGAACCCTGACGCACAATCCACATCGGGCTCGAAGTGCGTCGGGGCTCGACCGCGCACGCAGCGACGAGGCCCATGGCAATACTCGCCACGCGCATTGTCCAGCGCCGGCTCGGAGGCTCCATGCGGCGAGTCTGCGCCGCCTCTCGGGTCGACGCAACAACCCACCGCCCGCGCGCTTGTTCGCGCCTTCGAGCCACCTACACTTCCCGCCCGCGCCACCGAGCCGCCCGTCCGCGGCCCGCGCGCCCGAGCCATGGCCAGCCGCAAGCCCGCATCGTCGTCCCGTCGCATCGTCAACGTCGGCTTCACGCAGATGCGCTGCGTCGAGGACGTCGCCGCGAACCGCAAGAAGCAGGCGGAGCTGCTCGAGCGCGCAGCGAAGCAGGGCGGGCAGATCCTCTGCACACAGGAGCTGTTCACCAGCCAGTACTTCTGCCAGTCGGAGGAGCACCGCTTCTTCGCGCTCGCCGAGACGATCCCGGGGCCGAGCACCGATCTGTTCCAACAGATCGCCAAGAAGCACGGCGTGGTGATCGTCGCCAGCCTGTTCGAGAAGCGCGCCAGCGGCCTCTACCACAACACCGCCGCGGTGATCGACGCCGACGGCTCGCTGCTGGGCATCTACCGCAAGATGCACATCCCGGACGACCCGCTGTACTACGAGAAGTTCTACTTCACGCCGGGCGACACGGGCTTCCGCACGTGGAAGACGAAGCACGCGGACATCGGCGTGCTGATCTGCTGGGACCAGTGGTATCCCGAAGGCGCGCGCCTGACCGCGCTGCAGGGCGCCGAGATCCTCTTCTATCCCACCGCGATCGGCTGGCACCCGGGCGAGAAGAAGGCGTACGGCGCGGCCCAGCACGACAGCTGGGAGCTGATCCAGCGCAGCCACGCGGTCGCCAACGGCTGCTACGTCTGCGCCCCCAACCGCATCGGCCACGAGCGCATTCGCGGCGTCGACGGCAAGCCGGTCAACGCGGACGGCATCGAGTTCTGGGGCCAGTCGTTCCTGTGCGAGCCCAACGGCCAGATCGCCTACCGCTGCAGCGCCGACGAGGAGGAGGTCGTGGTGATGCCGTGCGACCTCGACAAGGTCGGGTTCGCGCGCACGCACTGGCCGTTCCTGCGCGACCGCCGCGTCGACGCCTACGGCGGCATCACCCAACGCTTCGCGCGCTGACCGATGGCCCAGAAGCAGCCGAAGGTCATCGCCGGCACGCCCAAGCAACTCGGCTACTCGTTCCCGTCGGAGTGGGAGCGCCACTCGGGCACGTGGTTCAGCTGGCCGCGCCCCGAAGGCATCTCGTTCCCCGACAAGCACCACACGGTGCCGGGCAACCTCGCCGCCATCGTGCGCGCGATCGCGCCGCGCGAGCTGGTGCACGTCAATGTGCCCAACGGCAACTACGAGCGCATCGTCGCGGCGCAGCTGGTCGCCGGCGGCGTGCCGCGCGCGGCCATCGGCACGCGCGTGCGCTTCCACCGCATCGCCACCAACGAGGCGTGGTGCCGCGACCACGGCCCGGCATTCGTGACCAAGCGCGGCCGCGACGGCGCCGTGCGCATGGCGATCGTCGACTGGGGCTTCAACGCCTGGGGCGGCAAGTACCCGCCGTGGGACGCCGACGACGCCGTGCCGACGCGCGTCGCCGAGGCGATGGCGAACGGCGACCGTTCGATCGAGGGTCGATGCGACGGCGTCTTCTACCCGCGGCACCGCGGCGCAGGCGTGGTCATGGAGGGCGGCTCGGTCGAGTTCGACGGCGCTGGCACGGTGATGACGAGCGAGGCGTGCCTGCTGCACGAGAACCGCAACCCGGGCCTGTCGAAGAAGCAGATCGAGCGCTTTCTGTGCGACTACTACGGCCAGGAGCGCGTGCTGTGGCTCGGCGACGGCATCGTCGGCGACGACACCAACGGCCACATCGACGACCTCGCGCGCTTCACCGACGCGCGCACGATCGTCACCACCGTCGAGAACGACCCGAAGGACGAGAACCACGGCATCCTGCACGACAACCTGCGCCGCCTGCAGAGAGCGAAGGACGCCGATGGCCGCCCGTACCGCGTCGTCACGCTGCCGATGCCGGGCCGCATCGAGCACGACGGCATGCGGCTGCCGGCGACGTACGCCAACTTCTACTTCGTCAACGGCGCCCTGCTGGTGCCGACGTACGGCAACAAGCAGCGCGACGCCAAGGCGCTGGCGATCCTGCAGGACGTCGTCGGCCCGCGCCGCAAGGTGATCGGCATCGACTGCCGCGAGCTGATCTGGGGGCTGGGCTCGATCCACTGCCTGACGCAGCAGCAGCCGGCGCAGTGACGCTGACGGGACCGCCACCGACCGCGGGCCTCGCGGCCGGCGCACTGGCAACGCCGCGCCTCAGCGCGCGCGCAACCGCGAGTCGGGCTCGACGTCGAGCGGCGGCGGCAGCAACGCGCCGGCGATGAGCAAGCCGGCGACGATCGCGCCGCCGACCAGCAGCATCTGCAGCAGGAACGGCACGCTCGCCGCCGAGTCGGCGAACGCCGTCGTCATGCCGCGGAAGCCGAGCGAGCCCGGCACCAACACCAGCAGCCCCGGCGTGCGCACGATCGCCGCCGGCCGGCGCCGCAGCCGCGCGAACAGGTTGGCGGCGACGGCGACCAGAACGGCCGCGACGAAGGCGCCGACCTCGCGGCCGAACGCTTCGCCCGCCCACTTGGCGCCACCGAAGCCGACGACGACCGCGAGCAGCACCCAGCCGGCTTGCCGGCGCGTCGCGCGCAGCAGCACGACGTAGGCGCCCCAGGTGGCGAGCAGGCCGGCGGCGAGCCACGGCGCCGGCAGCGGCGACGCGGCGACCGCGGTCGCTGAGCCGAACAGGATGCCGGCGGCGCGATCGCCGATGCCGACGCCGATCGCCATGGTCAGCAACACCGCCGACGCGCCGAGCAGACGTGCGCTGCCGGACGCGAGGTGCCGCATCGCCAGTTCGGCGAGCGCGGTGGTGAACGACAGCCCGGGCAGCAGCACGACGATCGCGGCGACGGTGCTGACCGTCGGATCGACGGCGACGCCCTTCGCCGCCGCCATGTGCACGAGGAACGCCACGATCGCGCACGCGAGCGTCGCCTGCACGTCGCCGAGGCCCGGGCGCAGGCGCGAGGCGAAGGCGAGGCACCCGACCAGCAGGCCGGCCGCCGCCGCGAATGCCACCTCGAGCGCGCCGCCGCCGAACAGCACGCCAGCGCCTGCGGCGCCGAGCCCGTGCGCGATCGCGTCGCCGACGCGACCGTGGCGGCCCTGCGCCGCCAGC
>VGZG01000135.1 GCA_016872675.1 Planctomycetota bacterium
CGCGTTGGCGAGCGACGACTTGCCGGCGTTGCTGGCGCCGAGCAACAGCGCCTCGCCGCCGATGCGCGCCGCCGGCAGCGCGTCGGCGAGCGCGCACAGCCGCGGCCGCACCGCCAGCAGCAACGCGCGCCACGCCGCTGCCGGCGCCGCGCCGGCGTCGCCGTCGTCGAAGTCGAGTCCGGCTTCGAGCAGCGCCAACGCGTCCTGCAGGCTACCGCGTAGTTGCCGCGCCTCGTTCGCTGCCACGCCGGACAGCCAGGCCTGCGCCGCCGCGACCGCGCGCGCGTCCTCGGCGTGCAGCAGCAACAGCAAGCCCTCGGCTGCGGCCGGCGCGAGCTTGGCATGCTGCACGGCGCGGGCGGTGAACTCGCCGGGCAGCGCCATGCGCACGCCGGCCGCAGCCCCGTCGGTAAGCAGCGCTTCGAGCACGGCCTCGACCAACGCCATGCCGCCCGGCACGTGCAGTTCGACGACGTCCTCGCCGGTGAACGACGCCGGCCCCGGCATCACCAGCGCGAGCGCAGCGACCGCGCCGCCGGCGACCGCGACGCGGCCTTCGACCGTCGCGCGCCACGCCGGCAGTTCCGGCGCGAAGACGCGCTGCGCCACTTTGCGCGCGGCCGGCCCCGACAACCGCACCACCGCGCGCTCGCTGGCGCCCGCCGCCGAAGCCCGCGCGATGATCGTGTCGCCGAGCATGGTCAGGCCGTCAAGCCGGCGAGCCGGCCTGTAGCGAACGCCGCCTGGAAGTTGAAGCCGCCGATCGGGCCGTCGACGTCGAGCAGTTCGCCGCAGACGAACAGCCCCGGACAGACCTTGCTCTGCATCGTGCGGGCGTCGACCTCGGCGAGCGCGACGCCGCCGCGCGTCACCTCGGCGTGGCCGTAGCCGAGGCTGCGCGCCACCGGCACGACGAGCCCCTTGAGCGCAGCCAAGAGCGCCCGCCGCTGCGCGCGCGACCACGTCGCCAGCGTCGGGTTGCCGCCGGCCTGCGCGCACAGCGCCGCGCGCACGCGCTCGGGCAACCCTGCTGGCAGCACGCTGTCGACGCGCCGTGCGCCGTGCGCGGCGCCCGCCGTCAACCACTCGCGCTCGAGGTCCTCGGCGCGCGCTTCGGGCGCGAAGTCGAAGCGCACCGCGCCGCCGGCGTGCGCCTCTTCGACGTCGCCGGCGAGGTCCATCGGCGCTGGGCCCGACAGGCCCTTGTGCGTGAACAGGATCGGCCGCGTTCGCGTCGTCACCGGCCGCCGCGCCGCGTCGAGGGACGTCAGCGCGACGTCGTGCAACACGATGCCTTGCAGTTCGCGCACCCACGGCGCATCGACCGCGAGCGGCGCCAGCGCGGGATGCGTCGCCGTGACCGTGTGGCCGAGCGCGCGACACCACGCGTAGCCGTCGCCGGTGGCGCCGGTCTTGGGATAACTCAGGCCGCCGGTGGCGAGCACGACGCTGGCCGCCGCCACCGCGCCGCCGTCCGTGCGCACGACGAAGCCGCCATCGTCGGCACGCGCGACCTCGCGCACCGCCGCGCCGCCGACCAGACGCGCGCCCGACTGATCGACGAGTCGCAGCAGCGCGTCGACGACGTCGCGGGCGCGCTGGCTGACCGGAAACAGCTTGTCGAGGTCCTCTTCCTGCAGCGGCACGCCGGCTTGTTCGACCAATGCGCGCAGCGCCGTCGGCGGGAACGCGCGCAGCGCGTGGCGCAGGAAGCGACCGCGCGCCGCGCCGTACTGGGCCTCGAGGTCAGCGCCGGCCTTGGTGGTCGTAAGGTTGCAGCGGCCGCCGCCGCTGATCAGGATCTTGAGGCCGGGCCGCTCGTTCTTTTCGAGCAGCAGCGTGCGGCGGCCGCGGCGGGCCGCCTCGATGGCGGCCATCATGCCAGCGGCGCCGGCGCCGACGACGACCACGTCGACGGCCGGGGGCAGCGACGGCGCACCGTTGCGATCACGCCGCGGCGCGTCCATGCCGGCACTGCGGGGCGATCAGCCCTTTGCCAACTTGACGGCGGCCGGCTTGGCGTCTGCCGTCTCGGTGATGCGAAGGACCGGGCGGCTGCCCTGCGTCTCTTTGTTGTTGGCGGTGTAGCCCTTGCCGAGCTTCTTGCGCTTGAAGGTGCCGCGACGCGGGCCACCGTGCTTGCGACGGGAACGTGCCATGGGATTGCTCTCTGGTATGCGGTTGGTTTTGCGTGTGGATCAGCGGGCGCGGGTCACTTCTTGCCGCCCTTCGCGGCCGCCTTCTGCGCCGCGGCGCGGACGATGAGACCCGGCTTGAACTCGACCTTGCGCTCGTTCTTGACCGTCTTCTTGAGGGTCAGGTAGCCGTTGACGTGGCCAGGGACGGCGCCGCGGACGTAGATCAGGTTGCGGTCGCCGTCGACCTTGACGACCTCGAGGCGCTGCATCGTCACCTGCTCGACGCCGTAGTGACCGGCCATGCGCTTGCCCTTCGGCACGCCGCTGCTGATCGAGTGCTGGCGACCGAGGCCACCACCGGTGCGGTGGTTGAGCGAGTTGCCGTGCGACGTGGGCTGACGGCTGAAGCCGTAGCGCTTGATCGTGCCAGCCCAGCCGCGACCCTTGGTCACGCCGGTGACGTCGACGAACTTGACGCCGTCTAGCGCCGCCACCGTGACGTCGTCGCCGGGCTTCTGCGTCGGCTTCGTGTCGAGGCGGAACTCGCGCACGAAGCGCATGCCGTGGTCGAGGCCGGCCTTCTTGTAGTTGCCGAGTTCGGCCTGGCTGATCGTGCGCGCCGGACGGGCGTCGAAGCCCAGCTGGATCGCGTAGTAGCCATCGGCAGCTTTCGGCCGCGCGACCTTGCCGCGCTTCTTGCCGAGGTTGACGGTCGCCTTGTTGTGGCCCTCGGGGTGCTCGGCCGCGGTCGCCATCTTGACGGCGAGGACCTTGCAGGGGCCGGCTTGGATCACCGTGACGGGGATGCAGTTGCCGTCGGTGTGGAAGATCTGGGTCATCCCGAGCTTCTTGCCCAGGAGACCGAGCGTGCGCGTGCCGGTCATGTCGTGCTTGCAGATGCGACGCCGAAGAATCGACGTCTGGTCAGGTGCGAAGAGGTCAGGGCCGGATCGCGCGAGGCGCCGGCGCGTACGTTCGCTGTTTGGGGGCGGAAGACGGTACGGATTCGCCTCCCCGGGCGCAAGACCCAAGCCCCGGCCGGGCCGGGGGACAGGCCACGATCGACCGCCGGCGCGCGGCCAAAGGAGCCACAGTCGGCGCGTGCTCCCACCGCCGACCCTGCCGTAGCATCGCGCGCCGTGAACGACGCCCGCCGCCAGCGCCTGCTGGCCCTGGCCGACCGCCTGGGCACGCCCTGCTTCGTCTACTTCCTCGACGAGGTCCGCGACCGCGTCGCCGCCGTGCGCGCGGCCTTTGGCGGCGCCTTGGCGCTGACCTACGCCATCAAGGCGAACCCAGCGCCAGCGCTGTTGCGCTCCCTGCGCGGCGTGGTCGACGGCGTCGACGTCAGTTCCGGCGGCGAGCTGACGCGCGCTCTGGCGGCGGGCTTCCCGGCGGCGGCGATCCACTTCACCGGTCCCGGCAAGCGCGAGGCCGAGCTCGCCGCCGCCGTCACCACCGGCGTTGGCGCGATCGTGCTCGAATCGCGCGAGGAAGCGACGACGTGCGCGGCGCTCGCGCGCGCGCGCGGCGCGCGGCAACCCGTCTTGGTGCGCATCGCGCCCGACCGCGTGCCTGCCGGCTTTGGCGACACGATGAGCGGCAAACCGGTCGCGTTCGGCGTCGACGAGGAGGACATGCCGGCGTTCCTCGCCGAACTGGCGACGCACCGCGAACTCGCGCTCGTCGGCTTCCACGCCTACTCCGGCACCCAGTGCCTCAAGCCCGACGCGATCGCCGAGAACTGGGCGATCTTTGCGCGCTGCTTCGCCGCCGCCGCGACGGCCGCGGCCACCGTGCCGCGCCGGCTCGTGCTCGGCGCCGGGCTCGGCGTCGCCTACCACGACGACCAGCAGCCGCTCGACCTCGCCGCCGTCGCCGCGGCTACTGCGCCCGCGCTCGCCGAGCTGCGCGCGCGCTTCCCGCAGGCGCGGCTCGAACTCGAAACCGGCCGGCACCTCGTCGGCGACGCCGGCGTCTACCTGACGCGCGTGCTGCGCACCAAGGACTCGCGCGGCGTCACCATCGGCATCTGCGACGGCGGCTTCCACCACCACCTCGCCGCCGCTGGCATGTTCGGCATGGTGCTCAAGCGCAACTTCCGCCTCGCCAACGTCAGTGCGCCCATCGGGCCGGCGGCCGGGACGTTCCAGCTGTCGGGCCCATTGTGCACCTCGCTCGACGTGCTGGGCCGCAGCGTGCCGCTGCCGCGGCTGCGGCGCGGCGACGTGCTGGTGATCGAGGCCAGCGGCGCGTATGGACCGACGGCGAGCCCCAGCGCGTTCTTGTCGCATCCGTCCGCCGGCGAGTGGCTCGTCGACGGCGAAACGGTCGTCGACGCGACGCGGTGAACGGCGGCTGCCGTCAGCGCACGAATGCCCGCAGCGCCAGCGCCAACAGCGAAGCGAGCAGGAACCAGCCGGACACGTCGACGGCGGACGTCGCGAAGGCAGGCAGCGGCGCATCGTCGCCGTCCGCGGCGCGCCGCAGGTCCTGCTCTCCCGCCGCCGGTGGTGCGCTGACGCCGGCGATCGCCGCGCCCTCGCCGTAGCTGCGCACGAACGCGCGGCGCAGCAACTGCGGGAAAGCGGCGAGCAACGGCAGGTTGGCGTCCTGTAGCCGGAAGGCGAAGTGCACCGAGGCGACGTCGCCGGTGCCGGCAACGACCGCGAGCGGCGTGCGCACGCCGGCATCGTCGGCCCACAGGAACGGCTCGCCCGCCGGCAGCACGTCCCGCCACGCCTGCGCGATGCGCAGGTCGGACAGGTCGAGGCCGGCGCCAAGCGGGCCGCTGCGATCCCAATCGGCGACGACCGGCGCGAGCCACGGCGTCGGCGGCGCAGCCGCAGCGCTCAAGCGCGTGCCGAATGTGATCGCGCGCACGGCGCCCGCCGCGAGCGGCGCTTCGCCGCCGTCGACGAGCACGACGCCAACCGCGGCCTTGTCGGTGGCGGCGACGACAAGGCCGCCAACCTCCTCGGCAAGCGCGGCCGCC
>VGZG01000136.1 GCA_016872675.1 Planctomycetota bacterium
GGTGCGGGCCGCAGCGCGGGGGTGGCGTCGGTCGGCGAAGCGGGCGTGGCGGTCGTTGGCGGTGTGGTCGCGGACGGCGCCGCCGGGGTCGCACCGCTTGCCGCGCCGGGCGTCGGCGCAACGTCGGTGGACCGACTCGTCGGGATGTTGAAGGGCAGGCGGCTGCCCGGGTCGGCGCCAGCACCACTCGCCGCGCCACCTGCCGCACCATTGCCCACTGGCGCCTCCGCGCCCGCACCCGCCGGCGTCGCGGCGCCACCGCCCATGCCGTCGAACGGCGTCGGCCGCGCGCGCACCTGCGCGGGTTCGCCGACGGCGTCGCCGCAGCGCACCGCGAGGTCGCGCACCTGCTCGTGGCCGTGCACGACGACGTAGGCCTTGCCGCTGCTGCCGAACGCGACGTTGCGCGCGGCGAGCCACGCTTCGACGCGCACGCCGGCGGCGGCGAGCAGCAGGCGCTGCAGCGCGTCGCGGCGGTGGCGCAACACCGCTGCGCGGCGGCGCGCGTCCGGCGACGCGAGGTCGCGCAGCGCGGCGTCGTAGTCGCGCTGTGCGGCGACGAAGCGTTCGCGCGCGAGCGTCCGCAGCTCTGCCGGCGGCAGCGACGCCGCACCGGCCGGCAGGCCAGCGCCGCCGCGCGCTTCGCGGCCCCACTGCGCGAGGTCGACCGCGCGCGCGACCGTCGCCGCGTCGGCTTCGGCGGCGGCGGGGAACGCGAGCTTCCACGTGTCCTTGCCGACCTGTAGCGGATCGTGCGGACCCCACGGCCCCTGCGAAACGTGCTGCGTCCAGGCGCGGTGCGCGAGGCGCGCGTAGGTCTCGCCGCGCGCGAGGTCGAGTTCGGCGGGATCGAGCACGAGCTGGGCGTCCTCGGCGCCGCAGCGCATGAACATCCACGGCACGAAGCGGCCGGCGGCGGCGCGTTCCTTGAGCACTTCGACGGCGGCCCACCACGTCGCGCGGTGATGGCCGTGGCCCTGCGTCAGGCTGTGGTTGGTGACGATCACGTCGGGCTCGACCGCGTCGATCGCCGCGCGCATCGCCGTGAGCAGCGGCTCCTTGCCCCACACGCCGAGCGTCTCGTCGAGCGTCTTGCTGAAGCCGAAGTCCGGCATGCCGAGCCAGCGCACCTCGACGCCGCTCATCGCCGCGGCGCGCAGCGTCTCGCGCACGCGGATCGCGGCCAGCTCCGGGCCGACCTCGCGGCCGATCGCGTTCTGGCCGCCGTCGCCGTAGGTCGAGTACGCGGTGACGACGCGCATGCCGTGCTTGCGGCGCAGCATCGTGCCGGTGCGCGACGACTCGTCGTCGGGGTGCGCGGCGACGTTGAGCACGACGACGTCGGTGGCGAGATCACGCAGCGTCTGGTGGATGGCGACGAGGCCGGCTTCGGGCTCGGCCTGCTGCGCGACCGCGACTGGCGCGACCACGACCAGCGCGAGCGCGCCAGCGAAGCGGCTCGGGTTCATCGGGCGAGGCTCCGCAGGCGCGTCATCGCTTCCTCCAACACCGGCCAGTCGACGGCGAACTGGAACCGCATCGTGCGCACGCCGTCCGGCACGCTGTGGAACAGGTGGCCCGGAACGGCGTTGACGCGGATGCGTTCGATCATCTTGAGCACGGCCGGATGTGGCTCGAGGTCGCCGAAGACCTTGCGGTAGTCGGCGAGCACATAGTACGCGCCCTGCGGCAGCAGGAAGTCGAAGCCGCCGTCGCGCAGGGCGGCGCAGAAGGCGTCGCGCTTCTTCTCGTAGCCGGCCTGCAGATCGGCGTAGTAGCTGTCCGGCAGCTGTTCGAGCGCGCGCTGCACGCCGCGCTGCATCGGCCGCGCCGCGCAGACCTCCATCTGGTCGAAGACGATGCCGCACTTCTCGACGATCGCCGCCGGACCGGCGAGGAAGCCGATGCGCCAGCCGGTCACCGAGTACGTCTTGCTGAACGAGTTCATCGTCAGCGTGCGCTCGGCGAGCCCCGGCACGCTCGCCGGCGAGACGTGCTTGCGGCCGTCGAAGCACATGTACTCGTAGACCTCGTCGGTCAGCACCAGCACGTCGCTGCCGTCGAGCACGGCGGCGAGCGCGTCGAGCTCGGCGCGCGACCAGACCTTGCCGGACGGATTGCCCGGCGTGTTGACGACGACGGCGCGCGTGCGCGGCGTCAGCGCGCGGCGCAGCGCCGCCGGATCGAAGGCCAGCGTGTCGCGGTCGAGCGCGACGGCGACGGGCCTGGCCCCGAACAGCGGCGTCGTCGACCAGTGGTAGCTGTAGAACGGCTCGAACAGCACGACCTCGTCGCCCGGTTCGATCAGCGTCATGCCGGCGGCGAAGAACGCGCCGCTGCTGCCAGTGCAGACCGCGACGTTGGCCGCTTCGTAAGGCAGGCCGTTGTGGCGCTGCAGCTTCTTGGCGATGGCGGCGCGCAACTCGGGCAAGCCGGCGTACGGCGTGTACAGCTGGCGGTCGCCGCCGCAGATCGACGCCAGCGCGCCGTCGACCAGGGGCTTGGGCGTGTCGAGGTCGCAGACGCCCTGGCCGAGGTTGATGCCGCCGGGCACGGCATTGATGACGAGGGTCAGCGAACGCAGCAGGTTGCCCTGGTCGAGGTGCTGGCGGCGCGCGGCGGTGCGCGCGAACGCGCGGTGGAGTTGGCTCATGGCGGCGGGGCGAATGCGGCGAGCATACGGTGGCGGCTGGGCAGCGTGCGTGTCGAGACTGCCGCCGCGCTGCCCTAGGCTGCCGGCATGGACCCGATCGTCGTGCCGTGCCCGGACTGCGCCGCCCTCAACCGCCTGCCCGCCGACCGCGTCGGCGACGGCGCGGCGTGCTCGAGCTGCAAGGCGCCACTGTTCGCGCATCCGGTCACGCTCGACGAAGCGTCGTTCGACCGCGTGCTGGCCAAGGTTTCGCTGCCGATCGTGGTCGACTTCTGGGCGGCATGGTGCGGCCCATGCAAGCAGATGGGCCCGCACTTCGCGGCCGCCGCGCAGCAGCTCGCCGGCAAGGTCGTGTTCGCCAAGGTCGACACCGAATCAGCGCCCGGACTGGCGGACCGCTACGACGTGCAGTCGATCCCGCTGCTGGTGCGCTTCGCCGGCGGCGTCGAGCAGAAGCGCCAGGCGGGCATGATGCCGACGCCGGCGATCGTGCGCTGGGCGACGAGCTGACGGCGCGGTAGGGCGCGCGGGCGCGGCGCACGCTTCCCCCGCTGCGCCTTGACCCGCAGCGCGCCGCCGCGACCATGGTCGCCCAGTGACGCCGGCCCTCGAACTGCGCGACCTCCACTTCGCCTATGGCCGCGGCGCGTCGGTGCGCGGCGTGTCGCTGACGCTGCACGCCGGCGACTGCTACGGCTTCCTCGGCCACAACGGCGCGGGCAAGACGACGGTGATGCGGCTGGCGCTGGGCTTGCTGCGACCGACGCGCGGCAGCGTGCGCGTGCTCGGCATCGACGCGATCGCACAACCGCGCGCGGCGAAGGCGCAGTGCGGCGCGTTGATCGAGCGCCCGGGCTTCCACCTGCACGCGACGGCGCGGCAGAACCTCGTCGCGCTGGCGCGGCTTCAGGGCATGACGCGGCCGCTCGCCGGCGCCGAGGCCGACCGCGTGCTCGCGCGCACCGGGCTCGTCGCGGCGACGCATCGCAAGGTCGGCACGTTCTCGATGGGCATGCGGCAGCGCCTCGGCATCGCGCAGGCGCTGCTCGGCCGGCCGCGCGTGCTGCTGCTCGACGAACCGACCAACGGCCTCGACCCCGAAGGCGTCGCCGACCTCAAGGCGCTGCTGCGCAGCCTCGCCAGCGACGACGGCGTCGCGGTGCTGGTCAGCAGCCACCAGCTCGCCGAGCTCGACGGCTTGTGCAATCGCGTCGGCGTGCTGCGCGAGGGCGCGATGGTCGTCGAAGGCGACCTCGCGGCGCTGCGCGCGCAGCTCACCACGCGCCACGTCGTCGTCGGCAGCCCGCGCGCGGCGATCCGCGAACGGCTCGCGGCGCTCGGCGTGACGGCGGACGAGCGGCCGGATGGCGCGTTCGTGGCGCAGCTTGGCGCGGTGCCGCCCGGCGACGCCGCGCGCGCGCTGGCGAAGGTCGCGGATCTGCAGACGTTCGCGCCGGAGCCGGTGGCGCTGGAGACGATCTATCTGCGCGCGTCGGAACTGCGCGGCGACGGGGCGGTGGCCGGCGCGACCCCGAAAGCGCCGCGCGTTGTCACACCGGTCGATCCCCCACCGTTCCCGCGCTGGCGCGCGTTCCGCCACGAACTGGCGACGCTGCGGCTGCAGCGCAGCACGGCGCTGCTGCTGGCGCTGCCGGCGCTCTACGCCGCGTGGCGCGTGTCCGGCTACCGCGACAGCGTGCAGGCAGCGCTCGCGCGCGTGCAGAAGGGCGAACTGTTCAGCGCCGACGCCGGCTCCGGCTGGCTCGCGTTGGCGCAGGCGCTGCAGGCCGGCGCGCCGGCGCTGGCGCTGGTCCTGGCGTGGTTCGCCAGCCAGTCGATCGCCGTCGACCTCGCCGGCGACACGCTGCGCAACACGCTGCTGCGCGCGACCACGCGCCTCGACGTGCTGCTCGGCAAGGCGCTGGCGCTCGGCGCGCTGGCGCTCGGCGGCGGGCTGCTGCTGATCGGCGCAGCCCTGGCGGCCGCCGGCGCGCTGGTCGGCTTCGGCGACCTCGAGGAAGTCACGCGCACCGGCGGTCGCCAGACCCTCGCCGTCGCCGCCGACGCCGCCCCCGCGGTGCTCGACGCCGCGCGCACGCTGTTGCTGCCGTTTGTGGCGGTCGCGGCCGTGGCGCTCGCCATGTCGGCGCTGGCGCGGCGGCCGGCGCGCGCGCTGGCGCTGGCGCTGTGCGCGCTGCTGCTGCCCGAACTGTTCCGCGACCGCCTGCGCGACGACGCCGGCTGGCTGCTGACCAGCCACCTGCCCACCGGCCTGCGCGACGACTCCGCGCTCGGCTACGCCAGCGCCGTCGCACGCGGCGCGGCGGATGCCCTGTGGCGCTTCGAGGCGCAGGCGACGCTCGCGCCGCTGGCGTGGCTGGCGGGTGGGTTGGTAATGGCGGGGTTGTTGCTGCGGCGGCAGCGGGTGGCGTAG
>VGZG01000137.1 GCA_016872675.1 Planctomycetota bacterium
TTGGGGTAGGGGTGGTCGAGGCCGGTGGCGACGTAGGCGAGGTCGTCGGCGTCGAAGGTCGTCGCGGCGATGGCGCCGGCGCCGGCGCGCACTTCGTCGCTGGCGTCGAGCACGCACGTGCGCAGCACGAAGCGCTCGCTGCCGGCCTCGCCGCGCTGCTGCAGCGCCGCCAGCGCCGCCAGCCGCCGGCGGGCGTTGCCGTTGCGGCGGGCCTGCGTGCGCAGTTCGGCGTCGGCGCCGGGCAGGCGCGCGAGCAGCGTCTCGATGGCGTAGAGGCGGCCGGGTCCGGTGGCGGCGTGCACGCCGTCGAGCAACGCCGCGACCTGCGCCTTCGTGCCGTCGTCGCGGTGGCCAGCCGGCAACAACTCGTCGGCGAGTTCGCCGGCGAACGCGGCGGCGCGGGCTCGCAGCGGCGCGTCCGCCGGCAGCGTCGGCAGCGCGGCGGCGACCTTGTCGAAGCGCTGCCACGCCTCCGGCAGCAGACCGCAGTTGCGGGCCCGCTGCGCCAGCTGCAACTGCGCGAACGGCGTGTCGCCGGCGGCGCGGGCGGCGTCGGCGAGGGCGCGGCGCAGGTCGTCGTCGGTGCGGTGTTCGCGGACGTCGGCGAGGGCCACGGTCACCGGTCCCTGCTTCGTCGTCACCGTCAGCGCGTCGGCGGTCTTGGCGACCGCGCCGACCAGCACGCGGCCGTCGAGCAAGCGCACCTCGTCGGCGGGGACGGCGGCCGCGAGCAGCACGACGGCGACGGCGAGGCGGTGGGCGGGTGGCAGCATGGTTGCGCGGCAACATTAGCGGCGGCGGCCGGCCGCGTAACGGGCCGCTGCCGATTGTGGATTCGCGCCCTGGTCGTTCGCTGGGCGCATCGCGCCGCTACCATCGCCCGACAACCCGGCATGACGACCGCACCGACGACCATAGCCCTGCTCCTTGCGCTCCTGCTCACGCCGGTGGCTGCGCAGGAGCAACCCGCGACGCCGCCGCCGGCGACCGCCGCGGCCAAGGCCGCCGCGCAGCGCATCGACGACCTGATCGCGTCGATGCGCGCCGCCGAGGCCAAGCTGCAGGCCGTGTCGCTGCGCATGGCGACCGAGGGCAGGCTGCCAGGCGGCCTCGTCGTCTCAGTCCGCGGCGAACTGCGCGCGCATTACGGCGACCGGCGCGCCACGTACGCGCGCTTCGCCTACGAGACCGGCGACGGCCTGCGCGGCAGCGCCGAGTCGGCGCAGTCGGCCGCGGGCATCACGCTGCGCGAGGACGACCCCGCCTTCGGCGAGGTCTTCGTCGCCATCGAGCCGGCGATCGTCGCCGACCTCGAGTGGGCCGGCCGCGTGCTGCAGCGCGACGACCTGCCGGGCATGACTGACAAGGCGGCGTCGTCGCCCGAACGCCGCGCCGAGAGCCCGCTCGGCAGCGGCCTGTTGTCGGCGCTGCGGCGGCAGTTCGACCTTGCGATCGAGGCGCGCGACGTGCGTGATGGCGCGAAGGGCACGTGGCTCGCCGGCCCACGCCGCGCCAGTCTCGGCGCCGACGACCCGGACCTGCCGGTCGCCGACCGCGTCGAAGTGTTCGTGCGCGCCGCCGACCTCGCGCTCGTGTCGATGCGGCAACTGCTCGGCGAACAGGCGGTGCAGATCGTGACCGTCGAGGAGTTGACGCGCGATCCCAAGCTCGGCGACGACGCGTTCGTCGTCGCGGCGCCGGCCGCTGGTGGCAAGCCGAAGCCGGTGCAGCAGTTCGCGCCGCTGTGGGAGTCGATCCAGCAGGCCTGCGTCGACGCCGAGGCGAAGGCCGAGAAGGCCGCTGCGGCGCGCAACAAGGACGTGCCAGCAGGCCAGCAGACGCCGGCCGAAGTGCGGCCGAGCAAGCGCTAGGAGTCTGCGTCCCGGGGCGGGCGAGGCGAGCTTGCGGCGCGCGTCAGCCCAGGTCTTCTTCGGCCGGCGGCGCTTCGAGCAGCTCGAGGCCCTTGTAGCGCGACTTCGCGTAGTCGATCTCGAAGTCGGAGTGGAACAGCGCGACGAAGCGGCCGGCCTCGTCCTTGACCACCATCGGCAGGATCTCGAGCACCTCGTCGGTGACGTTGGCGATCCAGCGCGCGCGCGTCCACTGCTTGCGATCGAGCCGCAGCTCGACGCCGTACTCGTTCTCGAGGCGCCACTGGAAGACCTCCAGCTGCAGCTCGCCGACGGCGCCGAGGATCGGTTCGCGCGCGCCGAAGCGCGGCCAGAACACCTGCACGACGCCTTCCTCGCCGAGCTGCTCGAGGCCCTTGCCGAAGCCCTTGGCCATCGACGGCTCGCGCGGCGCGACCTGCGCGAAGATCTCCGGCGCGAAGCGAGGGAAGTTGCGCACCTCGAAGTTCGGGCCCGAGCTGAGCACGTCGCCGACGCGGAACATGCCAGGGTTGATGAGCCCGATGACGTCGCCGGGGAACGCTTCATCGATCGAGATGCGCTCCTGGCCGAAGAAGCGGTGCGGGTGCGACAGGCGCACCTCGCGCTGTAGGCGCAGATGCTTGGCCGACATACCGCGGACGAAGTGCCCGGACGTCACGCGCAGGAATGCGATGCGGTCGCGGTGCATCTTGTCCATGTTGGCCGCGACCTTGTAGACGAAGCCGGAGAAGAACGGCGCAGCGGGCGGCACGCTGCCTTCCAGCGTCGGCAGCGGACCCGGCGGCGGCGCGATCTCCAGGAAGCGCTGCAGGATGTTCTCGACGCCGAAGTTGACCAGCGCGCTGCAGAAGAACATCGGCGAGATCTTCTGCTGCAGGAATGCGTCCATTGCGAACGGCTGCACGCAGGTCTCGACCATCGCGAGATCCTCGAGCAGCTGCGCGTGCGCCTTCGGCCCCAGCGCTGCGGCGAGTGCTGGGTCTGCCGGGCCGGTCGCCTGCACCAGCGCCTTGGTGGCGTTGTGCGCCGTGCGCTCGAACAGGAAGACCTGCTTGTCGCGCAGCGAGTAGACGCCGCGGAAGTTGTCGCCGCTGCCGATCGGCCATGTCGCTGGCGTGATGGTGATGCCGAGCACCTTCTCGACCTCGTCCATCAGGTCGAGCGGCGCGCGCGCCGGCCGGTCCATCTTGTTGACGACGGTGACGATCGGGATGCCGCGGTCGCGGCAGACCTTGAACAGCTTGATCGTCTGCGGCTCAACGCCCTTGGCGCCGTCGATCAGCATCAGCGCGGCGTCGGCGGCGACCAGCGTGCGGAAGGTGTCCTCGCTGAAGTCCTGGTGGCCCGGGGTGTCGAGCAGGTTGATGCAGTGGCCTTGGTACTCGAACTGTAGCGCGCTGCTGGTGATCGAGATGCCGCGCTTCTTCTCCAGCTCCATCCAGTCGGACGTCGCGTGCGCGCCGCCCTTGCGCGCCTTGACCGAGCCGGCCTCGCGGATGGCGCCGCCGTAGAGCAGCAGTTTCTCGGTCAGCGTCGTCTTGCCGGCGTCGGGGTGCGAGATGATCGCGAACGTGCGGCGGCGCTGGATCTCGTGCGCGAGGTCGGCCATTTCGGGGCGAACAGCCTACGGCGGCCGGCGCTGAAAGCGAAGCGCGGCGGCGCGGCCGGCGCGGCGGGCCGGGGTCACTCCGGCAGGTCGCTCGGCCGCTGCGCGTAGCCCCACAGCTCGCGGTACTTCGGCTGCACGTACGGGTGCAGCTGGTCGGCGAAGTGCTCGCCGAGCGCGTTCGCTTGGATCAGGCGGATGACGTCGTCGAAGTCGCGCGGGCGATCGGGCGCGGACAGGCCTGCAGCCAGCTTGAGTTCGATCAGGCGCGCCAGGGACACGTACTTGCGGCCGTGGATCTCGATCGCGACGTGCGCTGGGTCAAGGAACGCGACGCCGCGATCCGTGCCATCGCCCGGAATGCCGCCGGTCAGCAGGAATCGAATCGGCACGCCGGTGGCGGCGTCGCGCACGCCGCGGCTGCCGGGGAACCTCTCGACGAAGCCGAGCCCGAGCGATGCAGCCTTGAAGCGTGCGAGGCCATCAGGCGTCAGCAGGACGTCGACGTCCGTGGTCGCCCGCTGCAGCCCATGCGCGTTGACCGCCATCGCGCCGCACACCGCGTACGTGATGCGCAGTTCCTCCAACCGCTCCGTCACCCGCGTCAGCGCCTGATGCACGTCCGAGGTGCCCAGGAAGAACCTACCCATCTGTTCGAAGCGGGCGGCGAACTCGGGATCCGACGTGGACACGGCCGCAGCGTCGCGCGCTTCCCCATGGCGCTCAACCAGGGGCAGGCAGGACGAGGCCTCGCTGCCGGCGTGGCCGTGCGCAGAGGCGATCGCGCCGGCCGTTCGCCGGCCCGCGCCCAGCTCCTTCAGCGCCGGTCCGCGTCCGCTGCCGTGCGCTGCGCGTGCAGTCGCTCGGCGACCGGCCGCACGTGGCGCGTCCACACCGCGTAGCCGTCGGCGTTCAGGTGCAGGCCGTCGCGCTGGAAGAAGCGCGGATCGGGCGCGCCGTCCGGGGTCGCGAGGTCCGGCGACGGGTCGACGAACGCGAGCCGCGGATCGGCGGCGCACTCGGCGCGTACCAGCTCGTTGGCCGCGCGCACCAGCGCGACGTGCTTGGCGCGCGCCGGCGTCGGCGTGATGGCGATCCACGCGATCGGCAGCTCCGGGTCGTCGCGGCGCACGCGCTGCACGAACAGGCGGAACAGGTCGCGCACCTGCGCGGCGGACTTCGGCCGTTCGCCGGCGAGGTCGTTGGTGCCGCTGAACAGCACGACGGCCGACGGGCGGTGGCGCGTGACCAGTTCGTCCGACCAGTAGCAGGCGTCGAACAGCTTGGAGCCGCCGAACCCGTGCCGCACGACCGGCAGGCCGGCCATGTCCGTGGCGAGGGAGCGCCAGCCGCGGATGCTCGAGCTGCCGACGAAGACCACGCCGCCCGGCGCCGGCGGCGCGTCGAGCAACTGCCGCACCTCGGCGGCCCAGCGCTGCGGGTCCTCGCCGGCGGCGTGCGCCGCCAGCGCG
>VGZG01000138.1 GCA_016872675.1 Planctomycetota bacterium
GGCTTGCATCCGCAGTGGCACGTGGGGCAGCGGTCGATCGCGCTGGCGCGCGGGTGCTGCGCGGCGTTGGTTGGCATCGCGGATCGCCGGGATCGATGCCACCAAGGCCTGAATCGATCGTTCCGTTCGTTGTGGTGCCTTTTCGGCGCAAGGTGGCAGCGCGCGCGCCCTAGCCAGCCAACCGCCGCGCACCGCCGACGATCCCCGCCACCGACCCCACCGCCACCGTCGCGCCGCAACTCACCAACCCATGCCACGGCCACGCGAGCTTCACACCCCACGCCTCCAGCCCGAACACCACGACACCGATCGCTGCCACACCACCGCACAGCCCCGCCAACGAAGCGCCCGGCGCCACACCGCGCGCGGCCAGCACGAACAACCCGAGGATCACGCCGGTCGTCACCGTCGCGATCGCGAGCACCTGGCTGACCACCGCCTGCCCGCCACCGAGCCCGCTGATGCCGACGGCGATCTGCAGGCCGGCGAACAGCACGGTGGCGAGCTTGGCGGCGCGCAGCGCGAACGGCGAGTCCGGCGCGTGCCCGGTCGCCGGCAGCACGAAGTCGTTGACCAAGAGTCGTTGACCAAGGCGCCTGCCGACGCCGACAGCGAACTCGACAGCGTCGACATCGCCGCCGAGAACACGGCGCCGAGCACGAGGCCGACGAGGCCGATCGGCAGGTGGTGCACGAGGAAGTCGGCGAACACGGCGTCGCCCTTGCCGAACGGCTGTGCCGGCGGGTTGGCGGCGTAGAACGCGGCGAGGCCGTGGCCGATGGCGAGGAACAGCGCGAACTGCGCGAACACCAGCGGGCCGCTCCACAGCAGCGCCTTCTGCGCATCGCCGAGGCTGCGGGCGCTGAGGTAACGCTGCACGATCATCTGGTCGACGCCGTGGCTGCCGATGGTCAGCACCGCGCCGCCGAGCAGGCCGGCCCAGAACGTGTACGGCGTGCTGAAGTCGAGGCCGAAGTCGAACACGCGCAGCCGGCCGCTGGCGGCGGCGTCGCTGGCGATCTGCGAAAGGCCGCCGTCGACCTTGCCGCCGATCACGAGCAGCGCAGCGCCCGCGCCGGCCATGTAGACGAAGAACTGCGCGACGTCGGTCCAGACGACCGCCTTGATGCCGCCGACGACGGTGTACGCCAGCGTGCCCGCGCTCGTCAGCAGCACGGCGACCGGCAGCGACCAGCCGAACATGGTCTGCAGCACGACCGCGGTCAGGTACAGCCGCAGGCCGTCGGCGAGCGTGCGCGTCAGCAAAAACAGCCCGCTCGCCAGCGTGCGCACCGCCGGGCCGCTCTTGTGCCGCAGCACGTCGTAGGCGGTGAACAGTTCGCCGCGGCAGTACATCGGCACCAGCGTGTAGGCGGCGATGGTGCGGCCGACGATGTAGCCGAGCGGCAGCTGCAGGAAGCGCAGGTCGCCGGTGCCGAACTTGGCGGCGTAGGCGATGCCCGGCACGCTGAGGAACGTCGCCGTGCTCGTCTCGGTGGCGACGATCGACAGCAGCAGCGTCCACCACGGCAGGTCGCGGCCGCCGAGCAGGTAGTCGCTGGCGCTCTTCTGGCCGCGCCCCATCCACAGGCCGAAGCCGACCGTGCCGAGCATGTAGGCGCAGAGCAGGACGAGGTCGAGCGCGGAGAGGCCCATCGGCGTCGGCAGCTATACCCGCTGCCGCAGCGGAGCCAAAGGCGGCGACTTGGCGACCGCAGGCGGTGTTCCTGGCCGCCGCCGGCGGGGACCGCGATCCGGACCCCCCTTGCCGCTCGCGCGCCGCCGGTCGATGCGCCATCCTTGGCGAATCGCATGAGCAAGATCGACCTATCGACGCTGGCCACCGAGGCGCGCAATCCGCGCACGACCGAGCTCGACGCGCTGTCGACGCTCGCGCTCGTCACCGCGATGAACGATGAAGACCGCACGGTCGCCGACGCGGTGCAGCGCGAACTGCCGCGCATCGCCGCCGCGGTCGACGCGATCGCCGCGCGCATGCACAAGGGCGGTCGGCTGTTCTACGTCGGTGCTGGCACGTCGGGGCGGCTCGGCGTGCTCGACGCGGTCGAGTGCCCGCCGACGTTCTCGGCGACGACCGAGCAGGTGCAGGGGCTGATCGCCGGCGGCGCTGGCGCCTTCCTGCAAGCGGTCGAAGGCGCGGAGGACAGCACGACGCTCGGCCCCGCTGACCTGCAGGCGCGCGGGCTCGGCAGCAAGGACGTCGTCGTCGGCATCGCCGCCAGCGGCCGCACGCCGTACGTGCTCGGCGCGCTCGCCTACGCCAAGTCGGTCGGCGCGCGGACCGTCGCCGTCGTCTGCAACGCCGGCAGCCCGGTCGCCGCCGCCGCCGAGCTGCCGATCGAGGTGGTCACCGGTCCCGAGGTGCTGACCGGCAGCACGCGGCTCAAGGCCGGCACCGCGACCAAGCTGGTGCTCAACATGCTGAGCACCGGCGCGTTCGTCCGCCTCAACAAGGTCTACGGCAACCTGATGGTCGACGTGCAGACGACCAACGCGAAGCTGGTGGCGCGCGCCGTGCGCATCGTCGCCGAGGCGGTGGCGTGCAACGCGACGCTGGCGCAGCAGCTGCTCGACCAGTGCGACGGCGAGGTCAAGGTTGCGATCGTCGTCGGGCGCAAGCGCGTCGCGCCGGCGGTCGCGCGCACGCTGCTGCTGACCCACGACGGCAGCGTGCGCGACGCGCTGGCGGCGCCGTGACGGCAGCCGCAACCGCTCCGCCGCTGCCCGCGGCCGGCAGCGCGGCGCCATCGGCGCGCTGGCTCGGCCTCGACGCGCTGCGCGGCCTGTCGATCGGGTTGATGATCCTGGTCAACAACCCCGGCGAGTGGGGGGCGAAGTACCAGTACGACGTGCTGCGCCACGCCGAGTGGCACGGCTGCACGCCGACCGACCTCGTCTTCCCGACGTTCTTGTTCTGCGCCGGCGTCGCGATCGTGCCCGCCCTGCAGAAGAAGCTCGCCAGCGGCGCGCCGCGCCTGCCGCTCGCCCTGGCGATCGGCAAACGCGCGCTGTGGCTCGTGCTGCTCGGCCTGTTCGTCGCCAGCTTCCCGCTGGTGACCTTCGAGGCCGGCAAGGACCTGTTCGATCGCGTGTACAACGTGCGCTTCCCCGGCGTGCTGCAGCGCATCGGCGTCTGCTACGCCGTCGCCGCGCTGCTGTTCTTGTGCACGTCGGCGCGCACGCAGACGGCGGTGCTGCTCGGCTGCCTGTTCGGCCACTGGGCGCTGCTGACGCTGGCGCCGGTGCCCGGCGTCGGCCCGCAGGACCTCGCCGCGCCGATGACGACGCTGCAGGGCTGGCTCGACCGCGCGGTCTTCGGCGACCACATCTGGGTGAAGGGCAAGTACGACCCCGAGGGCCTGCTGAGCACGCTGTCGGCCGTCGCCACCGCGCTGCTCGGCGTGCACTGCGGTCGCGTGCTCGCCGCCGCCGGTGCGCCGCGCGACAAAGCCGGCGAACTGCTGCGGCTGGGCGCGTGGTGGCTGCTCGCCGGCGCGGTGTGGTCGTGGTGCCTGCCGGTCAACAAGCCGCTGTGGACGCCGAGCTACGCGGTGTGGACCGCCGGCATCGCCACCAGCGGGCTCGGGCTGTGCGTCTGGCTGTTCGAGCACCGCGGCTTCGCGCGCTTGGCGCATCCGCTGCGCGTCTACGGCCAGAACGCGCTGCTGGTGTTCGTCGGCAGCGCCGTCGTCGCGCGCACCGCCTCGCGGCTGGTCACGGTGACGACCGACGCCGGCACGGTGTCGCTGCAGAAGTGGTTCTTCACCACCTGTCTGCTCGGCCCGATTGGCGACCCCAAGCTGGCGTCGCTGGCGTTCGGTCTGGTGTGGATCAGCGGCTGGTACGTCGTCCTCGCCGCGCTGTATCGGCGCGGCATCGTCTGGAGGGCCTGACCATGATGTGTTGTTCTCACGCGACGTCGTTCTTCCTCGTGTCGCTCGCGGCGGCGTTGCCGGCGCAGGCGACGTTCCACGCCGAAGCCGGCAAGAAGCTGCTGCCCGCCGATGTCGCGATCGAGCGCGTCGCCGGCGGCTACCGCTTCCTCGAGGGGCCGGTCTGGCGCGCCGACACGCAAGAACTGGTGTTCTCCGACATGCCGGCCAACCAGTGGCACGTGTGGAGCGCTAGCGCTGGCGGTTGCAAGCCGTGGAAGGCGAGCGCAGGCGCCAACGGCAACACGCTCGACCTGCAGGGCCTGGTGATCAGCTGCCAGCACGGCGCGCGCAACGTCGTGCGGCACCAGGCCGATGGCAGCATGGAGGTGCTGGTCGACGCCTTCGACGGCAAGCCGCTGAACTCGCCCAACGACGTCGTCGTGCGCGGCGACGGCACGATCTGGTTCACCGACCCGACCTACGGCCTCGGCCAGCGCGAGCGCCAGCAGCCGGGCAACTTCGTCTACCGCTTCGATCCGGCGCAGAAGCGCGCGACCGTCGTGCAGCGCGACTTCGAGATGCCCAACGGCCTGTGCTTCTCGCCCGACCAGCAGATCCTGTACGTCGCCGACAGCGGCAAGCCGGATCGCGTCGGCGTGTTCGCGGTGCGCGGCGACGGCACGCTCGGCGCTGCGACGGTGTGGCTGGCGGGCGGCGCCGACGGCATCCGCTGCGACGCGCAGGGCAACCTGTGGACGACCGCGCGCGACGGCGTGCGCTGCTACAGCCCCGAGGGCGAGCACCTGCTGACGCTCGCGCTGCCGGAGAAGCCGGCGAACCTCGCGTTCGGCGGCGCCAAGCGCGACCAGTTGTTCGTCACCGCGCGCACGACGCTGTACCGCGTGCAGACGGCGGTCGCTGGCGCGCCG
>VGZG01000139.1 GCA_016872675.1 Planctomycetota bacterium
CGAGTTGGTCGACGTCAACGCCTTCCATCAGCCCGGCGTCGAGGCCGGCAAGAAGGCGGCGGCCGCCGTGCTTGGCCTGCAGCGGCGGCTCGTCGCCGCGCTCGACGGCGAACTGCGCGACGTGCGAGCCGTCGCCGCGCGCGCCGGCGCCGACCCGACCGACTGCTGGCCGATCCTGCAACACCTCGCCGCCAACCGGCCCGAGGTGCGTGGCGTTCGCCTGCACGACCCGGTCACGGCTGCGTTCCGCCGCGTATGAGTCGCGCCGCCGTGCCGGCCGCGGCGCTCGTCGCGCTGCTCGTCGGCTGCGCCGCGCCGCCAGCTGATGAACCGGCCGGGCCCAGCACGAACCCCGGGCATGGTTCCGTGGTCGCAGCCGAGCGCATACCGCTGCGCGTCGAGTTCGAGCCGCCGCTGCGCGCCCCGGGCGAACTGCGGTACGCCTGCGAGAGCGGCTTCGCCGGCGTCGTCGCCGCGGCGCCGTCCGGCGTCGATTTGCGGTTGCCGCCGGGGCCGGCGACGTTCGTCCTCGTCGCCGACGGCGCGACCCGGGAATTCGCCGTAACCGTCGTTCCGGGCATGCCGTTCGTGCGCTGGCGGCTCGCGCCGGCGGTGCGCGTCCGGACGGGCGACGGAATCGTTGACCCTGGCGTGGCGCTGCGCCAGGTCCGCCGCTAGGCTCGACACGCTTTCCCGAACCCTCCGGAGAAAGCGACTTGGCCGAGTTCCTGGGCGAAGGCCTCACCTACGACGACGTCCTGCTGGTGCCGCAGATGGCCTCGGCGCTGCCCCGCGACGTCGACACTCGCACGCGGCTCTGCCGCGGCGTCGACCTGCAGGTCCCGATCGTCGGCGCGGCGATGGACACGGTCACCGAGTCGCGCATGGCCGTGGCGCTCGCCCAGCAAGGCGGCATCGGCATCGTCCACAAGAACCTGACGATCGAGAAGCAGGTCGGCGAGGTCGACAAGGTCAAGCGCTCGGCCAACGGCGTGATCATGGATCCGGTCGCGCTGCGCGTGGAGGACGCGGTTGGCCGCGCCAAGGACTTGATGTCGTCGCACAAGATCAGCGGCCTGCCGGTCGTTGACGAGAACCGCAAGGTCGTCGGCATCCTGACGCACCGCGACCTGCGCTTCGTCGACGACCGCGAGACCAAGGTCGGCGCGGTGATGACCAAGAATAACCTGGTCACCGCTGTGCCGGGCACGACGCTCGACCAGGCGCGGCAGATCCTGCGCCAGAACAAGGTCGAGAAGCTGATCCTCGTGCAGCCCGACGGCTGCCTCGCCGGGCTGATCACGATGAAGGACATCCGTGGCACCGAGGAGTTCCCCTCGGCGGCGCGCGACGGCCGCGGTCGCCTGCTGGTCGGCGCCGCGGTCGGCGTGCACGACCTCGCGCGCGTTGGCCGCCTCGTCGAGGCCGGCTGCGACGTCGTCGTCGTCGACACCGCGCACGGCCACAGCAAGAACGTCATCGACACCGTCAAGGCCATCAAGAAGGCCTGCGGCATCCCGGTCGTCGCCGGCAACGTCGCCACCTACGACGGCGCCGCCGCGCTGGTCGACGCCGGCGCCGACGGCGTCAAGGTCGGCATCGGCCCGGGCTCGATCTGCACGACGCGCATCGTCACCGGCTGCGGCGTGCCGCAGTTGACCGCCGTGCTCGACTCGCTCAAGGCGTGCGCGCCGGCCGGCGTGCCGGTGATCGCCGACGGCGGCATCCGCCAGAGCGGCGACATCGTCAAGGCGCTCGCTGCCGGCGCCTCGAGCGTGATGCTCGGCTCGATGCTGGCCGGCCTCGAGGAGTCGCCCGGCGAGTCGATCCTGTTCCGCGGCCGCCAGTTCAAGACCGTGCGCGGCATGGGCTCGCTCGGCGCCATGGAGCAGGGTTCGGCAGATCGCTACGCCCAGGGCGACGTCAAGGAGCGCATGAAGTTCGTGCCCGAAGGCGTCGAGGGCATGGTGCCGTTCAAGGGCGCCATCGCCGACTTCGTCTACCAACTGGTCGGCGGCATCCGTTCGGGCATGGGCTACAACGGCGCACGCACGCTGGCGGAACTCGCGGCGAGGTCGAAGTTCCTGCGCGTCACTGCCGCGGGCTTGCGCGAGTCGCACCCGCACGACATCCAGATCACCAAGGAAGCGCCGAACTACAGCGGCGAAGCATGAGCCCTCAGCAAGAGAGCGAGGGCCCGTCTGGTGGCGTCCTGATCGTCGACTTCGGCGCGCAGTACTGCCAGCTGATCGCCCGTCGCGTCCGCGAGCTAGGCGTCTACTCGCGCATCACCGTGCCCGAGCGCGCGATGTTCACCTTCCAGCACATGCGTCCGACCGCGGTGATCCTGAGCGGCGGCCCGCGCTCGGTGTACGAGCACGACGCGCCAGCACTCGACCCGGCGATCCTGCGCCAGGGCGTGCCGGTGCTCGGCATCTGCTACGGCCTGCAGTGGATGAGCCAGAACACCGGCGGCGAGGTGACGCCGGCCAAGGAAGGCGCCGAGTACGGCCGCACGGAGCTGCGCGTCGACGACGCCAAGGGCCTGCTCGCCGGCTGCCGCCAGGACGGCATCGTCTGGATGTCGCACGGCGACAAGGTGGCGAAGCTCGGCCCCGGCTTCGAGGTGCTCGCGCGCAGCGAGCCATGCCCATTCGCCGTCGTCGCCGACCGCAAGCGCGGCTTCTACGGCATGCAGTTCCACCCGGAGGTGGCGCACACCGAGGACGGCGCGGTGATGCTGCGCAACTTCGTGCTCGGCGTGGCGAAGTGCCGCACCGACTGGAACCCCGGCAACCTGATCGACGCCAAGGTCGAGGCCGTGCGCAAGCTGGTCGGCGAGACCGGCGAGGTCGTGATGGGCCTGTCGGGCGGCGTCGACAGCTCGGTCGCGGCCGTGCTGATCCACCGCGCGATTGGCAAGCGGTTGCACTGCGTGTTCGTCGACAACGGCCTGCTGCGCGCCGGCGAGCGCGAAGGCGTCGAGGAGCTGTTCCGCGACCACTACCACATGGACCTGACGGTGGTGAACGCCAGCGAGCGTTTCCTCGGCGAGCTGAAGGGCGTCAGCGATCCGGAGACCAAGCGCAAGATCGTCGGCAAGGTCTTCGTCGACGTCTTCCGCGAGCAGGCCAAGCGCAGCGTGCACGCGAAGTTCCTCGGCCAGGGCACGCTGTATCCCGACGTCATCGAGTCGGTCGCCGCCCACGGCGGCGCGACGTCGACCATCAAGAGCCACCACAACGTCGGCGGCCTGCCGAAGGACTTCGACATGACGCTGGTCGAGCCGCTGCGCGACCTGTTCAAGGACGAGGTGCGCGCGCTCGGCCGCGAGCTCGGCCTGCCGAGTTCGCTCGTCGACCGGCAGCCGTTCCCCGGCCCGGGCCTGGCGGTGCGGTGTCTTGGCGAGGTGACCAAGGCGAAGCTCGAACCGTTGCGCGGCGCCGATCGCGTGGTCCGCGAAGAGGTCGAGAAGAACGGGCTGCACAAGGGGCTTTGGCAGTACTTCGCCGTCTACGTGCCGCAGAAGTCGGTTGGCGTGAAGGGCGACGCGCGCGTCTACGAGGACATTTGCATACTGCGCCTGGTCAGCAGCCAGGACGCGATGACCGCCGACTGGGAACTGCTGCCAGCACCGGTGCTCAAGCGCATCAGCAATCGGATCCTCAACGAGGTGAAGGGCTTCTCGCGCGTCTGCCTCGACATCAGCAGCAAGCCGCCGGCGACGATCGAGTGGGAGTGAGTTGGCGCGCGGCGCCGCGCGCCGCGGCGCGACCAGACCACTCGTTCCGGCGCGCGCAGGTCGCGCGGATGCGTTGGGCTGCTGGCCGCAGTTCGTCAGGGGTCGCCGCTGCGCCAACGCGGGTGGCAGACGTTCGGTCAGGACGACGCGAGTTGCGCGCTTTATGATCGGCCGCGGGCCACGAAGCTCGCCGGCGTCGTCGAGCGCGAGTATCCGCTGGCGCAAGTCGGGCTGGCGCTCGTCGTCGCCGGCAACGGCCGTCTGTGCGCGCGCGCGCCGGCGCCCGGCGCCGCGTCAGCGCGCCTTCGGCGGCGCAAACGCGGGATCCTCGTCGCGGACCACGAGCGCGCATGGTGTCTCGCCGCCGGCGCGCGTCTCGCCGCGTGCCGACCACGTGCGGCCATCGCGCCGCGCGGCCGCGAACAGCACGTAGCCGCGGCCTTCGCGCAGGCCGGCGAAGGCGAAGCTGCCGTCGGCGCCGGTGGTGACCGTGCGCGCGGCGGGCGTGAGCAGGCCGCTCGGATCGCGCAGCGTGACGACAACGCCGATCGCCGCGGCGCCGTCGCTCCAGGTCGCGATGCCGCGCAGCGTCGTGCCGACGTCGAGGACGACATCCAGCGGGGTGGCCGTCGGCGCGCCGAGCGCGATCGACTGGTTGGCGAAGCGGGGGTCGACGACGCGCACCGTGCCAGGGACTGCGACGGGCCCGAAGCCGCCGCGGCCGAACTCGTCGCTGCGGCACGTCGTCGCCGCTGCCGGCATGCCGTCGGGCTCGTACGCGAGGGCAACGCCGTCGACTGGCGCGCCGCTCGCCGTGCGAACGCGCACCGCGAGCGGCAGTTCGCGCAGGTCGTTGGCCGTCGCCGCCGCGGTGGCGCGATAGGGGGCAGCGAGCGGCGCGCGGCCGCGGCGCACGTGCACGAGCCAGCAGTCGCCCGGCGGCGGCAACGGCAGTTCGAAGGCGCGGCGGAAGTCCGGTCCCTCGGTGCGCGCCGCCGCATGACCGACGGGCAGCCAGTCGCCGGCGGACGTGCGCAGCAGTATGGCAAGGGCTTCGTGCGCGTCGGCGCCGTC
>VGZG01000140.1 GCA_016872675.1 Planctomycetota bacterium
GCGCGCATTGCTGGCGGCCCGCTGGCGGCCGAACTCCTCGCCGTCGAGGTGCGCTGGCTGGCGCGCCAGTGGGAGGCGCTCGGGCTGCCGGCCGCGGGCTTCGCCGCCGGCCATCGCGACTGGCTGGCGACGCGTTTGCGCTGGCTACGCGAAGGCCCGGCTGAGGCCGGCGCCGTCTGCGACCTCGCCGATGTGCAGGCGGCCGCCCTCGCCGCCGGCGAGACGGCTCTCGCCGCAGAGTGTCGTGCGGCCATCGCTGGCATGGTCGCCCGCATCGACGTCGCCGCCAACGTCGACCAGGAAGCCACCGAGCGCTTCGCCCTGTTGGCGACTGCGGTCGACGATGTGCCGCTGGCGCAGCAGCCGGCGCTGCTGCGGTGCACCGCCGACGCGCTGCAACTCGTCGCCGACCGCATTGGCTCGCTCGCCTGCCGCCGCTGCGCGCGCCGCCTGCGCCGCGACGCCGACGATCGCGAGCTGGCGCGCCGCCTCGACGCGCGTCTTGGGCGCCGCGGCGTGGCAGCGCTGGAATCGACCAACCTTGCGCTGCTGCTCGTCGTGCTCGGCACGCTAGTCGTCGAGTCGACCGTCGATTTGTCGGACAGCTGGCGCCATGCGCTGCACTGGGTCGACGCGCTGGCCTGCCTGTTCTTCGTCGCCGACTTCGCCTTCGAACTGGCGCTGCATCCATCGCGCTGGTCGTACTTCGTGCGCAACGTCGTCACCGACCTAGTGCCGGCCGTGCCGTCGGTGCTGTTCCTGCTGCCCGGCCCGGAGACGGGCGTGGCGGTCGAGAGCCTGATCGCGCTGCGAACGCTGCGGCTGCTGCGCGTGGCGTGGGCGGCGCGTTATGTGCAGGCGCTGCGGCCGATCGTGCGCTCGGCGCGGTTGCTGCTGTTCCTCGTGCGCGGTCTCGACGGCCTGGTCGCGCGCTTCGCGCCGCTGCTCAATCGCGAGTTTGTCTTCGTGCCCGCCGCCGTCGACGTTGGCCGCAGCGAGCCGCAGGAAGACGAACGAGACCTTGCGTTTGCCTTGCTGCGGCGCGAGCACGAACTGCTCGCGCTGCTGCCGCCGGACGCGCGGCGCGTGGTCGTCCTGGCGCGGGCCGAGACCGCGCAAGCGACGACGCGGGCGCTGGTCGCCGGGCCGCGGCCAGAGCGCGTCGACCCGGCGGCGGCGTGCGACGTGCCGATCGCCGACGCTATCGGCGTGCTGTGGGCGCTGCGGCCGCAGGACCTTGGCCGCTGGCTGCGGCCGGCCGACGTGCAGGCCATCGACCGTGTTGTCCGCGTGCTGTCGGCGCGGCCGGTGCGGTGGCTGCCGCTGATCGCGCGCTTCGCGGTGCACCCGTTGCCGTCGTCGCCTGAGGAGCGCGTCGTCGCTGCCGCGCGCCGCGTCGCCGAGCAACTCGAAGGCTGGCACGACCGCATGCTGTTCTTCGCCGATCTGCATGGCATCGTCACCGGCCCGCAGATCCTCGACCGTTTCGCCTCGGCGCTGGTCACGGCGACGCAGCGGCCGGCGGTGCGACTGATCCTGTTCGGCGGCGTGTTCTCGTTGCTCGGCATCGCCACGTTCAGCCGCTCGCTGTACCTGCTCGGCGGCGTCTGTCTCGTGCTGCTGCTCGTCGGTCACTGGCTCAAGCGCCTCGCCGGGCAGGCCTCCGAGGCGTACCGGCTCACCAGCGAGGCGCACTTCCTGTCGCAGCTCGAGCGCGAGAAGCAGCGGCACGAGGCCGACGACCTCGCGTTCCTGGCGCGGCGCGTCTTCGGCGCCGCGCTGGCGCCGGTGGCGCGCGGGCAGCTGGCGGCGCAACTTGCTAGCGCCCGCGCCGGCGCGCCCGTCGACGGCGGCGGCGTGCCGGAGTGGGTGCGGCACGAGGCCAACCGTGCGATCCTGCTGTACCTGCACTACCTGGATGGCGCGCCGCTGCACGAGAGCGACGTGCAGACGACCGAGCAACTGCTCGCCAGCCAGTCGCTCGAGAACCTGCGCCAGCAGTTCCTCGGCTTCGACGCCAGGGCCCGCAAGCGGCTGCGGCAGCTCAAGCTCGACGACGGCTCGATCCTGCGCGGACCGTTCCTGTGGTTCCGCTTCATCACCGAGAGCATCGCCGTCGAGGCCGCCAAGCGCATCGCCGGCTACAACCGCAGCTGCATCCCGCTCGCCGAGTTCGCCGATGCGCCGGCCGAGGCCAAGGCCGCGATGGGCGAGTGGCTGGCGCGGCGCCGCGATCCGCGCGCCGGCCGCACGCTCAAGGAGAGCGCGCGCAAGGTCGGAACTGGCTACCCGTCGGCCGAGTTCACCGCGCTCGACTTCGTCGGCGGCGACCACGAGCGCGATTGCCACATTGCCGCGGTGTTCGGCGAGGAGACGCTGGCGGTGGTGCGCGCCGATCGCCGCACGATGGTGCGCGAGATCTTCGGCACGCGGCCGGTGCACCGCCTGCCCAAGCACGAGCGCAGCTTCAACCCGCTGCGGTTCTTCCGCCGGCGCTTGTCGCACGGCCGCATGCTGCTGCTGCCGCTGCTGCTGGCCTGGCGCGCGCTGCGTTCGCTCGGCTGGCTCGTCGGCCGCGTGCGGCAGGTCGTGCGCGAAGTGTTCGACCCCGAACTGGCGATGCGCCGCCGAGAGGCCGGTGAGGCGCCGTTCGCGGTGGCGCTGCGCAAGATCCATCGGATGAAGGCGCCGGGGCTGCTCGAGGCAATCCGCATGCGCTTGCTGCTCGATCCGGAGTACGCCGGCGCGCCGCCGGGGTGGTCGGCGGGCGCTTCGTTCGCCGCTGAGCCGGAGTTCGAGCGCGACCTGCGGTACCTGCACGTGCGCGAACGCGACGCGGCGGTGCTGCGCGAGCAGGCAGCGACGGCGCGCGCGCGCGTCACCGCGCTGCACGCGCATCTCGCTGTCCAGCCGTTGGCCGTAGGCGACGCGGCGGGCGAACAGGCGGCGACGATGGCGTGGCTGTGCGACGTCGAGAATTGCCGCACGCTCAAGGGCGCCGAGCGCTGGCTCGACGAGACGCTGCCGACGCTGATCCGCCGCGGCTTCGCTGACGGCATGCTGCGGCGCGCGTGGTTCGCGCTGCGCGGCGCGTTGGTCCGTCATCCGGTCGACGCGTGGGCGCAGCGGCATCCACGCGGCCTCACGGCGCTCGCACTCCGCGCCCTGCGCGCCGCCTACGCCGAGGATGTCGCCGGCGCGCGGGCCGTGATCGACGCGTGGCGGGCGTTGCCGATCGGCGCGGTTCCCGCGGCCCACGCCGAAGCGACGCTGCGCGCCCTGGCCGCCGCCGGTCCGGCGGCGCGGCGCGACCTGCTGGCGCTGCGCGCGATCCAGTCGCTCGCCGTGCTCGACATCCGCAACTATCGGACGCTGGTGTTCCGGCTCGGCGACTACGCCGCCGATGGCGAGTCGGTCGCGATGTGCGGCGAACTGCCGTGACGTCGGACCAGGAATTCGTCGCCCTTGTGTCGCGGTCGTGGCCGTGCCATACCGGCGTCACCTGACGCCATCGCGTCGCAAAGAAACCGCATGAAGACCCTGCTCGCCGTCCCGTTCGCCCTCGCCCTCTTCTGCCTGCCGACGACCCCCGCCGTCGGCGCGGCAGGCCCCAACGACTGGATGATCGACGGCGGCCACAGCAGCGTGACCTTCCGCATCAAGCACAAAGGCGTGTCGTGGTTCACCGGCGCGTTCGACAGCGTCGCTGGCACGGTGACGCTCGATCAGGCGAAGCCCGAGGCGGCGAGCGTCAAGGTCACGATCCCGGTCGACAGCGTCGACACCAACAGTGAGCAGCGCGACGGTCACCTGAAGAACGCCGACTTCTTCAACGCCAAGGAGAACCCCGAGATCGTGTTCGCCAGCACGGCCGTCAAGGCGAGGGGCGACGACCTCGAGGTCACCGGCGAACTGACGATGGCTGGCAAGAGCAAGGCCATCACGCTCGTCGCGCAGAAGGTCGGCGCGGCCGACGCGCAGGGCAAGCGCGTCGGCTACAGCAGTGAGTTCACCATCAAGCGCAGCGACTTCGGCATGACCTACGGCGTCGAGGGTGGCGGGCTCGGCGATGAAGTGATGCTGCGCTTCGACCTCGCCCTGGTCCAGGCGAAGTGATCCGGTGGAGCTGCCCGACCCCGTCGTCGTGCTGAGGGGCGCGCTGCCACCGATCGCGGCGACGTTGCTGCTCGTCGGCACGCGCGGGGCGCGCTTGCTCGGCCTCGCGATGAGCGTCGGCGTGTTCGTTGCCTTCTGGCTGCTGAAGGAGCTGCCGGCGTGGCCGCACGAGCTGTGGGCCAAGCCGGACGGCCGGCAGTGGCTGGTCTGGGCCCTGGTCGCCGTCGGCGTCGTCGCGACGCTCGAGGGCTTTGGGGCGCTGCGTGGCAAGGTGGCGACGGCGTTCGCGGCCGTGCTGGCGGCGTTCGCCATGTTCGTCGTGCTGCAGAAGCTGGCGCAGCGCTGGAGCAACGTCGATGTCTTGCTGCACGTCGGCGGCGGCGGCTTGCTGGCCGTGCTCGCGACGCTCGCCGGCCGCCGCGCGCTCGCCAACGCGCCGCAGACGACGATGCCGGCGGTCTTGCTGTCGGGACTGCTGTCGGCGGACGCGGCGTTGCTGACCGTCGCACACACCGGCCTGCTGGCGCAGTTGTGCGGCGCCGTCGCCGCGGCGG
>VGZG01000141.1 GCA_016872675.1 Planctomycetota bacterium
GTGGCCGCCGCGGCGCTGCGCCGGCTCGGCGGCTGAGCGGCGCAACCCTCGCGCCCAACCCACAACCGCAGTCGGCGCTGCAGCGGCGGCAGGGCTGATCGCGGCGCGGACTGGGCGGCCGCCCGCGCGGGCTCTCAGCCGAGGTCGAGGCCGCGTTCTTCTTCGTCCGAGATGCCGTCGCCGAACGAGTTGCCGAGGTAGACGCGGCGCACCTGCTCGTTGTTGACGATCGTCTGCGAGTCGCCCTCGGCGATCACTCGGCCCTCGGCCAGGATGTAGGCGCGGTCGGTGATGCGCAGCGTCGCGATGACGTTGTGCTCGGTGATCAGGATGGCGATGCCGCTGCGCGCCAGCGCGGCGAGGATCTGCTGGATCTCCTCGACAGTGATCGGGTCGACGCCGGCGAACGGTTCGTCGAGCAGCAGCAGGCGCGGCTCGGTGGCGAGCGCGCGCGCGATCTCCAGTCGCCGTTTCTCGCCGCCGGACATCGTCTCGGCGATCGACTCGGCGACGTGCGTGAGCTGCAGGTCGGCGAGCAGCTCCTCGGCGCGTTCGTCGCGGCGGGCGCGCTTCATGCCGCGGGCCTCGAGCACGCAGCGCACGTTGTCGCGCGCGCTCATCTTCTTGAACACCGACTCCTGCTGGGCGAGGTAGCCCAGGCCGATGCGCGCGCGCTTGAACATCGGCATCGCGGTGACGTCCTTGCCGTCGAGCAGCACGCGGCCGGCGTCGGGCGTGACCATGCCGACGACCATGCGGAACGTCGTCGTCTTGCCCGCGCCGTTGGGCCCGAGCAGGCCGACGATCTCGCCCTGGTTGACGTGGATGCTGGCGTGGTCGACGACGCGGCGGCCCTTGTAGGCCTTGACGAGGTCGTGGGTGCGCAGGATCTCGCCGCCCGTGCCCGTGCCGCCGGCCACCGCCGGCGCGGTCGCGGCGCGCGCCACCGCCTTGGCGTCGCCGGCGCTCATCGCACGAACCCCAAGCGTCCCGGCCACGCGCTGCCGAACAGCCACGCGAACGGCCGCGACGGATAGAAGACCAGCACGGCGCGGCCCTGGATGTCGCCGCGCGGCACGAAGGAGATGCCCTTGCTGTTGGTCGTCTCCGGCGCTTCCCACTCGCCCTTGCCGTCCTGCGCGCCGAGCGGCACGAACGACACGCGCGAGCGACCGTCCTTGACCTGCGCCCAGCCGGGGCCGGCCTTGGCGTTGAGCCGCAGGATCTCGCCGTACTCGTCGATCATCACCAGCGCGTCGCGCTCGGGGATCGGGATCGGCGTCTCGTCGCGGTCGGGCGCGTTGGCGAGGTTCATCGCGCGCTTGTTGCCGCGGATGCGCCGCACGGCCTCGGGCGCGTCCGGCGGCACGACGTTGTCGTGCGCGTCGACGCCGATGGTGATCGCCGTCCAGCCGCGCGAGTCGATCGACTGCAGCGTGTTGTCGCCGAGCATGTAGTAGTGCCCCTCGGGCACCTCGATCACTTCAGGCGCGCCGCTGCGCGTCCAGTGCATGTCGCGGTCGATGCGCAGGTCGGCGACGCGGACCTCGCCCTTGCCCTTGAGCACGAGCTGCGGCACGACCTTCTGGTTGGCGGGCTTCTCCAGTCGGCCGCCGGTGAACGGCAGCACGCAGCCGTCGCGCACCGACCACTGCGCGCAGTCGAAGCGCTGCAGCTCGACGCCGTCGCGCCACGCCACCAGCTCGTCGTCGACGTGGGCGAAGGCGATCGCGGTCGCGGCGCCGACCGGCAGCTCGCAGGCGAACTCCGGCGAGCCGCCGAGCACGGTGGTGTCGCGGCGGACCTGCAGCTGGCCCTTGCCGGCCTTCAGCGCCAGCGCGAACGTCAGCCGCGCGGCCTTGGGCCGCTGCACGTCGACCTCAAAGGCGGCTTCGTCGAGTGCGTGCGACGGCGTCAGCGTCGCGGCGATGCGCGCGTCGGGCACGATCTCCTGCGGCTGGTCCATCGGCGACTTCTCGCGGATCGCGCGCGCGACCTCGGTCGGATAGCCGTCCCAGACGCGGTCGATGAAGCCGCCGTCGGCCTCGTCGCGGAAGTACAGCAGCGCGCGGCCGTCGAGGGAGACGACGATCGCGTCGTCGGTTTCCTGGAACGCGCGGCTCGGCGAGGCGCCGAGCGCGCCGTCGAGCGCCTTGCTCTCGCTGCGCGCGAGCTGGCGGCCCGGGTGCACGTTCTTCCACATCGCGTCCTGCAGGTCCGCCGGCTTGCGTTCGACGCGCAGGGCGCCGTCCTGGCCGACCTGATGGACGTTGCCGCCGGCGATCGTCAGGCGGTCGCCGGGCATGCCGCCGATGCGCTTGACGTAGTTCTGGTTCTTCTGCAGCGGGTATTTGAAGACCGTGATGTCCCAGCGCTTGGGCTCGCGCACCAGCGGCAGGATCTTGTCGACCACGATGCGGTCGTAGACGCCGGCCTCGACGCTGCCCATCAGGGTGGGCTGCATCGACGACGTCGGGATCTGGAAGGCCTCGACGCAGAACCACTTGAGCAGCACGGCGGCGAGGATCGCGACGCCGAACGCCTCGAGGTTGACGCGCACCGGGCCCATCTGGGGCTTCTGCTTGCCGCTCGCTGCCGTCGCCGTGCTCATGGGGTTCACTCCTCGTCGCCGGACCGTAGCACCGACAGGAACGCCTCCTGCGGGATCTCGACGCTGCCGACCATTCGCATGCGCTTCTTGCCTTCCTTCTGCTTCTCCAGCAGCTTGCGCTTGCGGGAGATGTCGCCGCCGTAGCACTTGGCGGTGACGTCCTTGCGCATCGCCGCGATGTTCTCGCGCGCGATGAACTTGCCGCCGATCGCCGCCTGCAGCGCGACCTCGAACTGGTGCCGCGGGATCTCCTTGCGCAGCTGCTTGAGGATCTTGCGGCCGCGGCTCTCGGCCTGGTCCTTGTGGCAGAGGAACGACAGCGCGTCGACCTCGTCGCCGGCGATCAGGATACGCACCTTGACGAGGTTGCTGGCCTCGAAGCCGTCGACCTCGTAGTCCATCGTGCCGTAGCCGCGCGTCGCCGACTTCAGGTGGTCGTGGAAGTCGAAGATGATCTCCGCGAACGGGATGCGGAAGCCGATCATCACGCGTTCCTTGCCGTAGTAGTCGGTCTTGACGTACTGGCCGCGGCGGTCGGTGCAGATCTTCATGACCGCGCCGATGTACTCGGCGGGAACGACGACGTTCACGTGCGCGACCGGCTCCTGGTACTCGTCGATCTGCGAGCC
Source organism: Planctomycetota bacterium (assembly GCA_016872675.1). Taxonomy (GTDB): domain Bacteria; phylum Planctomycetota; class UBA1135; order UBA1135; family UBA2386; genus UBA2386. The sequence continues at coordinate 3,241 of VGZG01000141.1, forward strand.
GTCCGGCAGCTCGCTCGGCGAGCGGATCTCCCTGATTTCGCCCGAGGTCAGCTTGACGCGGTAGCGCACCGTCGGCGCCGTCTGCACGAGGTCCATGTCCTCCTCGCGCTCGAGACGCTGCTGGATGACCTCCATGTGCAAGAGGCCGAGGAAGCCGCAGCGGAAGCCGAAGCCGAGCGCGTCGCTGGTTTCTGGCTCGTAGGTGAACGAGCTGTCGTTGAGCCGCAGCTTCTCCAGCGACTTGCGCAGGTTCTCGTACTCGCTCGGGACCGTCGGGTAGAAGCCGCAGAACACCATCGGCTTCGGTTGGCGAAAGCCGGGCAGCGGCTCGCAGCGCAGCTTCTCGTCCTGGTGCGTGACTGTGTCGCCGATGACGACGTCCTGCAGCTTCTTGATGTTGGCGACGACGTAGCCGACCTCGCCGGCGTGCAGCTCGTCGACGGCCTGCATGTCGGGCTTGAGCTTGCCGACCTCCATGACCTCGTAGTGGGTCATGGTGCCGATCATGCGGATCATATCGGCCTTCTTGACCGTGCCGTGGAAGACGCGCACGTAGATGACGACGCCGCGGTAGTCGTTGTAGACCGCGTCGAAGATCATCGCCTGCAGCTTGCCCTTCGGGTCGCCCGACGGCGGCGGGATCTTGGCGACGATCGCCTCGAGCACGTCTTCGCAGTTGAGGCCGGTCTTGGCCGAGATGGGGATGGCGTCTTCGGCAGGGATGCAGATCGCGTCCTCGATCTCCATCGCCACCTGCACCGGCCGCGCGTGCGGCAGGTCCATCTTGTTGAGCACCGGCAGCACCGTCAGCTTGGCCTGCTCGGCGAGGTGGGCGTTGACGACCGTCTGCGCCTCGACGCCCTGGCTGGCGTCGACCAGTAGCAGCGCGCCCTCGCACGCCTGCAGCGACTTGAGCACCTCGTAGTTGAAGTCGACGTGCCCGGGCGTGTCGATCAGGTTGAGCTGGTACGTCTTGCCGTCCTTCGCCTTGTAGTTCATGGCGACGGCGCGGGCCTTGATGGTGATGCCGCGCTCGCGCTCCAGCTCCATGTCGTCGAGGAGCTGTTCCTTCATCTGGCGCTTCTCGACCGTGCCGGTCAGCTCGACGAGGCGGTCCGCCAGCGTCGACTTCCCGTGGTCGACGTGGGCGATGATGCTGAAGTTGCGGATCAGGCGGGTGTCGGTCACTGGCGGAGGGTGGGGGTGCGGCGGGCAGGTGGCGGGAACGGGCAGTGTCCGGATGCCGGCCGGGTGGCGCCAGCGTCAGGGGGGCGAACAGGGTAGCGAGCGGAGGGGGCGGGGGGCAGGGGGCGAGTGGGGCGGCGGCGTCGACCGACGAGCGCCACGC
>VGZG01000142.1 GCA_016872675.1 Planctomycetota bacterium
CGGGCAGCCGCCTGCCCTTCCACATCCCGACGAGTCGGTCCAACGACGTTGCGCCGACGCCCGGCGCGGCAAGCGGTGCGACCCCGGCGGCGCCGTCCGCGACCACACCGCCAACGACCGCCACGCCCGCTTCGCCGACCGACGCCACCCCCGCGCTGCGGCCCGCACCGCGTCCGGGCTGCTTCCAGGTCGCCGTCGCCTGCGCCATCGCGGCCGATGGCGGCGACGCCGCCAATGACGTCGTTGCCAGCGGCCTCGTGCCGGCGGTCGCCGACGTCGACGTCACGTTCACGCTCGACGGCGTGCCGCTGCGCGTGGCGATCGCGCTCGACTACGACCCGACGCCGCCGATCGAGGTCGCGTGGGACCGCGAGGTCGCGATCGTGCGCCGCGGCGCCCTCGTCGATCGCACGTTCCACGTGCGCGTCGGCAACCGCTCGCCGTACCTCGTCAGCGATCCGGTGGCGCTGCGCATGGGGCCGGGCATCACGGCGACGAGCGTGCCGGGCCGCCTGACGCTGTCGGCCGAGCACGCCGAAGCGCGCGTCTTGGTCAAGGCGCGCATCGAAGCCGACGAGCTGACGGCGAGTGCGGGCCTCGGCTTCGCGTTCCAGGACGCGCAGGCGCGCCTGCCGGTGCGCGTCGTCGACGTGCGCGTGCCCGACGGCCTCAAGGTGCTGCTCGTGCGCGGCCCCGACGACAGCACCGAGCAGGCGCTCGCCGACCTTGGCGTGCCGTACGCGGCGCTCTCGCGCGACGAGCTGATGAGCGCGCGGCTCGAAGACTTCACCGCGGTGCTGCTCGACATCCGCGCGTACTTCCATCGCCCCGAGCTCGCCGAGCTGCGCGACCGCCTGCAGCAGTACTGCCGCGGCGGCGGCCGCGTGGTCGCGATGTACCACAAGAGCGGCGAGTGGAACGAGAAGGATGGCCGGCCGTCGCTGGCGCCGTTCCCGCTGACCGTCGGCGACGAGCGCGTGACCGACGAGAACGCGGCGGTGACCTTGCTGCGGCCGGGCCACGCGCTGCTGCGCTACCCGCACGAACTCGGCGAACGCGACTTCGCCGGCTGGGTGCAGGAGCGCGGCCTCAACTTCCCCAAGACCTGGGACGCCGCGTGGACGCCGCTGCTGGCGATGCAGGATCCCGGCGACAAGCAGCCGCACCAGGGCGCACTGCTCGTCACGCAGTTCGGCCGCGGCGACTTCGTCTACTGCTCGCTGGCGCTGTATCGCCAACTGCGACGCGGGCATGAGGGCGCGCTGCGTGTGCTGGTGAATCTGCTCGCGCGCGGGTGAGCGGGGCGGCGGGGCGGGCGCGTGCGACCTGAAAATCGCGCCCGCTCGTCGCAGGATTTCGAGATGGCGGTTCGTGCCACCTCAACCTGAGATGCAAGTGCGGCTTACGCGCAGCGTCCCGGCTCGAAGCATGTCCCGTCGGCAGCCGTAGGTGCTTGGCCGCGCCTCAGCAATCCGCCCCGCTCACTTGCCGGCGGCCGGCTTGTCGGCGTCCTTGAGCTTGCGCTCGAGGCCATCGATGCGGCGCTGCAGTTGCTCGACCTCGCGATCGCGCTCGCGGCGCAGCGCGGCGGTCGCGGCCTCGGGGCGGTCGACGGCGCGCAGCACGGCGAGCGCCTGCGCGATCTCGGTCTGCAGGCCGAGCATCAGCAGCCGATTGCTGTCGCCGAGTCGCCCGACGGTGAGGCCGATGCCGATGCCCTTGCTGCGCGCCACGAACGGCTGCATCGCCGACAGCGCCTCGCCGAGGCTGCAGTGGCTGACGTCGACGACGACCGTGGCCGGCATGGCGAGGTCGGGGCGCGCGAGCACGTCGTCGACGGTGCGCGGCGTGGCGCGCTGCAGCGCGCGTTCGGCGCTGTACGAGTTGAGCTGCAGCGCCTCCATCGTCGTCTGCTTGCTGTCGACGTAGGTCAGCGTCATACCGAAGTGCGCGAGCGCGGTGGCGAGGAACTCCTCGCAGCCGGCGCGATCGGTCTTGAGGCCGCGTTGCAGCGTCAGCGGCGCCTTGCCGGCTTCGGGCAGCGCGCCCTTCTGGATCAGCACGTTGCAGCCGAGATACGCCGACGCGCGCGCGACGACGTCGGCGATGTCGAGGTCGCCAGCGGGCAGCACGAACGGATCGGCGGCCGGCGCGACGACGGCAGGCGCGCTGCGCGAAGGCTCGCCCTGGCGCGCCAGCTCCGGCACATGCGTGAAGGCGTTGCAGATCGGGAAGAGGAGCGCCGCGGCGGCGAACGAACGGACTTGGTGGTGCATGTGGTTCCTTGTCTTGTGCGCGCAGTCCGACGCAGGTCGCCGGCGCGCTATTCCGAAGGATTCGCGGCAGCCGTACCGTGCGACGATGGCCTCGATGACGTCGCGCGTGCTGCAGTTGTCGCTGTTCGCGATTTCTGCGTGCGCGGCGGGCGATCCGATCCTTGGCGACGGCGATGCGGCGGGCGCGTCGGCAGCGTCCGAGCCGGAAGCCCACCGCGCGGCGGGGGAAGAGCGCACGAACGCGGGGGCGACGACGCCCATCGCGACGGCGCCGAGCACTGCTGTGCCAAGCGCGACTACGCCGAGCACCGCCGACGCCAGGGATGGCGCCGCGCGCTCGCCGGTCGCCAGCGCCACCACCACCGCCGCCACCGCCATCCTGCACGGCCACAACGACTACCTGCAGCCAGCACCGCTGCATCGCGCGCTCGCGCTCGGCCTCGGCAGCGTCGAAGCCGACGTTTTCCTCGTCGACGGCGAACTGCGCGTCGGCCACGAGCGCTGGCAACTGCGCTCCGGCCGCACGCTGCGCGCGCTCTACCTCGAACCGCTGCGCGCGCACGTCGCCGCGCACGGCGCCGAGTCGCTGTCGCGCGACCCGCTGCGGCCGTTCGTGCTGCTCGTCGACATCAAGGCCGACGGCGACGCCGTGTACCGCGCGCTGCGCGCCGAGCTCGCGGACTTTGCGCCGATGCTCACGCGCTTCGTCGACGGCCGCGTCGAACGCAACGCCGTCACCGTGATCCTCTCCGGCAGCCGCCCGCGCGCGCTGCTCGCCGCCGAACGCGACCGCTGGTGCGCGCTCGACGGGCGGCTACCCGACCTCGACGCCGTGCCGCCGCCGCCTGCCGACCTCGTGCCGTGGATCAGCGACGCGTGGTCGCGCGTCTCCGACTGGCTCGGCCGCGACGAACTCACCGCCGCCGAACGCGACCGCCTCGCCGCTCTCGCCACCCGCGCGCGCGCCCAAGGCCGCGAACTGCGCTTCTGGGCCGCCCCCGACCGCCCCGAAGCGTGGCAGGCCCTGCGCGAACTCGGCATCGCCCGCATCGGCACCGACCGCCCCACGCAAGCCGCCCGCTGGGCCACCGGCGCGAGTGCCGCCGACACCGACGCGAAGTAACGCACCGCTCCCGCGCCGTCGCCGTCACCGCGAAGGAACGCACCGCCGCCGCGAAGTACCGCCGCCGCGAAGTGCCGCACCGTCGCCCACCGCCGTCCTCTCGCATCCGAGGTCCGCCTTCGGCCCAGCTCCGAGTTCTTCCGTCGCCTTCCGTTGCGTCGCCCTCCCGCCCTCCCAATCTCCCGCCCTCTCCGCCCCTGCTGCTCTGCTTCTGCTTGCTCCGTTACCCCACCCCAGGCCGCCACGCCGGCGCCACCAGCCGCCGCTTGCCGTCCGCGCTCCGCGTCGCGCTCGCGCCGTCTTCGCCGTCGAAGTCCCGGTCCCAGAGCTGGCAGGTGACTTCCTTGTGCTTCTGGTCGAGGCCCTCGCAGTAGTTGGTGAAGATGCAGCGCCGCACTTCGCTGCCGCGGCCGCGCCGCATCTTCTCCCACCAATCGGGATCCGCGAGGCTCTGGCGCGCCGCCGCGATGTAGTCGGCGTCGCCGCGCGCGAGGATCGCCTCGGCTTGCCCGAAGTCGCAGATGCCGCCAGCGGTCACCACCGGCGTCGCGCAGCCGGCCGCGCGCACGGCGGCGCGGATCGCGGCGGCGAGCGGCACGTTGCGGCCGAATGGCCCGCGCGCGTCGCTGCGCACCGTCGGCATGCACTCGTGGCCCGACGGCCCGGTGTACGGATAGGCGGCTTCGCCGACGTTGGGCTGCTTGGCGTCGTCGAACTTGCCGCCCTTGCTGATCGACAGGAAGTGCAGCCCCGCGCGCGCGAACGCCACGCCGTGCGCGCAGGCGTCGGCGAGGTCGCTGCCGCCGGCGATCGCTTCGTCGCCGAGGAAGCGCGCGCCGACGCCAAAGCGTTCCGACACGCGTGCGCGCACCGCGGCGATCACTTCGCGCGGCAGCCGTTGGCGCGCTTTGACGTCGCCGCCGTAGCCGTCGCCGCGCACGTTGGTGCGCGAGAGGAAGCTCGCCATCGTGTACGCGTGCGCGAAGTGCAGCTCGACGCCATCGAAGCCGGCCGCCTCGGCGCGCGCCGCCGCGCCGGCGAACAGCCCCGGCAGCGTGCGCGGCAGTTCGCGGATGTGCGGCAGGTGCAGGTCGTTGACCTCTTCGCGCGCGCCGTAGGCAAGGTCGCGGTACGCGCGCGGCGGCAGCACGGCGCGCAGCGTCGCGTCGTCGGCGGCGGCC
>VGZG01000143.1 GCA_016872675.1 Planctomycetota bacterium
TCCGGCGGCTCGCTCGGGATCCTCAAGCACCTGACCGACCTGTTCTTCGACCAGTTCGGCCCGTGCACCGGCAAGGTCGGCGACATCTGCTCGGGCGCTGGCGAGGCCGCCCAGCAGACGGACCTCGGCACCAGCGACAGCAACGACCTGTTCGACCTGCTGCACAGCCGGCACATCGTGCTGTGGGGCAAGAACCCGGCGGTCAGCAACGTGCACCTCGTGCCGGTGCTGAAGGACGCGCAGGCGCGCGGGGCCCAGGTGGTGTTGGTCGATCCGATCCACCATAAGTCGTCGGCGCTCGCCGGCACCCGCCTGGCCGTCGCGCCCGGCCGCGACCTCGAACTCGCGCTCGGCATCGCGCGCTGCCTGTTCGACGGCGGCCAAGTCGTCGCTGACGCGGCGACGTTTGCCGACGGGCTCGCCAACTTCCAGCGCCTTGCCGCGTCGCGGACTGTCGCCGAGTGGGCGACGCTCGCCGACGTCGCCGAAGCCGACCTGCGCGCGCTCGCAGCGCGCTTCGCCGACGGCCCGACCGCGATCCTCGTCGGTTGGGGCATGCAGCGGCGCCAGCGCGGCGGCGCCATCGTCCGCGCCCTCGACGCGCTCTGCGCGCTGTCCGGCAACCTCTTCCGCGCCGGCGGCGGCGTGTCGTTCTACTTTCGCCGTCGCAAGGCCTTCCGCGCCTTCGGCCCGACGGTGACGCCGCCGCGCGTGATGCGCGAGCCGCTGCTCGGCCACGACCTGCTGGCAGCGCAGGGCCCGCCGATCCGCTGCCTTTGGGTCACCGCCGGCAACCCGGTGGCGATGCTGCCCGACGCCGCGACCGTCGCCCGCGCCATCGAGCAAACGGAGTTCGTCGTCGTTGCCGACTGCCTGCTGACCGACACCGCCAAGCGCGCGCACGTCGTGCTGCCGGTGCCGACCCTGCTCGAGGACAGCGACTTGCTCGGCGCCTACGGCCACCACTGGCTCGCCGAGTCGCGCCCGGTCGTGCCGATGCCGCCCGGGGTCCGCCACGAGGTGACGATCTTCCAGGAGCTGGCGCAGCGGGTCGGGCTCGCGAGCTACCCGCAGGACTCGCTCGACCAACTCAAGCGCCACGCGCTCGCCAATGTCGCCGGCCAGGGCGCTGGCCTCGACTCGCTGCGCAAGCACGGCGCCGTCCGCAGCCCGGTCGCCGAGCCGCTGCTGTTCCCCGGCGGCCGCGTGCTGACGGCGAACGGCCGCGTGCAACTGCTCGGCGAGGTGGCGCCGCCGCCGGACCTGCCGGTCCCGCCGGCGCGGGCCGGGGCGTCGGCGCCGCTGTGGCTGTTCTCCAACTCGACCGAGAAGAGCCAGTCTTCGCAGTGGGCCGGGCAGGGCCTCGGCGAACGCGTGTGGGTCGCCGTCCACCCCGACGCTGTGCCCGGGCTGCCGGACGGCGCGACGGTGCGCATCACCTCGGTCGCCGGCGAACTGCTGGCCGAGCTGCGCCACGACCCGCACCAGCGCCGCGACGTCGCGGTCATGCCCAAGGGCGGGCACTTCGACCGCGGGCACTGCGCCAACGTCCTGATCCCGGCGGTCGCGACCGACCTTGGCCTGGGCGCTGCCTATCTCGACTGCCTCGTGCGCATCGGCCCGACATGACGCGCGCGCGCTCGATCACCGGCACGCACGTCTATTCCTACGTGAAGTGCCCGCACCTCGCGGCGCTCGACCTGAGTCTGCCGCGCAGCGAACGGCGCCCGGGCCACGAGTGGGAAGAGTTCGCCAAGCAGCGCGGCCGCGACTTCGAGGCGCAGTTCGTCGCCGCCCTCGGCGTGCAGGCGCCGGCCTACCCCGAGCGCGACTTCGCCGCCGGCGCCGCCGCCACGCTGGCGCTGCTGCGCGCCGGCACGCCGTACGTGCACCAGGCCGTGCTGGTCGGCGACGACCGCCTCGGCCTGCCGGACCTGCTGCGCAAGATCGACGGCGCCAGCGACCTGGGCGACTTCCACTACGAAGTGCTCGACGTCAAGACGTCGGGCCGGATGCGCGGCGACCAGGTGCTGCAGGTCGTCTTCTATGCGCAACTGCTGGCGCAGGTGCAGGGCCGGCTGCCGAGCCACGGCGGCATCGTGCTGAAGGACGGCCGCGAGGAGCGCTTCCGCATCGCCGACTACACGGCGGCGTGCGACGAAGTGCTCGCCGACCTGCGGCGGTTGCGCGACGACCCGGCGCGTTCGCGGCCGTTCTTGCAGGGCGGCTGCAGCAGCTGCCACTACGACCACCGCTGCCTGCCCGAACTGACGGCGCGCGGCGACCTGTCGCTGGTCGCCGGCATGAGCCGCGGCGCGCGCGCTATCCTCGAAGGCGTCGGCTGCCGGACGGTCGACGACCTCGCGGCCTTCCATCCCGAGGGTCCGCGCGCCCGTGGCCACCTCGACACCGCCGTCATCCGCCGCCTGCGCCGCGGCGCTGAGGCGCTCCGCGCCGGCGCGCCGCTCGTCGAGGCGCGGCCGAAGTCGCCCAACGAGCGGCTCGGCCAGGGCGCGCTCGTGCACGTGCTGACCGATCCCTACGCCGAACGGGCGCTGGCGATCGGCGTGTTGCACCCGGCGACCGCCGACGGGCGCTTTGCCGTCGCGCTGCCGGCGGAGCAGGACGACGAGTGGCCGGCGTTCGAACGACTGATCGGTGAGTTGCCGGCGCGCGCGCCGCTGCTGCACTTCGGTCCGACGCTGCCGCGCTGGGTCGAGGGCCGCGCCTACGCCCACGAGGCCGACCCGGCCGTCGAGGCGCGCTTCGTCGACCTGCAGAAGCGGCTGACTGGCGCGGCGGTCTACCCGCGGGCGGTGTTCGACCTACCCGACCTCGTGCGCTTTGGCCTCGGCCGCGATCCGCTGCGCGCCGGCCACCACGGCGCTGCCGGGCTGTGGGCGCAGCAGGCGGATGGCTCCGAGCGGCTGCGGGCGAAGCTGCATACGGACCTGCTCGACCTCGCCGAGCTGAAGGCGCGGATCCTCGACGCCGCGATGCCGGTGGCCGAGGCGGCGGCGCCCGCGGCGGCGATGGCGCCCGCGGCGAAGCCGCCGGCCTGAGGGAAAAACGCGTCGGCGCAGGTGGCCGGCGCGGCGTCGCCGGCGAACGCTTCGCGCCGTAGCGTCACGGCCCTTCCGTCCGCCGACCCCCACCGCCGCATGCAATCGAAGGCCAAGACCGTCGCCGAATACATGGCGTCCCTGCCCGCCGACCGCCGCGAAGCGCTCGCCGCGGTGCGCACCACGATCCTCGCCAATCTCGACCGCGGGTTCGAGGAGGGCATGAGCTACGGGATGATCGGCTACCACGTGCCGCACGCAGTGTTTCCGGCGGGCTACCACTGCGACCCCAAGCAGCCGCTGCCGTACGCGGGCCTCGCGTCGCAGTCGGGCCACCTGTCGCTGTACCTGATGGGCATCTACTTCGACCCGGCGGCCGCCAAGTGGCTGGCGGCGGCGTGGAAGCAGGCCGGCAAGAAGCTCGACATGGGCAAGTCGTGCATCCGCTTCAAGAAGCTCGACGACGTGCCGCTCGACGTCGTCGGCGCGGCGATCCGCCGCATGCCGCTGGCCAAGTACGTCGGCATGTACGAGGCCCAGCTCGCCCTGATGGGCAAAGGCAAGTCGGCCAAAGCCGCGGCGAAGAAGCCGGCGGCGAAGAAGGCTGCGCCGACGAAGGCGAAGCCGGCGGGCAAGAAGCCGGCCGCGCCGAAGGGCCCGGCGAAGAAGGCCGCGAAGAAGCCGGCGAAGTAGCCCCGGCCGCCGCGCCCCGGCCCGCCTACGGCAGCCGCCGCAGCCGCAGATTCCGGTACTCGACCTTCGCGCCTTCGGACTCCAACGCCAAGAACCCGGTCGCCGGCGCGCACTTGCTGCCGCCGGTGACTTCCTCGCCGTTGACCCACAGGCGGATCTCGCCGTTCACGGCGCGGACGTAGTAGTGGTTCCACTCGCCGGCCGGCTTGACCAGCCGCTGGCGCGGGAAGCTGCGCGAACTCTTCGGGTTGCCGACCGTGTACGTCTCGCCGCCCGGCAGCGCGTACGTCATCTGCGGGTCGTGCGCGACCATCTTGGCGTTGCCGACCGGGAAGACGTCGCCGTGGCTGGTGAACCAGTCCGAGCGCTTGCCGTGCTGCTTGAGCCACTGGTCCTCGAGGCCGAGGTCGAGCACCTGCACCTCGATGCCGTGCCGCGGCAGCGTGCCCTTGGGCAGGTCGGTGAAGGCGGCCTCCGGGCACCACACGAACACGCCGGAGTTGCCGGCGAACACGTGGTGCTTCCACTCGACGACGAGCTCGAAGTTGGTCAGCGCCTCGCCCTTCAGGCGCGCGCCGCCGTTGGGCTTGCCGGTACAGACGATGACGCCGTCCTGCTCGCTCCACGTGTCGGCTTCGCCGTTGACGTTCTGGAAGTCGGCGAGCGTCAGCGTCTGCCAGCCCGGGCCGTCGCC
>VGZG01000144.1 GCA_016872675.1 Planctomycetota bacterium
CCGCGGCGTCGCTGTTCGCTGGCGTGCCGCCGTCGTGGCGCGCGCGCCTGCGGCCGCTGCCGCTCGCGCTCGCGACGTTGGCCGCCTGCTGCCTTGCCGTAGCGCTGGCGCGGCCGGTCGAGCGCGACGTGCTGCCGTTGCAGGAACAGGGCATCGACATCGTGCTGGCGATCGACACCAGTTCGTCGATGAACATCGCCGACATGGACGCGGCACAGAAGACGCGCCGCATGGCTGCCGCGCGCGCGCGCGCTCGCGAGTTCGCCGCCGCGCGCACGCACGACCGCGTCGGCGCCGTGGCGTTCGCGCGCTATGGCGAGTTGCGCTGCCCGCTGACGCTCGACGAGCAGGCGCTGGATGCGTTCCTTGGCGTCATCGACACCGTGCCGGAGGGCAGCGAGCTCGATGGCACCGCCATCGGCACCGCCGTCGCCAAGGCCGTGCAGGTGCTGCAGAAGAGCGATGCCAAGTCCAAGGTCGTCGTGCTGCTGACCGACGGCGAGAACACCGTGCACGACATCGCGCCGGCGGCGGCGGCCAAGCTGGCGAAGGACGCCGGCCTGCGCGTGCACACCATCGGCCTCGGCAACGGCACGCCGACGCCATTCGGTTTCCAGCCGCTCGACTTCCGCGAACTGCGCCAGATCGCCGAGACCACCGGCGGCCGGTTCTTCCAGCCGCGCAGCAGCGACGACCTCGCCGAGGTGTACGCGCAGATCGATGAACTGGAGAAGGTCGAGCTCGCCGACCCGCGCTACCGCACCGTCGATCGCTTCGAGTGGCCGCTCGCGTGTGGGCTGGCGACGCTGCTGCTGGCGCTGCTGGTTGACGCGCTGCTGCTGCGGAGGGCGCCGTGAGCGACTTCGCATGGTCGCGTCCCGAGCTGTGGCCGCTGCTGCTGGCGCTGCCGGTGGTGGCTGCGGCGCTGTGGGCGCTGTTCGACCGCACGCGCGCGGCGGCGGCCCGCTACGGCGCGTCGCCGACGACCAAGGTGGCGGCGCCGCTTTGGCGCGCGCTGCGCACGACCGCGCTGCTCGGCCTAGCGCTGGTGGCGTGGATGGACCCGCGCTGGGGCGACGAGCCGGTGCAGGTCGAGCGCCGTGGCCTCGACCTGATCTTCTGCCTCGACGCGTCGCGCTCGATGCTGGCGCGCGACATGCAGCCCGATCGGCTGCAGCGGGCGCGGCAGGACGTGCGCGCTGTGCTGCCAGCGCTGCGGGGCGGCGACCGCGCCGGGCTCGTCGTGTTCGCCGGCGCGGCGCGCATCTGGACGCCGTTGACGCACGACATGGACAGCTTCCGGGCGCTGCTCGACGAGGTCGACACCGACGCGGTCAAGACCGGCGGCACCGACCTCGCCGCGGCGCTGCGCAAGGCGCTCGAGCTTGCCGACCTGCCGAACGCGCGCACCACCGTCGTCGTGCTGCTGACCGACGGCGAGGACCTCGCCGGCGACGGTCGGCAGGCGGCGGGCGAGCTCAAGGACAAGGGTCTCGTCGTGCACGCGGTCGGCTACGGCAGCGCGCTCGGCAGTAAGATCACCGTCGCCGACGGGGGTAGCGAAGGCTTCCTCAAGGACACAGCCGGCGCCGAGGTGGTTTCCAAGATGGATCCCGACAGCCTGCGCGAGCTGGCCGCCGCCACCGGCGGCGACTTCCTGCGCGCCGAGGCGATGGCGTTGCCGCTCAACCAGTTGCACCAGGGCCGCCTGCAGCCGATGCAGAAGCGCGCCTACGACGCCGGCGAGGAGACTGGCAAGCGCACCCGCTACCAGTGGGCGCTGCTGCCGCTGCTCGTCCTGCTACTCTGGGAGATCGCGATGGCCGGAGGCCGATGCCGATGAAGTCGATCGTGCTGGCGACGTTGCTCGCGCTCGTTCCGGGCGGCGAGCGGGAACGCGGGCTGCGGCTCTACCGCGAAGGCCGCTTCGTCGAGGCCGCAGCGGCGTTCCGCGCCGCGATCGTCGAGGACGGCGACTCCGCTGAGCTGCAGTGGAACCTCGCGCTCGCCAGCTGGCGCGCCGGCGATCTCGCCGCGGCCGAGACCGCGGCCGAGAAGTACGCCGCGATGGACCGTGCCGCGCGCACGGGCCTGCACGCCGGCCTGCTCGGCGCCGTGCGCCACGACGAAGCCAAGGCGCTGCAGGCGCAGGCCGACGCGGTCCGGGTGGACGAACATCTACCTCCCTCCCCAACCCCCGGCGGCCAGCCGCCGGCCGATCCGCTGCCGCTGCTCGAGCAAGCCAAGCAGAAGGCGGAAGCGGCGCGCGACCACTTCGTTCGCGGCGCGGAGGCCGAGGCGCTGCCCGAGCTGCTGCGCAACCTCGAGCGCAGCCTGCGCACGATCGCCGATCTCGAGCGCCGCATCGAAGAACTCAAGAAGCAGCGCGAGCAGCAGCCGAAGCCCGACGAGCAGAAGCAAGGCGACCAGGACAAGCCGAAGGACGAGCCGAAGTCCGACGACAAGCAGGACGGCAAGCGGCAGGACGGCAAGGAGGGGGAGCAGCCGCCGAAGCCGGACGAGCCGAAACCCGGCGCGCAGCCGCCGCAGCCACAGCAGGGCGAAGGCGAACAAAAGCCGCAGCCACAACCAGGCGACGGCAAGGAGCCGCCCGAGCCCAAGCAACAGCAAGGCGAGCAGAAGCCGCAGGACGGCGGCCGGGGCGAAGCGCAGCCGGAGCCCAAGTCCGGCGAACAACCGCCGCCCGAGCCGAAGCCGGGCACGCCGCGTCAGGACGCGCCGGGCGAGGCCGCTGAGGGCCGCGAACTGACCCCCGAGCAGGCGCAGCGGCTGCTCGAGCAACTGCGCGACCTCGACGACAAGCAGCGCGCGATCCGCGCGCGCAGCAAGTCCGGCCGCAAGCCGGTGGAGCGCGACTGGTGAGCGCCCATCGCTGCCTCACGGCCGCGTTCGCCGCCGTCGTCGCGCTGGCCTCTGCGTCGGCGCAGGAGAAGCTCGTCGTCGTCGGACCCGATCCGGCGACGGTGCGCCTGGGCGACAACGCGCGCGCCGAGATCCGCATCGTCGATCCCAAGGGCTCGCCGCGCGACTTCGCGCTGCCGCAGGTCGACGGCCTCGTGATCCAGGCCTTCGGGCCGGCGCGGCAGACCGAGCAGCGCTGGGACGGCCAGTCGATGACGCGCCGCGAGACGGTCAGCTGGCAGCTCGACATCCGGCCGCAGCGCGAAGGCGTGTTCACGGTGCCGTCGTTCCCGGTGTGGACCGGCACGCAGGAGCAGCGCACGCGCGAACTGCGGGTCGAGGTGCGCAAGGACCTGCGCGGCGAAGAACTTGGCTGGGTTGACGTGCAGGTCGAGCCGCTGCGCGTCTACGTGCACGAGCCGATCCGCGTGCGCCTTGCGTTCGGCGTGCAGCAGGGGCTGCGGCTCGTGCAGGGCCGCGCCAACAATGGCCAGGGCTACTACGACGTCGAACTGCAGGCCGGCTGGCTCGACGAGTTCCCGGGCGGCGAGGCGATCGCCGTGCCAGCGCCGACCGGCAACACGGCGCTCATCGTGCGCGGCGGCAACCAACTGATGCCGGTCGTGTTCGAACCCGACGCCGAGCGCGGCGGCGGCCGCTGGTCGCGCTTTGGCGCCGAACGCGCCTACCTGCCGACGCGCGTCGGCAAGCTCGAGCTCGCGGCGCCGACGCTGCGCTTCCACGTCGTGCGGCGCGAAGGCCGGCGCGATCTGTTCGGCCTGCAGAGCGGCGGCCAGACCGAGCAGTGCTTCGCCTATGGCAAGCCGGTGGCGATCGAAGTGCTGCCGATTCCCGAGCAGGGCCGGCCGACGCCGTTCTACGGCGCGGTGGGGCGTTTCTCAGTCGACGCCGCGATCGACCGCGACAGCGTGCAGGTCGGCGACTCGGTCAAGCTGACGCTGACCGTGCGCGGCCAGGGCAACCTCGAGTTCCTGCGCGTGCCGCCGCTCGACGGGCTCGATGGCTTCCACAAGCTCGGGCAAGCCGAGGCGCGGCGGGACGCCGAGAAGGTCGTCGTGACGTACGACCTAGCGCCGCTGTCAACGGCCGTGCAGGCGCTGCCGCCGATCGCTTGGAACTACTTCGACACCACGCCCGGCGTCGAGGCGTTCGTGTCGACGGCGACGAAGCCGATTCCGCTGCAGGTGCGCCCGTTGCCCAATGGCGAGACGCTGGCGCCGCTGCGCGCCGAAGGCGGCAAGGCGGTGCAACCGGGCGTCGACGACGTCTTCGACTTGCCGCCGTTGGACGGCGCGCCGGCGAGCTATGCGCCGCCGGCGCGCGCGCTCGCGGCGCTGGCGCTGATCGGCCCGTGGCTGCTCGCGTTCGCCGCGTCGGCGCTGCTCGCCGCGCGCAAGCGGCG
>VGZG01000145.1 GCA_016872675.1 Planctomycetota bacterium
CGTCGACAACGATGCGGTGGCCGGTGCCGGTCGTGCCGTGCACCTCGGTCACGCCAGCGAGTTGCTGGCTGACCTTGAACGTGGCCTTGGCGTTGTTGACGTCGGCCGCGACGGCGGCGCCGACTCCAGCGAAGACTGCGGTGAGCGACATGGCGGGCAGCGGACGCGATCGCCCGCCGCCTGTCAACGCAGAGCGCCGCGCGCCCGCCCCAGCCCGCTCACAGCGCGCCGATCGTCAGATCCATGCCGTTCGACAGCACGACGCCGAACGGATTGGCCGTCGCCGCGAACGAAAACGCCTGCGCGTACACGTGCAGGCCGGCCAGCGCCGGCTGCGCCGGCACGGCGAACAGCGTCGACGCCGTCCGCTGCGCGACGAGGTAGGCATCCACGTAATCGAGCCCCGCGTGCTGGAAGCAGCCCGGCATGCCGAGCAGGTCGAGCGGTATGCCCAGCGCATAGCCGGTCAGGCTGAGCATGGTCGCGCCGAGCGTCGGCGGATTGCCGGCGCTCGCAGGGCGAGCGGCCAACGCTCCCCGCAGCGCGGTGGCCACGATAGCGACCCCACCGACTCCGGGTACGGGCACTTCCACGCGAGCAACGCGCGATCGCCCAGACCCGCACCGCGCGCTAACCTGGCCGCGCATGGAGAAGGCGCAACACGGCTGGGACTCGCTGCTCCCCGACTTCGCGGTCGCCGACCGCAAGCGCGTGCTCGATGCGCTGCTGGCGTTGGTGCCGGACGCGGGCGAAGGCCAGCGACGGGCGTGGCGCGATTCGATCCCGCTGCTGCAGCGCGAAGGCCAGGAGTTGCTGTCGTCGGAACCGGCGAGCCCGACCTACGGCACGATCCTCGAGTACATCATGCCGATGGAGTCGCGCCGGCCGGACTGCCTCGTTCTGGTGGACGGCGCGGTCGTGGTCGTCGAACTCAAGGGCAAGACCGACGCCAGCCAGGCCGACATCGACCAGGTGGCAGCGTATGCGCGCGACCTGCGCTGCTACCACCGCGACTGCGCCGACCAGCCGGTCCAACCGCTTCTGGTGCCGACCCGCATGCAAGGCCGGTACGTCGACCCGAGCGGCGTGGTGGTTTGCGGCCCCGACGCGCTCGAAGCCGAGATCCGACAGTTGCCGCGCCCGCGCAAGCCGGCGACGCCGGTCGCGCAGTTCCTCGACGAAGCCGCCTACCGGCCGCTGCCGACGCTGGTCTCGGCGGCGCGCGAACTGCTGCGCAGCGGCGCCGTGCGCCGCGTCACACGCGCCGCGGCGGCGACCGAACCGACGGTCGAACTGCTGCGCGACATCGCGCATGAAGCGGCGCGGACGAAGACCCGCCGGCTCGTGCTGGTGACCGGCGTGCCCGGGGCCGGCAAGACGTTGGTCGGCCTGCAGACCGTGCACGCGCACTGGCTCGACGACCTCGCCGTCGCGCGCGCGGGCGGCAAGCCGACGGCGCCGGGCGTGTTCTTGTCGGGCAATGGTCCGCTGGTCGAAGTCCTGCAGTACGAACTCACGCGCGAGCAGGCCGACGGCAAGACGTTCGTGCGCGGCGTCAAGGACTACGTCAAGCGCTACAGCAGCAGGCGCAATCCGGTGCCGCCCGAGCACGTGCTGGTGTTCGACGAGGCGCAGCGGGCGTGGGATCGGGCGCAGGTGGCGGCCAAGCACGAGGGCGAGCACGTGCAGGCGAAGAGCGAGCCCGAGCTCTTCGTCGAGTTCGCCGAGCGCATCCCCGAGTGGTGCGTGGTCGTCGGCCTGATCGGCGGCGGCCAGGAGATCCACAAGGGCGAAGAAGGCGGACTGGCGCAATGGCGCGACGCGATCGCCCGCAGCCCACGCGCACACGAATGGACGGTGCACGCGCCGCGCCACGTCGAAGCGCTGCTGCGACGCGCCGAGCGCGCCACGGTCGTCGACGAACGACTCAATCTGACGACCGAGTTGCGCTTCCATCTCACCAAGGACGTGCACGCCTTCGTCGCCGACCTGCTCGGCGGCCGGCCGCCAGATGGCCTGCAGGCGCGGGCCGCCGCGCTCGAAGCGAGCGGGTACCACCTGCGCATCACGCGCGACCTGGAGCGGGCCAAGCAGTACCTGTGGGATCGCTACGCGAGCGAGCCGGAGAAACGCTTTGGCTTGTTGGCGTCGAGCCGCGACAAGCGGCTGGAGAGTGACTACCGCATCCCCAACGGCTTCCAGTCGACCAAGCGGGTGCGGGTCGGACCGTGGTACGCGGACGCGCAGGACCATCCCGCCGGCCTGTCGTGCCGCCGGCTCGTCGACTGCGTGACCGAGTTCGGCGCGCAGGGGCTCGAACTCGACGCCGCGCTCGTCGCGTGGGGCAGCGACTTCGTGCGCGCGACGGGCGCGGACGGCCTGACGACGTGGTCGATCGCCGAGGCCCGCAAGTACAAGAAGGACGCGGTGCCGGTGCGCAACCCCGAGCAACTGCGCCTCAACTCCTACCGCGTGCTGCTGACGCGCGGCCGCGAGGCGACGGTGCTGTTCGTGCCGCCAGCGCCGCTGTGGGACGCGACGTGGGAGTACCTGCAGGCGAGCGGGATGCGGCAGCTCACCTGAGTTCCACCCACCGCACCGCATCCACCACCAGCGCGCGCCCTGCGACCCCACCCATCCGCACCACCACCTTGCGCTCACTGCCCACCTCGACGCGCGCCACCTCCACCCACGCGCCGCGCTTGCCAGCGACATCCTTCGCGGCGCCACCACCGCCAACCACCACGCGCCACGGCCCCGCTGCGTCGCCCTCCGCCGGCAGCCACGCCATCGCTCGCCACGCGCCGGCGAACGGCAGCTCGGCCGCGAACTCCGCGCTCGGCGCTTCGCCTCCCGCCGCCGCACCACCCGCATCCCCCGCGCCACCCGCGCCACCGCCCGCACCCGCCTGCTTCGCCCACCGCGCGTACCCGCCGCCAATCACCCCCTTGCCGCCCGCGACCGTGGCCCGCTGCCACCCATCGCCGCGCAGCGTCGCCTGCACATCGTCGACCACCACCACCGCCGGCGCGCGCAGCAGCACGGCGTTGGCGACGGCGCGTTCGCCGGCGTGGTCGTACTTCTTGTTGTCGCACGGGTAGTTCACGACGCCGCGGCCGGCGACCCACAGCGTCGTGCTGCCGCCGCCGTCGAGGTTGACCGCGTCGACGCAGCCGAGCGCCTGCAGGATCGCGGCGGTCTCTTCGTGCGCGAGACCGGCGGCTTTGCTGGTGCGGCCATCGGCCGTCAGCCACACCACGCTGCCGTCCTTGCCGACGCCGATCGCCGAACGCGGATGGCGGATGCCGCGCTGGCGCGCGCCGTGGTCGACGATCGCGCCGGCGCGCAGCAGCATCGGGCCGGCGCCGAGCGCGTCCTGGACCTCCGGCCAATCGCCCTCCGGCCGCGTCGCGACGCGCAGTCGCTGGTCGTCGCCGATGCCGATGCTCGCCTGCGCCGGCTTCGCTGGCACCACCATCGCGCCGTCGATGCGCAGTAGACCCGTCGACAACCCGGTGCTCTCGATGGCGAAGAAGCCGCCGTTGATCGCCGCGAGCGCGCCGCTCTGCGCGCCCATCGCGCTGGTCTTGGTGCGCACGCCCGGCGCCACGACGTCGTAGCGCACATCGGCCTTGGGTTCGACCTCGACGACGGTGAGGCTCTGCGGCCCCGCGTAGAGCCGCTCGAACCAGCGGAAGCGCAGTTGCACGCCGACGCCGATCTCGTCGGAGCGCCACGTCGCGCGCTCGGCGAAGTCGGCCGGAATCGGCGCGAGCACGACGGGCGCGGACGCGGGCTTCGGCGCGGCAGGCGGCTTGGCCGTGCCCGGGCTCGGCGTCGGCGTTGGCGCTGGCGTCTGCGCGACCGCGATCGCGACCAACGCGCTGGCGAGACCGACCGCGCATGACGAACGCACGACCCGAACGATCATGCCGCTGCTATAGCCGATGCCGTCGCAATCCGCGGGCACGCGCGCGCCGCATCCGCGCCGCCGACCACGCGCGCACGCCGCGGCCCCGCGTCGAAACCGCTGGGCGCCACGACCGCTTTGCCGACCGCTCCACCGACAACTCCCCGACAACGACTCCGGAAACGAAACAGCCCGCGGAACCGCCGAAGCGGACCCCGCGGGCCGTGTGGGACGCGTCCCTCAGGACGCGTCGCTGCGATCACCAGCGATCGCGGCCACCGCCGCCACCGCCGCCACCGCCGCCGCCACGACCGCCGTAGCCGCCGCGGCCACCGCCGCCGCCACCGCCGCCGAAGCCACCGCCGCCCGAGCGCGGCTTGCGCTCCTCGGCCTCGTTGAC
>VGZG01000146.1 GCA_016872675.1 Planctomycetota bacterium
GCGCGGCGGCCCACCCGCCCGGCGCGCCGAGCCGCCGGCGCGTCGGGGTTCTGGCCCTCGGCCTGTCGCCGGATCGCGCGATCCATAGCATTCTGCCCTATGAAACCAGCGATCGCCGAAGGCCACGTCGTCACCATCCACTACAAGCTGACCCTCGACGACGGCTCGATTGCCGACCAGTCGTTCGGCGGCGACCCCCTGGTCTACCTGCACGGCGCGCAGAACATCGTGCCGGGGCTCGAGCGCCAGCTCGCCGGCAAGCAGATCGGCGACAAGTTCGACTGCCAGGTGCCGGCGGGCGAAGGCTACGGTGAGTACGACCCGGCCGCCGAGCAGTCGGTGCCGCGCAGCCAGTTCCCGCCGAACGTCGACGTCCAGGTCGGCAGGGCGTTCCAGACGCGCGCCCGCAATGGCCAGCCGATGACCGTCTTCGTGCGCGAGGTCACAGCCGACACCGTGACGATCACGGCCAACCACCCGATGGCCGGCCAGCGCCTCAACTTCGCGGTCGAAGTGCTCGACGTCCGTCGCGCCACGCCCGAGGAGAAGAAGCACGGCCACGCCCACGGTCCGGGCGGCCATCACCACCACTGACCGGCGGATGGCCCGGCGCGCGCCGTCACGGCGCGCCGCCGCTCACTTCTTCGGCGGCAGCTTGGCGAGGAACTTCGCCGGCTCCTTCTCGAACGCCGCCTTGCACTTGCCGCAGCAGAACGCGATGCGGCGACCGTCGTGCTCGACGGTTTGGTTCGGGTCGATCGGCTTGTCGGCGACCGGACAGGTGTCGTTGACCGGCTTGTTGCGCTCGGCGCGCTCGGCGATCTCCTTCTGCGCCGCCGCCAGCCGCTCCTCGACGTAGTCGCCGAGGTCGAGCGCCAGCGCCGGCTTGGCGGCGCGCACCGTCCGCGCCGCGGCCGGCGTGACCTTGCTCTGCCACGCGTAGATGCGCGCCGCCTTCGGCAGCTCGGCAAGCTTCGCCAGCCCGTCGTCGCCGAGCCCGGTGGCGTACGCATTGACGTACTCGAGATGCTGCAGGGCGACGAGCGCCGTGAACGTCGCGTCGCCGAGTTGCGTGTTGGCCGCGTGCAACCGGCGCAACTGCGTCAGCTTCTGCAGGTGCTGGCGGCCGTCGTCGCTGATCGCCGTGCGTGAAACGTTGAGCCACACCAGGCGCTTCTGCAACGGCACAAGCAGCGCGAGGTCGGCGTCGGTCACCTTGTCGCGCAGCAGCGAGAGATTGACGTCGATCGCCGGCGTATCGGCGGCGACCTGCTGCACCACCGCGCCGCGCTTCTTGAGCTCGGCGACGGCGGCGTCGATGGCCGCCTGCTCCTCGGCGTCGACCTTGGGCAGCTCGAAGGTGATCTTCGGGATCACCTTCGCGGCGATCGCCGTGGCGAACCACTTGTCCACTGCGACGGGCCACTCGGCGCCCTCGGCGATCCACTGGCGGATCAGCGCCTGCTGGTCCTTGCGCAGCGGCTCGCCCTTTTCGGGCATGATGTCGTCGTCGCCGACCGGCAGGCCGATTCGCCGCAGCAACTCGCTGTCGTCGGGCTTGCCGGGCAGCACGTTCCACTCCTCCTGGTCGCCAGCGAACAAGTGCTCCCTGGCGTCGAGCCGTAGGTCGCCCTTCTGGACCTTGGGGCCGTGGCACTCGACGCAGCGTTCGAGCAGGATTGGCGCGATCTGCTTCTGGAAGTCCAACTTGGCGGCGGCGGGCTGGACCTCCTGGGCGGCGAGCAGCGACGAGACGGCGACGATGGCAATGAGACGGAGCATCGCCGCATCATGACCTCGAACCGGGTCGGCGCAAGGCGCGGACCATGTACCGGCTTCACAACGGCCGGCGACCGGCGCGCACGTCGTGGCCGGCCTCGGCGAACTGGTCCTCCATGTGGTTGAGGACCGATCGCACCCACTCGCGTTTGAGCGGGTACGAGCCGGGGAAGAACGAGCGCTTGAAGCCGTAGATCAGCACGTCCTTCAGCGCGCGGGCGTCGAGCCCGAAGGCCGACACCGCCTTCTCGACCTCGTCGGTCATCGTCGTGCGCGACACCAGCCGGTTGTCGGTGCACAGCGTCACGCTGCAGCGCGCCTCGCGCATCTTGCGGAACGGATGCTTCTTCAGGTCGGCGCGCAGTTCGGGGATCGTCTGCTGGTTGCTGGTCAGGCAAACTTCGAGCGTGATGCGGCGCTCGGCGATGTAGCGCGCCAGCTTGTCGATGAACGCCTGCTTGTCGCGGATCGACCGGTCGCGGATGTGGCGCGGACTGAACAGCCAGGTGCCATGGCCGATGCGATCGGCGTGACAATCGGAGATCGCCTGGAAGATCGACTCCGGGCCGTAGTCCTCGCCGGCGTGCACGGTCTTGCCGAAGAAGTGCTCGTGCGCCAGTTGGTAGGCGGCCTGGTGGTCCTTGGCCGGAAAGCCGCGCTCCTGGCCGGCGAGGTCGAAGCCCACCACCGGCAGGCCATCGACCTCGGCCGCGGCGATGGCGGCGCGCGCCAGTTCCAGCGACGCCAGCGCGTAGACCTCGTTCGCCGGCGCGCTCGGCAGCGCCTCGAAGTAGGCGCGGTAGTGCTCGCTGAACTGCGGTAGGAAGAAGCGCAGCGCGCAGACGATGACGCCGGCCTCGAAGCGCGGCAGCAAGCCGCGCTTCACCTCGGGGTCGGCGTTGATCTGCTTCTTGGCCCGCTCGATGCCCTTGCAGACGGCGCGCAAGACCTCGCGGACGCGGAAGTCGCCGCGCACGTGCAGCTGCGGCGCGAAGCGGATCTCGACGTAGAAGACGTTCTCGGCGCGGCAATCGAGGCACAGCTCGTAGGCGGCGCGCTCGAGCGACTCGGCGTCCTGCAGGCAGGCGACGGTGAACTCGAAGCCCTTCAGGTACTCGGGCAAGTTGCGGTACGCGCGCTTGAACACGAGCTCCAGCAGGCCCTCCGGCGTGCGGCTCGGCAGCGCGATCTTGTGCTGGCGGCTCAGCTCGATCAGCGTGGGCAGACGCAGGCTGCCGTCGAGATGCAGGTGGAGGTCGGACTTCGGCAGACGCGCGATCAGGTCGCGCGACAGGCTCGGCTTCGCCATGGCGCGATCATGCGGCGAGGTCGCGGGTGCGGCAAGGCGGCGCGGCGGCTACGGTGCCACGCCGTGGCGGACGCCTGGACGTTGCTGACCGAGGACGCGCGCGAGCACGCGACGTTCGCGTCGTTGGCGGCGACGCTGGCGCTGCCGGCGACGCCGGCCGGCCCGCAAAACCGCCTGCGCGACGTCGGCCGCATCGCGACGCCGCACGGCCCGTGCTTCCTCAAGCGCTTCCGGCGCACGCAGTGGAAGAACCGGGCGAAGTTCGCGCTGACGCGGCCATTCGCCGCCGATGACGCGGCCCGCGAGTGCGCGATGACGCAGGCCCTGCGCGCGGCCGGCATCGCCGCGCCGCGGCCGCTCGCCATCGGCCGCCAGGGCGCGGCGTCGTTCTACCTGTGCGCCGAACTGCCGGGTCGGCCGCTCAGCGCGGCGCTCGCCGCCGGCGTCGACGGCACGTTGCTGCGGGCCGCCGCGCGTTGGGCCGGCGCGCTGCTGGCCAAGGGCTTCCACCTGCCCGACCTCAGCGCCGACCACGTCTTCGTCGACGGCGACAGGCGCTTTGGCGTGCTCGACCTGCACAACGGCGCGCTGGCGGCGCCAGGCCGGGCGCCGACGCGCTTGCTGCGGCGGGTGCTGCGCCGGTGCCGCGGCTCGCTGCGCGACGTCGGCCTGCCGGAAGCCGCGCCCCCGTGGGCGACCGCCGACCGCTACGATGCGCCGGGCAAGAGCGCGGCGTACGCCGGACGCAACCCGGCGCGTTCGACCCGCGAGATGCGACTGCTCGCGCGCGTCTGGCCGGG
>VGZG01000147.1 GCA_016872675.1 Planctomycetota bacterium
GCGCCAGCGCGCCGGCCCCGACGGCGGTGCGGGGCGCGGGTGCGTGCGTCCGGCAGACGAGGCCGGGCGAGTCCTCCTGGCGGAAGGCGGCGTCGCCGAGCGCCACGCCGCAGGCAGCGCAGCGGTCGAGGTCGGGCAGCGCGCCGAGCACGGCCAGCAGGCGCAGTTCGAGGCCGAGCACGACGCGGCCGATGGCGGCGGCTGAGCAGCGTTCGAGCAGGTTGAGGCCGCCGACCAGCAGGTCGAACACCGCCGGCTCGGGCCGTTCGTCCGGCATCGCGAACTCGCAAAGCTGCGCCAGGTGGCTCGCCGCCAGGAAACGCAGCGGTTCGCGCAGCGAGCGGCGCTCGCGCACCAGCGTCGCGCGCTCCAGCAGGCGCAGGCCGCCGCGGTCGGGCGAGAAGGTCGCATCGATCTCGTTGAGGAAGTCGATGCGGCCGAGGAACGGCGAGTCGGGGCGATGCGCGCCCTTGGCCAGTCCCGTCAGTCGCCCATGGTCGCGCGTCAGGCAGGCGACGATGCGGCTGCTCTCGCGGAAGTCGGTGCGGCGCAGCACGACCCCCCGCACGGCCGTCGCGCGGGCGCGGCGGCGGCGGCCCGCGACGTCGGTCATCCCGCGCCCTCGGCCGGCTGCGGCGCCAGCAGCGTCGCGCGCAACCGTAGGATGCGGCGGTCGTCGGCCTGCAGGACGCGGAACTCGACGCCGGCGATCTCGAGCGTCTCGTCGACGATCGGGATGTGGTTGCAGAACGCGATCACCATGCCGGCGACCGTCTCCCAGTCGCTCGACTCCGGCAGCTTGCTGCCGAGCAATTCGTTGACGTCGACGACCGGCGTGCGGGCGGGCAGTTCGATGACGCGACCCTTCTCGACGACGCGCACCTGCTCGGCGTCGGTCGGCGACGGCAGCGGGTCGTATTCGTCGCCGATGTCGCCGACGATCTGCTCGAGCACGTCCTCGACGGTGACGAGGCCGACCGGACTGCCGTACTCGTCGAGTGCGATCGCCAGGTGCTGGTTGCCGGCCTGGAAGCGGCGCAACAACTGCGCGGCGCCTGTCGTCTCCGGCACGAACATCACCGGCCGCGCCAGTTCGCGCAGCGTCGGGTTGGCGGTCGCGTCGGGGCCGTGCAGGCGCTTGAGCGCGTCCTTTACGTTGAACACGCCGACGATCTCGTCGGCGCGCTCGCGGTAGACCGGATAGCGCGAGAAGCCGTGTTCCAGCGCGCGGTGAACTGCCTCGCGCAGCGGCAGCGACTCAGGCAACGCGACGATGTCGGGCGTCGGCGTCATCAGCGACGACACCGGCGTCTCCTCCATGCTGACGATGTTGCCGATCATCGTGCGTTGCTCGTCCGCGAGGGCGTCGTCGGGCGCGGTGTCGGCGACGGCGTCGGCGACGGCGGCGATGACCTGCTCGCGCACCTCGGCACCGTCGGTCGGCGCGGGGCGCGCAACTCGCAGCAGCGCGATCAACAGCCGGGTGGCGGCCAGGATCGGCATCACCAGCGGCCAGCGCAGGAGCAGCCACAACGGCCGCAGGGCCGGCAGGGCGAACAGCAGGGCCTTTTCGGGGCGGGCCTGGGCGATGCCGGCCGGCAGCGCGCCGCCGAGCCAGAGCATGACGACGGTGTAGGCGGCCATGGCCCAGACCTCGCTGCCAGGGCCAAAGGCCTGACCGAGCGACCACAGTCCGAGCCCCCAGGACGCCGCCGTGGCGAGGTTGGCGATCAGCAGGTATTCGCCAGTGTGCCGCTCGACCGCGTCCGTGCGGGCTCCGGCGGCCGCCTCCGGTTGGCCCTCGTCGGCAAACTGCTGCCGCAGGCGGGTCGGCGAGTACGCGAGCAGGCCGGCGGTCGCCAGGGTGCCGAACGAACCGAGCGCGGCAGCGCCGAGGGCGAGGACCAAGTGGGCCGGCGAGGCAAGATCACCCAGGAGTTCAGCGGGCGCGTCGGACGGCAGCGTGGCGGGCGCAGACAAGGGCAGGCTCAACACAGGCCGACGAGCATACGGGATCGCAACCTCCCGTTAGCAGGAACGCTTATGGGCCGTCGGCGCGCCCGTGCCGGCACCGCTCGGGAACCGCGTGCCATCAGCGTAACCGCTTCTTTGGAAGTCGCTTCGGTCAGCGACTCTGCGCGTCGTCGCCGGCTTCGATGTCGGCCGAGAAGCGGTTGCGGCCCATGTCCTTGCTGGCGAAGAGGGCGTGGTCGGCGCGCAGGAGCATACGCTCGGCCGTATCGCCGGGTCGGAAGGACGTCAAGCCGACCGACACCGTCAGCGGCAGTTGGAGTTCCTCGCCGCGCGCCTGCATGGCGGTGAACAGGCGGGTCGCCAGCACGGTGGCGTCGTCCGGGTGGGTGTCGGGCAGCACGACGAGGAACTCCTCGCCGCCGTAGCGACAGACAGTGTCGCCCTTGCGGACCGTGTTCTGCAGCACGTCGGCGGCGGCGCGCAGGGCGCGGTCGCCGGCAGCGTGGCCGAGCGCGTCGTTGAGCTTCTTGAAGTGGTCGAGGTCGCACATCAAGAGGCTGAGCGGCCGCGGCGCGCGCGACATGCGGGCGACCTCCTGCTCGAGCGTCATCATGCCCATGCGCCGGTTGAACAGGCGCGTCAGCGGATCGGTCAGCGAGAGGCGCTGGGCGCGCTGGAAGCGCCGGCGAAGCAGCAGGTTCTCGTGCAGCAGCGTGCCGACGTGGCCGAGCGTCGCCGCTATCGCGCCGTCGCGGGCGAGATCGATCGGCAGCAGGCGCAGCGAGCGGTCGAGCAGCAGGAACGACGGCGTGGCCAGTGCGTGCTGGACCGGCACGGCGAGCAGCTCGTCGACCGCGAGCGCGGCGGCGATACCGGGCACGGCGTCGGCCGAGAGGCGCAGCAGCGTCGGCTCGTTGCGGGCGATCGCGTGGCGAAGCGCTGCGGCTTCCGCCGCGCTGGCCGGCGTCGCGCGCGCCAGCATGCGCCGCGGACTGCCGTCGAGCTTGGCCTGCAGCGTCAGCACGCCGGTCGTCGGGTGCCACTTGGCGTGCAGCACGCGGTCGTAGTCACCGTGCTCGCGCGCCGCCGCCATCAGGCCGCCGATGACGTTGCGGTAGCGGTCGAACCGCGAGCAGCGCAGCAGGCTCTGCACCGCAGTCGTCGGCGCGCCGCCGTCGGTCGCGCGCCGCGCCGGGTGGGCGGTGGCGCGGGCGCCGTCGTGCAGGTCGAAGGCGGCAAGCTGGCCGTGGACGGCGTCAGCGCGCTCCTGGCGCGAGCCATCGTCGATGTCGAGCGCGCGGGCGGCGGCCAGCACGCCGTTCCAGGCCGGGTCGTCGCCGGCGAGCGCGTTGCGGACCGCGGCGGGCAGGTTCCAGGCGGCGAGGCATTGGCCGAGATCGGCCGCCGTCGCGGCGCTGGTCAGCGTCGCCAGCCAGTCCGGCAGGTTGGCGAGCAGGCCGAGCAGGTAGGCGGCCTCGGGATCGAACGTCGCCGAGCGCAGGGCGCAGGCGCGCGCGGCGTGGGCCAGCCCCAGCGATCGCAGCCAGACGGCGCGCACGCGCAGGTCGTCGACCGGTCCCGCAGCGCGGGCGGCGAACAGGCGGCGGACGGCCTCGACGCCCAGTTCGCGCACCAGGCTCTGTGCCGTCGGCAGCCCGGTGGCCGGCGCGGCGTCGGCGAGCGCTGGCGTGGCGGCGGTGCGCAGGGCGCGCAGCAGCGCCAGCGGATCGAGCCGCAGGGCCGCCGCGAGGTTCGCCTCG
Organism: Planctomycetota bacterium; assembly: GCA_016872675.1. GTDB lineage: Bacteria > Planctomycetota > UBA1135 > UBA1135 > UBA2386 > UBA2386. The sequence continues at coordinate 3,735 of VGZG01000147.1, forward strand.
CTGCCGGTGGCGAGGCGCGCGGCGGCCGCCGCGGCCAGCGCCGGCAGGGCAAGCACGCCGGGCAGACGCCGCAGCGGATTGGCGAAGTCGTCGTTGACGGTGCG
>VGZG01000148.1 GCA_016872675.1 Planctomycetota bacterium
CGAACAGCGACGCCGCGGCCGTCGGCAGCGCCGCGCGCGGCGTGCGCGCCCGCCACAGCGCCGCCAGCAGCGCGGCGGGCGCGAACAGCAGGAACCACGGGTCCAGCAGCGCGAAACCGTCGAGGCCGAGCCAGCTCACGACGTCGCCTCCCCCGCCGCGGCGGCGCGGTCGGGCCGCGTCGCCTCGACGAACGCAGCGGCGAGTTGCCACGTCGCCTCGTGGTCGCGGTCGGCTGGCACCACGGCGGCGAACTTGACCAGGTCGCACTGCGACAAGAACGCCTCGAGGTCGGCGCGGTGCGCCTTGGCCAGCGCGTCGCCGGCTTCGAGTTCGCGCAGGAACTCCTCGGTGGTGCGCTCGGGCGCGCGCAGACCGAAGCGATCCTCGAGGTAGACGCGCAGCACCTGCGACACGGCGACGTAGAACGCCGCGATCTCGGCGGCGGTCGTGCGGCTGCGGCCGCGCAGGCGCTCGAGCTCGCGGCGCGCGCGCACGTGCGGCGGCTCGGCGACCGTCGCCGCCATGGCGAACCCGCCGCGGCGACGGCGCGCGACGAACCACAGGCCGCCGAGACCGGCGAGCAGCGCGCCGCCGAGCAGCCACGACCAGAGCGGCGGCGGCGTCGGGAACGGCTCGCCCGGCGCCTCGATGGCGTCGTCGTCGGGCGCGAGTCCGCTGCGCACGGTGACCACCGCCGGCGGCGACGACGCCGCGCCCGCGCCCTCGCGCAGCTGCGCGATGAACGCCGGGATCGTCAGTTCGCCGGGGCCGCGCACCGGCTTCGCCACCAGCACCGTGCGCCGCCAACTGCCGTCGAACAAAGGCCGTGCCGGCTCGTCGCGGCGCGTCGTCGCGAAATCCGCGGCCGGCAGCTCCGGCGCGAAGTCGACCGGCGCGCCGCCGCGTGTCCACAGGTCGAGCGTGATCGTCACCGGCTCGAGCAGCGCGACCGCCGCCGGCTCCACGCGCGCCTGCAGCGCCACCACCGTCGCCGGTTCCGCCGCCCACGGCGCCGCCGGCCCGCAGCCGGCGAGCAGCGGCAACAGCACGGCGACGGCGAAGGCAGCGCGGACGGAGCGACGGCGCGCGGTCATCGGCGCGCTCCGCGCCGTTCGCGCATGTGGAAGAAGCGCAGCAGCGGGTCGGCAACCGACCCCTCGGTCGGCACGTCGAGCAGATCGACGCCAGCACGCCGGCACGCTTCGTGCAACCGCTGCCGTTCCGCCCGCCAGTTGGCCTGCACGGCGGCGCGCACGCGCGCGCTGGCGGTGTCGACGTGCGCCGTCGCGCCGGTCTCGGGGTCGACGAGGTGCAGCAGGCCGGCGGCCGGCAGCGCCGCGACGTCGCCGGCGGCGCGATCGAGACCGGCGGCGAACGGATCGCGCACGCGCACGGCGATGACGTCGTGCCGCAGCGCCAACCGGCGCATCGCTTCGACCGCGTCGGCGCCGAGGAAGTCGCTGACCACGAACACGATCGCGCGCTTGCGCTGCACGCGGCCGGCGAAGTCGAGCGCCACCGGCAGCCCGGTGCGCGCCCGCTGCCGCGGCGGTTCGCAAGCCTCGCGGATCAGCCGCAGCACGTGGTTGCGGCCCTTCTTGCACGGCACATAGCGCTCAACCTTGTCGGTGAACAGCACGAGACCGGCCTTGTCGTTGTTGCGCGCTGCGGCGAACGCGACGCAGCCGACGAACAGCGCCGCGGTGGTCGCGGCGGTGCGGCGACCGGCACGGCCCGGCGGCGCGCTGCCAAAGCCCATCGACGACGACACGTCGAGCAGAAACAGCACCGACAGTTCGCGCTCCTCGACGAACTTCTTGACGAACGGCCGGCCCTGGCGCGCGGTGACGTTCCAGTCGACCGAGCGCAGGTCATCGCCCTCGGCAAATTCGCGCACTTCCTCGAACTCGATGCCCGAACCGCGGAAGACGGAACTGTAGCCGCCCGCCATCACATCGGTCACCATGCGGTCGGCGCGCACCTGGATGCGCCGCGCCTCCGCGAGCAGTTCCGGGTCGAGCGCCCGCGCCATGGGAGGCTCGCGCCTTACGGCACCTTGACCGTGTCGAACACCATCTTGAGCACCTGCTCGCTGGTGACGCCCTCGGCCTCGGCCTCGTACGTGGTCAGCACGCGGTGCCGCAGCACCATCGCGCCGACGGCCTTGACGTCCTGCGGGGTGACGAAGCCGCGGCCCTCGAGGAAGGCGCGCGCGCGCGCGGCCCGCGCCAGCGCCAGCGACGCGCGCGGGGAGGCGCCATAGAGGATCAGCGGCTTCAGCTTGGCGAGGCCGACCTGCTCCGGCTCGCGCGTCGCGAACACGAGGTCGACGATGTAGGCCTTGACCTTGTCGTCGAGGTAGATCGTGTCGAGCAGCGCGCGCATGCGCAGCAGGTCCTGCGGCGTCGTCGCCTGCGTGACCTCGGCGTGGCCGTGCACGGCCGCCATGCGGTCGATGATGCGCAACTCTTCCTGCTTGCTCGGGTAGCCGACGATCAGCTTCACCATGAAGCGGTCGACCTGCGCCTCGGGCAGCGCGTACGTGCCCTCCTGCTCGACCGGGTTCTGCGTCGCCAGCACGAGGAACGGGTCGGGCAGCTTGCGCGTCTCGCCGGCGAGCGTCACCTGCCGCTCCTGCATCGCCTCGAGCAGCGCCGACTGCACCTTGGCCGGCGCGCGGTTGATCTCGTCGGCGAGCACGAAGTTGGCGAACACCGGCCCTTCCTTGACCTGCCACTCGCCGGTCTTGGGGTTGTAGACGTGCGTGCCGACGAGGTCGGCCGGCAGCAGGTCGGGCGTGAACTGGATGCGGCGGAACTGGCCGCCGATCGCGCGCGCCAGCGACGACACCGTCAACGACTTGGCGAGGCCGGGCAGGCCTTCGAGCAGCACGTGGCCGTCGGCGAGCAGCGCGATCAAGAGGCCGTCGAGCAGGGCGTCCTGGCCGACGATCACCGACTGCAGCGCCGTGCGCACGTTCTGCAGGGTCTTGCTCTCGGATTGAATGCGTTGGGCGATGGCGACGACGTCGATCATGCGAGGTGGTTCCGGCCGGACTAAGGACGCAAAGACGATACCGGCGCGCCTGGACTCCTCAAAATCACCGACGCTGAAGACGTGGCCACAGCGCCGTCGGGGACGCTCGCGGCGCTACTGATGCGTCGTGCGCAGGCACCCCGCCGCCAGCGCCAGCCAGACCGCCGACACTGTGGCGACGACGCCGCTGATGAAGGCCGGCAGGACCCGGGCGTCGCGCGGCCCTTCGGCGCGTACAGCGGGTAGATCGTCGCGAACGGGAAGGCGAAGACGCGGTGGTCGGCCATCGCCGTCACCCGCGCGCCGCCGTGCGGTTGGCGAAGCGGCTGCGCACGCTGACGAAGCGCAGGCCGTCGATCGCCTCGGGCCGCACGCGGAAGGCCGCCCACGCGGCGTCAGCGTCCGGAGCGGCGGCGCGGGCGGCGGCGATCTGTTCGGCGACGGCGACCGACGCGGTGGTCGCGGCGATGGCGGCGAGCGGATCGCCGAGCTGCGCCCGCGCGTCGGCGTAGCGCTGCACGACGCCGTGCCAGTGCGGCGCGGGCGCGGCGAGGCCGGCGAGCTCGCGCAG
>VGZG01000149.1 GCA_016872675.1 Planctomycetota bacterium
GTTCTTCGTCTGGCTGCTGTTCGCGACGGTGTACTACGGCAGCCCGTTCCCGGTGACGGCGCACGCCAAGGCCTTCGGCATCGGCATCCCGGCCGACGAACTCGCGCGCCAGGGCCTCGCCTACGCGCGCTTCGCGCTGACCGACGATCCCGTGCTGCTGCCGATGGTCGCGTTCGGGCTCGGCGCGGCGCTGCTGCTGCGCGGCGCACGCGGGCTCGCGATCGGCGGGCTGCTGTATTGCGCGTACGTCGCAAAGGTCGGCGGCGACTTCATGGCGGGCCGCTTCTTCCTGCCACCGTTCGTCGTCGCGGTCGCGGTGCTGGCGCTGCGCTGGTCGGCGTGGCCGCGGCGCGTCGCCACCGTGGCGGCGTTTGCGATCGTGGCGCTCGTCGGGCTGCGCGGCCTGCCGCAGTGGCTGTTGCCGCCGCGCTGCGACACGGCGCCGTCGCTGGCGCAGCTGATGGCGCAGGGCGGCATCGGCGACGAGCGGCTCGTCTACTACCCGACGCTCGGCCTGTTCGCGCCGGGTCGCCACGTGCCGCGCTTTGGCGAACTGCACGGCGCGGTGCGGCCCGAAGGCGGCGGCCGCTGGCTGCTGCTCAACGGCGCGGTCGGCAGCGCCGGCTACGGCGCCGGCCGCGACGGCACGGTGCTCGACCCGCTGCTGTGCGATCCGCTGCTGACGCGCCTGCCGGCGAAGGACCCGAGCAACTGGCGCATCGGCCACGTGCTGCGCCGCGTGCCGGAGGGGTACTACGAGTCGTTGGCGACCGGCGAGAACCGCATCCGCCACGCCGGCCTGCGCGCGTACTGGGACGCGCTGCGATTGGCGACGCGCGCGCCGGTGTTCGACGCGGCGCGCTGGCAGGCGCTGCAACAACTGTGGAGTGGCGCGCTCGATGCGGGCTTCCGCGACTACATCGCGACCGACTACCGCACGCCGCCGACGGTCGACGTGAACCCCGCCGACGTCGCCGACGAACTGCCGCTCGGCACGTACTGGTTCGACGAGCCCAAGGTGAAGCTCGTCTACGACGGCGGCGTGCTGGTGCGCTGGGCGCCCGTGGCGCCGGCGCGGACGCTGCGGCTGCAGACGATGGGCTTCTGCGACTTCCGCGTGCGCTTCCTGCGCGACGGCGTCGTGGTCGGCGAAGCCAAGGGCGCGCCGCAGCCGCAGCCTGCCGGGCTGACGCCGCTGCGCGCAGTCGCCGGCCTGCGGCTCGAACTCGTGACCGTGCCGGCGGACGTCGGCGCATTCGACGCGGTGCGGATCGACGCCGTCGAGAACCCGATGTCGCACACGGCGACGGGGCCGGCGGGGTTGGCGATGGTGCGGCGCGAGTGAATCGGAAGGCGTGCGTGTGCGCGATCGCGTCGCGCCGAAGTCACCGCGTTCGGGTCCATGCCGCCGGGCCCATTCTCTGCACATAGTTGCCGATCCAACGGGGAGGGCTCGATCCACCCGTGCGTGCGGGGGCCCATCGTTCGCGCTGCATCACAGCCGGCGAAAACGCAGCGTCGGGCTGCACGGCAGCTGCGTCGGATCTTCGTCGGCGGCGACCGGCGCACGCCGCAGCGTCAGCAGCACGTCGCGGTCCTTCGGCAGCAGCGCGAAGGCGGCGTCGGGCATGGCCGCCTCGTCGCCGGTCAGGCCGAGCGTGCCGCCGCTCCACTCGAACGCTGCGAGCCAGACGCGGCCGCGGTCGTCACTGGCGTACAGCGCGTAGCGGGTGCCGGCTGGCGCGCCGTCGTCGCGCCAGCGCAGCGTCGGCGGTGTCGCCGACGGCGGCAGTTCGTTCGTCGTCCACGCGATCGACGGCGCGGCGCCGGCCGCCGGCCGCGCGTCCGTGAGCGCGCGGTGCCACGCCGGGGCTGGCGCGAGTCCGGGCGCGAACGCCGGCAGGAACCAGCCGACGAACACGACCAGCGCCGCGGCCGGTAGCGCCAGCGCGAAGCCGACGCGGCCGCGCAGGCCGTGGCTCAGTTGCACGAGGCCGGCGGCGAGCAGCACCGCGGCGGGGCCGACGGCGGCGAACAGCAGCCGCCCCTGCGGCTGCGGCGCGCTCCAGTTGAACTGCGTCGTGCCGGCGAAGACGAGCGCGAGCGCGCCGGTCAGCAGCGCGCGATGGCGCAGCGGCGTCGCGGTGGCGCGATCGCGGCCGCCGCGCAGGAAGCCGGCGAGCGCCAGCGCGAACACCGCGGCGCCGAGCCACACCATCGGCATCGCCGGCGGCAGCGCGAACCAACCGAACTTCCCGAGCAGCGACGGGAAGATCGTCGGCAGGTAGCCCAGCAGTAGCCACTCCAGGCGCGCTTCCGGCGGGATCGGCGCGAACGCGGCGTCGTGCACGCTGCGCGCGAGCGCGTCGCCGTAGAGCTGCTGGTTGCGCAGTAGCACCGGCAGCGCGATCACCGCGGCGGTGGCCAGCGCGGTGGCGACGCCGGCGACGTGGCGGCGGTCGCGGCGCAGCACGACGACGGCGACGACGAACGCGATCGGCAGCAGGAACAGCGTCGTCAGCTTGGTCGCGAGCGCGAGGCCGAGCAGCGCGCCGAGGCCGGCGCCGGCGCGCACGCCGCGGGCGTCGCCGTCGAGCCAGCGCACGAGCGCCAGCAGCGACGCGCACGACAGCGTCGTCGCCAGCACGTCGCTATTCAGCACGCCGTGGAGGAACGACCACATCGGCAGGCAGGCGACCAGCAGCGCGGCGACGTCGGCGACGCGCGCATTCGTCGGGCAGCAGGCGCGGCCGAGGCGATGCACCAGCCAGACCGACAGCGCGCCGAGCGCGACGGAGACGAGGCGCAAGAGCCGCAGCACGCCTTCACCCTGGCCGCTGCCGTGCTCGAACTTGAGGAAGCCCGCCGGCTCCCCCCACGCGCCGAAGAGTGGGTTGAGCTTGGGCGCGAACACCGTCGCGTCCGTGCCGGTCGCGACCAATACGCCGGCGAGCAGCGCGTAGTACGCGGGAGGGTGGTGGGCGAGCTGCGCGCCGTCGGTCTGCGGCAGGCCGCGCGCCTGCGCCAGGCCCGGCGCGAGCGGGAGCTTGCCGGCGTTGGCGACGTGCTGCGCGTACTCGTAGTGGCTGTTCTCGTCGGGGCCTTCGAACGCCGGCGTCGCGACGGCGTAGGCCGTCGCGAACGCGACGTGCAGCAGCAGGGCGACGGCGAGCCAGGAGACGCGCATCGGCGCGCATCCTACGGCGGCGGTCGGCAGGGGCGATGCGTCGGCCGGCGCGGATCGTCGGCAGTGGGGTCCGCTGCGTCATCGGCTTGACCGCGCGATCGCATGGTCGATCGCTCCTGGCATGGCGGTGGTGTCCGTGCGCCTCGACAGTCCGCCGCGGCCTGCGTAGCGTGCCGCCGTGCCGATGTTCGCTCGCCCCGAGCCGCCGTTCGCCGCGCCGCAGTCGTCGGTCGGTCGCGACCTCGCGTTCGCCGCGCTCGTCGG
>VGZG01000150.1 GCA_016872675.1 Planctomycetota bacterium
GGGCCGCGCTCGTCGCCGACGCCGCGCCGCCGCCGCCGCTGCGCGAGCTGTGCCGCATCGAAACGCCGCCGTTCGCGCCGGTGCGCTACGACACCGCCTTCTACCACGCGCCGCTCGCCGGCTGCCTGCACGGCACCGCGCGCGTGCGGCCGGACGTCTGGTGCGGCGAACTGGTGCAGGGCCGCTGGTGGCTGCCCCAGCAGGCGCTGGCGTCGTGGCGCAACGGCGACCTGCTGCTGGTGCCGCCGGTGGTGATTCTGCTGCAGCACCTCGCCGCCGCCGCCGACTTCGAGCGCTTCGCCGCCGACCTCGCCGCGACCGCGCAAAGCTACCGCGACGGCGGCCTGCATCAGGTGCGCTTCTCGCCGGGCGTGGTGCTGGCGCCGCTGCGGACGCCGACGCTGCCGCCGGCGACGACGACCAACTGCTACATCGTCGGGCACGAACGTCTGTGGGTCGTCGACCCAGGTTCGCCGCAGCCCGAAGAGCAGCGTCGGCTGCTCGCGCTGCTGGCCGAGCTCGTTCGCGGCGGCGCCAAGATCGAAGGCATCCTCGTCACCCACCACCATCCCGACCACATCGGCGGCGTCGTCGCGCTGAGCCAGGCGCTCGACCTGCCCGTGCGCGGCCATCCGCTGACGCTCAGCCGGCTCGAGCCGGGATTCCGCGCCGGCGCGCCGATCGACGACGGCGGTCGCATCGCGCTCGGCCGCTCGCCCGACGGCAAGGACGGCTGGGGGCTGCTGGCGATCCACACGCCGGGCCACGACCGCGGCCACCTCTGCTTCCGCGAGTCGCGCTACGGCGCCGTGCTCGTCGGCGACATGCTGTCGACGATCAGCACGATCATCGTCGATCCGCCCGAGGGCCACCTCGCCACCTACCTACGCAGCCTCGAGCGCCTCGCGGCCGAGCCGATGACCACGCTGTACCCGGCGCACGGCCCGGCGATGCGCGACGGCCAGCGGCTGGTGTATCAATACCTGCGCCACCGCCGCCAGCGTGAGGCCAGGCTGGTCGAGATGCTGCAGCAGGGCCCGGCGACCGCCGACGAGTTGTTGCCGAAGGTCTACTGGGACGCCGACCCGCGGCTGTACCGCTTCGCCGCGCGCTCGCTGCTCGCCGGCCTGCAGAAGCTCGGCGAGGAAGGGCGAGCCGAGGAATCCGACGGCCGCTGGCGCGCGAAGGGCGGCGAGTGACGCCGGACCCCGCTCCCCTGCCGCTCCGGACGACCCTCGCGCTCGGTCTCGTCACGTTCCTGCTGATGCTGCCCGAGACGCTGCCGGTGCCGGTGCTGCGCGGGCTCGTGGTCGAACGCTTCCAGGTCGGCGCCGACCTCGCGTCGATCTTCATGTCGGCCAACATGGTCGGCGCGCTGCTGGCGGCGCCGTGGATCGGCAAGCTGGCGCGGCGGACCGGCGCGCGCCGGCGCCTTGCGCTCACCGCGATGCTGCTCGACGCGGTGGCGATGCAGGCGCTGGCGCACCCGCTCGACTACGGCTCGTTCCTGGCGCTGCGCACGCTCGAAGGCGCGCTGCACATCAGCGCGCTGACGCTGCTGATGAGCCTCGTCGCCGACGCCGCGGGCAGCCGCCGCGGCAGCGCGCTCGGTTGCCTCGGCGCCGGCCTCACGCTCGGCGTCGCCGCCGGCGCGGCGCTCGGCGGCCAGTTCGGCAAGGACGACCCGCTGCAGACGCTGCACGTCGCCTCGGCGGTGCTGGCGACTGCCTTCGCGTTGTCGACCTGGCTCCTGCCGCGCGAGGCCGCGCCGGCGCGCAACGCGGCGGACCACGGGCTGCTGGCGGCGTGGCGCCGCGCGCCGGCCGCGCGCACGCCGTTGCTGATCGCGTTCGTCGACCGCTTCACCGTCGGCTTCTTCACCACCGGCTTTCCGCTGCTGCTGCCGAGCAGCACGCCCGAGGAGAAGGCGCGCATCGGCATGCTGCTGGGCGCGTTCCTGTTCCCGTTCGCGCTGCTGTCGTGGCCGTTCGGCCGCGCCGCGGAGAAGTGGTCGCGCGTGGCGATGGTCGTGATCGGCAGCGCCGTGTACGGCGCCGGCGTGATGGCGATCGGCATCGTGCCGGTCGAGACGATGTGGCTGCTGATGCCGGTGCTCGGCGTGAGCTCGGCGGTGATGTTCGTGCCGTCGCTGCTGTGGCTGCTCGAACGCGCGCCGGACTTCGACCGCACCACGGCGATGGCCGCGTTCCACGGCGCCGGGTCGCTCGGCTTCCTGCTGGGCCCGGTCTGCTGCGGCCAGTTGATCGCGCTCGGCGGGACCGAGGGCGGCGTCGGCTACACGCTCGCGTTCGGCGTCGCCGGCCTCGCCGAGATCGCCGCCGCCGCGCTGGTGCTGCTCGGCTCGCGCCGGCGCTGAGCGCGGCGCGGGCGGCTCGTCAGGCCACCTTACCGCAGCACTTCTTGTGCTTCTTGCCGCTGCCGCACGGGCACGGCTCGTTGGGGCCGACCTTCTTGTCGAGGCGCTTGTACGGCCGCGGCTTGACCTCGAGGCCGTCGACGAAGAACCACTCGCCGTCCTCCTTGCGGAAGCTGGCGATCTCGTGGTGCGTCACGTCCTCGTCGCCGATCGTGTAGTACGCCTTGAAGTCGACGAAGCCTTCGCTGTCGCCCTCGCCGCCGTCCTTGGTCTCGAGGATCTCCATGCGGTGCCACTGCGCGCGCTTGCTCCACTCCTCGGTCGCCTTGCGATCGACGAAGGCGCGACCGTCGGCGGACTGGCTCTCGACGATCCAGTCGACGTTGCCGGTGGCGTAGGCGGTGTAGCGCGAGCGCATCAGCTGCTCGGCGGTCTTCGCCTTCTGCTTCTTGGTGAGGATCGGTTCGCAGCAGCCCGCGAAGTCCTTGCCGCTGGTGCACGGGCACTTCATCGCCGCACCGTAGGCGGCCCCTCCGCGAGCGTCAACGGCGCGGCGGCGGCCCGAACAGCTCGGCCACGACGTCGAACGTCCGCGCCGCAGCGCCGCGGTTGTCGACGATGACCGCGCGGGCGCGCGCACCGAGCGCGGCGCAGCGCGCCGGATCAGCGAGCAGTTCGCCGAGCAGCCGCGAGAACGACTCGCGGTCGGGCGCTTGCACCACGGCCTCGGCGGCGAGCAGCAACTCGACGTCGCGACGGAAGTTCGCGGTGTGCGGGCCGAAGATCGTCGCCTTGCCCTGCGCCGCCGGCTCGAGCATGTTCTGGCCGCCGTGCGGGATCAGGCTGCCGCCGACGAAGGCGACATCGCACGCGGCGTAGAAGCCCTGCAGCTGGCCGATGACGTCGACGACGACCACGTCGTCGGGCGCGAGCGG
>VGZG01000151.1 GCA_016872675.1 Planctomycetota bacterium
GACCCGCGCATCGAGCTGGTCGCGGCGGCCGATCCGCGCGCGCCCGCGCGCGAGCGCTTCGCGGCCGAGTTCGGCGCGCGCGTATATGCCAGCGTCGAGGCGCTGTGCGCGGACCCCGCGGTCGAGGCGGTCTACGTCGCGACGCCGCATGCGCTCCACGCGCAGCACGCCTGCCTCGCCGCCGCCGCCGGCAAGCACGTGCTGGTCGAGAAGCCGATGGCGCTCACGCTCGGGGAGTGCCGCGCGATGATCGAGGCGGCGCGCGCCGCCGGCGTGCAGCTGCTGGTCGGGCCGAGCCACAGCTTCGATCCTCCGGTGCGCCAGGCGCGCGCGCTGATCGAGCACGGCGAGCTCGGCCGCGTGCGCATGGTGAGCGCGCTCAACTACACCGACTTTCTGTACCGGCCGCGCCGGCCCGAGGAGCTCGACACCGCGGCCGGCGGCGGCGTCGTGTTCAGCCAGGGCGCGCACCAAGTCGACGTCGTGCGGCTGCTCGCGGGAGGCCGCGCGCGCTCGGTGCGCGCGGCGACCGGCAACTGGGATCGGGCGCGGCCGACCGAGGGCGCCTATTGCGCCTGGCTCGCGTTCGAGGACGGCGTCGCAGCCGTGCTGGTATACAGCGGCTACGCGCATTTCGACTCCGACGCATGGATGGAGTGGAGCGGCGAGATGGGACGCCGCAAGGACCCTGCCGCCTACGGCGAGACGCGCCGCTTGCTCGCCGCCGCCGGCGGCCCGGCGCAGGAGTCCGCGCTCAAGCAGGCGCGCAGCTACGGCGGCGACGGCTACCGCGCGCCGGCCGGCGAGGCGCGCGCGCATCCGCACTTCGGCGCCGTGGTCGTGTCGTGCGAGCGCGCCGACCTGCGCCTGACGCCGGCCGGCGTCGAAGTGTACGGCGACACCGCGCAGCGGCTCGAGCCCGCGCCGCTGCCCCCGGTGCCGCGCGCCGAGGTCATCGACGAGCTGGCCGCTGCGCTCGACGGCGAGCCGCCGCTTCACGGCGGCGCATGGTCGATGGCGACGCTCGAGGTCTGTCTCGCGATCCTGCGCTCGGCGCGCGAGGCGCGCGAAGTCGCGCTCGAGCACCAGGTTGGGGTGCTTGCATGAGTACGCGGCGGCGCGGCGACGGCGAGGGCGAGCCACTACAATTCCCGCTGGAGGCCGATGCGATGAACGACACCACCGGTCCGCGCGCACGCCACGCCGCCGCGCCGCTGCCGCGCGGCGTGCACCACCTGGCGCTCAACACCGACGACATGAAGCTCACGATCGACTTCTACGCGCGCGTGCTTGGCATGCCGCTGGTGCACGCGCTCAAGGTGCCGCCGGGCCTCGGCACCGGGCCGGGCAACCGCGGCAATCCGCCGTTCGAGAACCTGCGGCACTACTTCTTCGATGCAGGCGGCGACACGATGGTGGCGTTCTTCGAGATCCCGCGCGGCGCCAAGCCGAAGGGCGACCGCGACGCGATCGCGGCGATGCAGCACGTCTCGTTCACGGTGACCAAGCGGCGCTTCGGCGAGGTCAAGGCGCGGCTCGAGGCCGCACGGGTCCCGCTCCTCGGGCCGATCCACGTCGGCGCGCGCACCTGGTCGATCTACCTGTTCGACCCGAACGGCATCCGGCTCGAGTTCTCGTACCAGCAAGGCGACGGCGCCGAGGTGCGCGTGATCGAGCGCTGGACGCAGACGCGCGACGAGGCGCTGGCCGAGCTGCGCACGCTGTGCGAGGACGCCGGCTGGCTCACCGAGACGGTCGCGCACCTGCCCGAGCGGCGCGGCGCACCCTGATATCCTTCCCCGCTTTCCCGAGACCCAGGAGCCCGTGAATGGCCGATCCGCAACTCAAGGTACTAGGCGTGTGCGGCAGCCTGCGCAAGAAGTCGTTCAACATGGCCGCGCTGCGCGCCGCCGGCGAGCTGCTGCCGGCCGGCATGGCGCTCACGATCGCGCGCATCGACGACCTGCCGATGTTCAACCAGGACGTGCTCGACGCCGGGATTCCCGAGCCGGTCAGGCGCCTGCGTAGCGAGCTCGCGCAGGCCGACGGGCTGCTGATCGCGAGCCCGGAATACAATTTCTCGCTGACGCCGGCGCTCAAGAACGCGATCGACTGGGCATCGCGCCCGCCCGACCAGCCCTTCCAGGACAAGCCGGTCGCGATCTTCTCGGCCTCGCTCGGCCCGCTCGGCGGCGCGCGCGTGCAGTACGACCTGCGCCGCATCCTGACGCAGCTATGGGGTCACGTGATGCCGCGCCCCGAGGTGTTCATCGGCATGGCGCCGGGCAAGTTCGACGCCGACGGCCGCCTGACCGACGAGACGACGCGCAAGTTCCTGACCGACCTGCTGGCCGGCTTCAGGGACTGGATCGTCCGGATGCGCAAGCCGTAGGCCGCGCCGGTGGCCGCGCTGCAGCTCACGCTGGCGTGCTGGAGCTACGATCGCGTGCGCGCGCTGGTCGACGGCAGCGTGCGGCCCGAGGGGATCGACCTGGTCCACCTGCCGCTCGAGGTCGAGGAGACGTTCTTCCGGATGCTGCGCTTCCGCGAGTTCGACCTCGCCGAGATGTCGCTTTCGTCCTACGTCGTGTCGCTGCGCGCGAGCCCGCCGCCGTTCATCGCGATCCCGGTGTTCCCGTCGCGCGCGTTCCGGCATTCGGGCATCTACATCTCGGCGAAGAGCGCGATCGCGCAGCCGCAGGACCTGAAGGGCAAGCGTGTCGGCGTGCCCGAGTACCAGCTCACCGCGAACGTCTGGATCCGCGGCATTCTGGCCGACCATTACGGCGTGCCGGTCGACAGCGTAGAGTACTTCGCGGGCGGCGAGGAGCAGCCCGGGCGCGAGGAAAAGGTGAAGCTCGAGCTGCCTGCCTCGATCCGGCTGCGCCCGATCGGCCCGCGCCAGACGCTCTCGAGGATGCTCGCCGAGGGCGAGCTCGACGCGCTCCAGGCGCCGCGCGCGCCCTCGACGCTGCAGTCGCGGCCCGACGCGGTGAGGCGCCTGTTCGGCGACACCGCGGCCGCCGAGCTCGACTACTACCGGCGTACCCGGATCTTCCCGATCATGCACACGATCGCGATCCGGCGCGAGGTCTACGAGCGCGACCGCTGGATCGCGCAGTCGCTCTGCAAGGCGTTCGGCGCCGCGAAGGCGCTTGCCTACGAGGGGCTCAAGCGCGTGCACGCGCTCGACACGATGCTGCCGTGGCAGGCCGCGCAGGTCGAGGAAGTGCGGCGCGAGATGGGCGAGGACTGGTGGCCTTACGGGCTGGCGCCGAACCGGCACG
>VGZG01000152.1 GCA_016872675.1 Planctomycetota bacterium
CCGACGAGCAGCTGGCGCTGCCGCTGCGGCCGCCGGGCATGCAATGGTTGGTCGCGCAACTGTGGGACGGCGCGCCCGGCTCGGTGTGGACGGCGCGGCTCTTGTTCGTGGCGCTCGGCGCGCTGGTGGCGCCGCTGGTCTGGTGGCTGCTGCGGCGGCACGTCGGCGCGCGCGTGGCGTTTGCGACGGCGCTGCTGTGCGCGGCGTCGAGCAACCTGCTGCTGCTGAGCAGCGGCCTGCACAACGAGACGCTGTATCTCGTGCTCGCGCTCGCAGCGCTGTGCTGCCAACCGGTGGGCGCAAGCGCTGCGAAGGGCGTCGCCGCGCCGATCGCATGGCGCTGGCTCGCCGCGCTGCTGTGGGGCGCGCTGCACGGCGCGTGCTGCCTCGTGCGCGCCGAACACATCCTCACCGCCGCCGTGCTGCTGCCGCTCGCGCTGTGGACGACCGGTCGCGGCGGCCTGCGGCAGGCGCTGCTCGCCGGCGGCACGCTCGTGCTCGTGCTGCTGCCGTGGCAACTGCGCGCCAACGCGCTCGTCGACGCCTACAACCAAGGCCCGCAGCCCGCCCCCGCGCTGCCCAAGATGGCGCTGCCGTGGGACGACGACGCGCTCGCGACCGTGCGCGCGCTGCCGGCGTTCCAGCGCTTCCCGGTGCTCGCGTTCGTCACCGACACGGTGAAGGCGCGCGGCGGCAGCCGCGTGCGCCCGCAGGATCTTGCGATCGTGCGGCAGGCGTACGGCTGCTGGCCCGAGCCGCTGCCCAAGGGCTTCTTGGCCATCTACGGCGGCCTCAACTTCTTCCTCGCCAACAGCGTCGAAGCCGCCGGCGGCTTCTCGGCGGCGGCGCTCGATCGCGAACCGCCGCTCGAAGGCGGCGACATCCACTACCCGCCCGGCCTGCGCACTGCCCTGCCGCGCGACGGCAAGCTGGCGATGAGCTACCCGCCGCACCTCGACGCCGTCGTGCACGGGACGGCGAAGGGCTGGACCGAGATCGCGGCCGACCCCAGCGCCGCGATGGCGCGCGTCGGGACCAAGCTGTGGCACGCGGTCGAAGGCGCAGTCGGCGGGGTTGGCGGCTACGCGGTGCCGATCGGTCTGTCGGGCGAACGGCGGCAAGTCGACCTCGTCACGGCGACGAGCGGCTGGTCGGACGTGTGGCGACTGTTCGTGCTCGGCGCGGCGGCGTTGGGCCTGTGGCGGCTGCGCGCGAACCGCGGCGTCTGGCCGCTGGTCGTGTTCGCGGCGACCAAGGTGGCGGTCGTCGCGGCGTACTTCGGGTACGCGCGGCAGGGCGCGCTGTGCGTGCCGGTCGTGGCGCTTGGTGTGGCGGCGGCGTTCGTGGGTGGTGCGACGGGTGGCGCGGGCGGCGCGAACGGCGGCACCGTCGGCCGCGCGCGCGGCCTGCCCGACGGTCGCTGGCTGCTGCTCGCCGCGCTGGCGCTGCTGGCGGTCGATGCGGTGCGCAGCCGCATGACCACGGTCGCCATCGACGGCGAGACGACGACCGCGTTTTCACCGACCGACTTCCGCGCGCGTCAGCTCGAGTTTCGCTGAGCGATGCGCGGCCGTGGCGTCGGCGCGGCGATAGCGACCGGCCGCGTGGCTGCGGCGTGGGCGTGACCGCGCGGGGCGCGCGTCGGGGACCACGCGCGCGCGAGCGCAGACTCACCGCGTGGATGCACCGAGGCTGCAACGTTCGCCACCGGCGCGGCGACGGCCCTGGTGCGCGCTCCGGCATCGGGTAGGAAACGACGCGCCCGTTCGCGTTGCGCGGCGGGCCGCGCGAACCACCCGTGCCCGCTGTCATCGCCAAACTCATGCCGTGCGGCCTCGCCGCTGCTGTGCTGCTCGCCGGGGCGGCTTGGGCGCGGGCCAACGCGATCGGTATGGCGGGTTGTGGCGTGTCCACGCTCGTCAGCAGTTGCCTGCCAACCACCGCCGACGCCGGCCCCGCCCCCACGCCACAAGACCCGGCCACCGCCACCCACCCGATCGACCGCGTCCTCGCCGCCGCGCACGCGCGCGCCGGCCTCACGCCGCTGCCCGAAGCCGAGCGCGCCACGCTGCTCCGCCGCGCAAGCCTCGACCTGATTGGCCTGCCGCCGACGCCGGCCGAGCTCGACGCCTTTATCGCCGACACCGCGCCGCTCGCCTACGAACGCGCCATCGACCGGCTGCTGGCGTCGCCGCACTACGGCGAGCGCTGGGCGACGCCGTGGCTGGACCTCGCGCGCTTCAGCGACACCGGCGGCTTCAACTTCGACCAGACGCGGCAGGTGTGGAAGTACCGCGACTGGGTGATCGACGCGCTCAACCGCGACGTGCCGTTCGACCGCTTCACGATCCTGCAACTCGCCGGCGACCTCGTGGACGGCGCCACGGACGCCGACCGGATCGCGACCGGCTTCCACCGCAACACGATGACCAACGACGAGGGCGGCGTCGATCCGGCGGAAGCGCGCTGGGACAGCCTGCTCGATCGCGCCAGCACGACGGCGACGACGTGGCTCGGCGCGACGCTGCACTGCGCGCAGTGCCACGACCACAAATACGACCCGATCCGGCAGCGCGACTTCTACGCGATGGTCGCGTTCTTCGAAGGCGACGACGAAGCGACGCTGGAGCTGCCGACACCGACGCAGCGCGCGCGCCGCGAGACCCTGCGCCAGCAACTCGCCGCGCTCGAACAGCAACAGCCCGCCGACAGCAAGGCCATCGCCACCGCGAAGAAGGCGCTCGCCGCAGCGCCCGTCGACAGCGCGCTGGTGCTGCGCCAGAAGCCCGACGCCGCGCTGACGACGACGCTGCGCATCCGCGGCAGCTACGACGCGCGCGGCGACGAGGTGGCTGCCGGCGTGCCCGAAGGCCTCGGCGCCCCATGGCGCGCGGAGCTGCCGAAGAACCGCCTCGGCCTCGCGCGCTGGCTGGTCGAAGACCACCGCGTTCGCGTCGCGCGCGCGCACGGCAACCGCCTGTGGGGCGAACTGTTCGGCCGCGCGCTCGTCGCCACGACCGAAGACCTCGGCACGCAGGCCCCAGCGCCCGACCACCCCGAGCTGCTGGCGTGGCTCGCCGACGAGTTCGTGCGGCTCGGCTGGTCGCAGAAGGCGCTGCTGCGCGCCATCGTCACGTCGGCGGCGTATCGCCGCAGCGCCGCAGCGCCCGCCCAACTGCGCGCCGCCGACCCCGACAACGTGCTGCTCGCGCGCGGCAGCCGCTTCCGCCTGCCCGCCGAGGCCGTGCGCGACCTGCAGCTCGCCGCGAGCGGCCTGCTG
>VGZG01000153.1 GCA_016872675.1 Planctomycetota bacterium
ACGGTCAGCGTCGAGCCGGCGAACACCTCGGCGTCGACGATCGGCTTGCCGTCGCCGTCGACGACCTTGCCGGCGAGCTCTTCGCCCAGGCGCAGCTTGATGCGGCCGACGTCCTTCTCCTGGCCGGGGCGCACGATGACGCTCGGCTTCATGTCCGAGAGGTGACCAGCCATCGTCGTCGCCAGCAGGTTGCTGCCGGGCACGACGCCGACGAGGCGGAAGCGGCCGTCCGTGCCGGTGTACGTCGTCGGGATCGGCAGCTTGTTGAAGACTTCCTTCGCCCAAGGCGGCATCTCGACGACGTTCATCGGGAACGTCGGCTCGCGCACCAGCAGCGCGCCCTCGGGGTCGATGCGCTCGGCGGGGAACAGCGCGGCGAGGGTGCCCGGCAGGTCGGCGGCGCGGACCAGCGCGCCGGCCAGCGGCTCGCCGTCGTCGCCGAGCACTTCGCCGGTGATGACGCCGGCGTGCGGCAGCACGAGGTCGCCGAGGTCGACGATCTCGCCGGGGGCCGGATGCTGCGCGACGATCTGGTGCGTCGGCGCGTCGGTGCCGAGTCCGGCCAACAGCACGTAGAACGCGCGCGGCCAGACGCCGGTGATCGTCCAGGTGCCATCGGCGGCGGTGCGCACTTCGCCGGCGACGATCTGCGGCGGGTTGTCGATGGCGGCGGCGAACAGGTCGATCTGCTGCGGCAGCACGCTGTCGAGCGCGCCGCGGTAGAGGCGCACGCCGCAGTCGGCGACGGGGACCTTCTGGTGGTCGAGCACGCGGCCCTTGAAGCCCGACAGACCGGCCTGGATCTCCGGGTCGTCGAGCACGTCGTCGCCGAGCCGCCGGCCGATGCGCCCGGCGTCGGTCGGCATCGCGCTGGCGTCGGCCCGCACGGCGGCGCTGCTGGCGTCGGCGGGCGCGCTCGTGGCGGCTGCGTCGGGGCCGTCCGCTGTCGGCGGCGGGGGCGGGTCGCGCAGCAGCCAGAACGAACCGGCGGCGAGCGCGGCCAGCAGCAGCAGGACGGGGAGCAGCGGGCGCTTCATCGGTGGGTGCGGTGGTGGAGAAGCGGCGGGTGTGGCCGGTCGGCGGGCTGATCTGCCGCGCACAGGCCGGTCGTGACGCAGAATCTACGCGTCATGCGCCGGCAGCGCGGCGTGCTTCGTGCGCACGCCAGAAAGCGATCGTCGCCAGCACGATCGCGTGCTCGATCTCGCCGGCGGCGATGCGCTGGTCGAGCTCGGTGAGCGGGACGGCTGTAACCTCGATGTCCTCGCCGGGGTCCATCTTCAGGTCGCCAATGCGCCGGCAGCCCGTCGCCACGTAGCTGTAGCAACGGTTCGTCATCATCGACGGGTTGGGGTTCATCACGCCGATGCGTTCGATGCGCGTGGCCTCGAAGCCGGTCTCCTCGCGCAACTCGCGCGCCGCGGCGGCCGCCGGATCGGTCTCGTTTGCGTCGATCAGGCCGCCGGGGATCTCCAGCGTCACGCGCTCGCAGCCGTGCCGCCACTGCTTGACCATCACCACCTGGCCATCGTCGGTGATCGGCAGCACGTTGACCCAGTCCGGCGTGTCGAGCAGGAAGAAGCCGATCTCGGCGCCGGTGCGCGGCGAACGTCGGCGCGCCTTGCGGACGTGGAAGACCTTGTAGTGGACCAGCGTCTCGCTGCTCAGTTGCTGCCAGGGTTGTGGCGTCATCGGGGGACTCGGAATCCGTTCTGGGCCTTGCCGGCGATCGCGGTTGCGTCGAGGCCGCGTTCGCGCGCGCCGACGATGTAGAGGCGACCGGGGCCGAAGGCGATCGTCTCCAGGCGGAAGCTGCCGTCGGCTGCGGAGCGCACGCTGCGCGGCAACGCCAGCGCGCCACCGGCGAGGATGCGGCGGCCGGCCGGCAGCGGCGGCGACGCTTCGGTGGCGGGCGCCCACGCGACCTCGATGTCGCCGATCGGCGCGCCGGCGGCGTCGAGCGTGACGCCTTCGAGCAGCGCGCTGACGCCGGCGGTAACGCGCGCGTCGGCGGTAGCCGGCCACAAGTCGTAGTCGGCGAACGGCGCGCCGGGCGCGACGACCTCGGCGTAGGCAATGTGGCCGCTCGCGCTAATCGACAAGCGCGCGGGCAGCTTGCCAGTAGCCGCCAGCGAGAATGTGCCGGCGGCATCCGTCGGCGCAGCGATCGAATCGAAGCCCTCGGGCTGCCAGACCACCGCGGCGCCGGCGAGCGGCTGCAGCGACGGCCGCGTGCGCACGCGGCCGCGCAGCGGCTGCTGTGGCAGCGGCGTCAGCGTGACGACGACGTCGTCGCGCGGCGGAATCAGCGCCGCGACGTCCGCCGGCTGGCACAGGCCGTGGCGCACGTGCAGCGCGACCGGTTCGCCGGCGAGCAGCGTCGGCAGCGTGAACGCGCCGTTCGCATCGGTGATCGCGGTCGTGCCGGTCGGGAGGTCGGCGCGCGCCGTCACCTTGGCGCCGGCGAGCGGCGCGCCGGTGGAATCGACGACGCGGCCGCGCAGGCGCGCGCCCGGCGCGAACGCCAGCACGATCGGCGGCGCGGTG
Organism: Planctomycetota bacterium; assembly: GCA_016872675.1. GTDB lineage: Bacteria > Planctomycetota > UBA1135 > UBA1135 > UBA2386 > UBA2386. The sequence goes on from VGZG01000153.1 coordinate 2,548, forward strand.
CGCGCGCCGGCGTCGACGCGAACGCGCGCGCGCGCCACCCGGCCGTCGGTGGTGGCGGCGACGAGCGCGTACTCGCCGTCGGCCTCGAAGCGCAGGGTCTGGCCGGTGCGGACCGTGTGCACGGTCGACGGCGGCAACGCGCCGGCGGCGACGACGAAGTCGCTCGGCAGGCCCAGGCGCGCGACGTTGCACGCTTCGACCCATGCGCGCTGGCCGGCGGCGTCGGCCTGCGGCACCGGATTGACGATGTGACGGCGCGCGACGACCGGCTGGACGCGCACGCGCGCTTCCGGCACCGGCGCGCCGTCGACGCCGTCGAGCTGCATCGTGCGCGGCAACGACCACGCGTCGCGCGCGAGCAGCACGTCGAACGGCTCGGCTTCGCTGCTGCCCGGCCGCGTCGGCGCCATGCGCGCGAGGTGGTCCGGCGCGATCACCGCGAGTTGCTCGGGGCCTGGCAGCGGCACGGGCGCTAGGCCGCGCACGTCGGTGAACGCGATCGCCGAGCCGTCCTTGCACCGGTAGATCGGCGCGCCGGCGAGCGGTTGCTTGCTGTCGCGGTCGAGGACGCGCAGGCAGGCGGTCGGGCGGTCGGCAAGCGGATCGGTCGGGGCCGGCGCGGCAGCGGGCAGCGCGGCGGGCGTGCGGGCTGGCGCGCGCGCGGCGTC
>VGZG01000154.1 GCA_016872675.1 Planctomycetota bacterium
GGGTGTGGCGGCGGCCGCGGCCGGCGCGTCGGGCGCACCGCGGCCGTCGCCGTTGGCGCGCGCCGACGACGGTGGCGCGCAGGTGGCGAGGAACAGGGCGGCGAGAACGAGCCAGCGGAGCGCGACAACGATCACGCCGGCATCATGGCGTTCCGGGGATGCTGCGCCAGCGTGGGAAACGATCGCCGCGGCGCTAACCTCTGGCAGCGATGGCGCGTTCTCCGGCCCATGTCGTGTTCCGTTGCGCGGTGTTCAGCCTCGCCGGCCTCGTCCTCGTGTTCTACGGCGTCGGCGCGCTGCTGCGCGATCGCTGGTCGGTGACGTCGGAGCGGCCGGTGCCGGGCGCGCCGGCGACGGTTGCCGCGCTCGTCGGCGATCTGCACACGTGGGAGCGATGGGCCGCAGTGCAGGTCGAACTCGGCCCCAACACCACGCGCGCGGTCACTGGCGACGCCGGCAAGCCGGGGCAGCGGTTGGTGTGGAACGGACCGCGCGGCGTCGCTGCGCTCGAGGTCACCGCGCTCGACGCGGCTGGCATGTCCTATGCGATCGGCTTCGAAGTCGCTGACGGCGGCCACAAGGCGACGGGCCGCGTCGAATGGGCGGCGGACGGCGACCGCTGCCGCGTGCGCTGGCGCGACGAGGGCGTGCACGCGAACTTATTTCTGCGTTGGTTCGGCTGGTTTGGCGCGCTGCAGGAGCGCGTGCAGCAGTTCCAGGCGGCGAGCTTCGCCGGACTCGAGCAGGAACTGGGGCGCGCTGGCGCGGGCACGGCGCGCTGATCGCCGGCGGCCGCGCGTCGACCGGTCACTCGATGACGACGTCGACGAAGGCGGGCGCCGCGGCGACCGGCAGCAGGGAGCCGTTGCGCGTCGCGGCCTCCAGGCCGCGGATGGCGATGCGGTGCGTGCCCGGCGTTCGCGGCAGGCTCGGCGCGACGCGCAGCCAGAACAGCGGCCCCGCCGCGAGCGGCGCTGCCTGAGCGTTGCTGGCGTCGCCCGCGAGCACGCGCACCGTCGGCAGGTCGCCTGCAAGTTCGAGGTCGGCGAGCGCCGACGCCGGCCGCACGCCAGGCGCGAGCACGGTCAGCGCGGCCGGCACGTCGAGGGTCGCCGCGAGCAAGACCGGCATGGCGGCGGCCGGCAACTGCAGGCTGACGGCGACTTCGCGGTCGTACTCGGCCGCGGCGATGGTCGTCGGCGCGCCGACGAGCCGGACCTCGTCGATGCCGGCGGCCGGCGCACGGTCGCCGTTGCCGCCGCCGCAGGCAGCGAGCAGCAGGCCGAGCCAGGGTGCGGACGTTGGGCGCATCATGGCAAGGTAGCGGACAGCCGACGGGACGGGGAGAGCCCTCGCGCTGGCGGGGGAGTTTGGCGACGATGCGCCGATGGCACGGAACGGCGGGCGAGCCCTCGCAGTGGCGGTGTTCAGCGGCGTGGCCCTCGCCGCGGGCTTGGTCGCCCAGCAGCCCGCGCCCCCGGCGCCGGCCGACGCGCCGGTGCGCAACCGGTTGGCGGACACGTCGTCGCCGTACCTGCTGGCGCACCGCGACCAGCCGGTGCACTGGCAGCCGTGGGACGAGCAGGCGCTCGCGCTGGCCAGGCGCCTCGACAAGCCGATCTTCGTCAGCATCGGCTATTCGGCCTGCCACTGGTGCCACGTCATGGCCAAGGAGAGCTTCGCCGACCCGCAGGTCGCGGCGCGGCTCAACGACCTCTTCGTGTGCATCAAGGTCGATCGCGAGCAGCGGCCCGACGTCGACGAGGTCTACATGGCGGCGCTGCAGGCGATGGGCAAGCAGGGCGGCTGGCCGCTGTCGGCGTGGCTGACGCCCGACGGCAAGCCGTTCTTCGCCGGCACGTACTTCCCGCCGCAGGACGCGCACGGGTTGCCGGGCTTTGGGCGCATTCTCGATGCGCTCGCCAAGGCCTGGCGCGAACGGCGCAGCGAAGTCCTGGCCGGCGCCGACGAACTCACCGCGCACCTGCGGCAGGAATTGGCGCCGAAGCCCCAGCCCGGCGAGCCTGACGCGGCGCTGCTCGCCGGCGCCGACGCTTCGGCGGCGGCGCGCTTCGATCGCGCGCACGGCGGCTTCGGCGCCGCGCCGGCGTTCGCGCCCAAGTTCCCCAACGCCCTCGAACTGCGCCTGCTGCTCGGCGGCGACGACGCGGCAGCGGCGATGGCGCGGCAGACGCTGCGCGCGATGGCGCGCGGCGGCATCCACGACCAACTCGCCGGCGGCTTCCACCGCTACACCGTCGATCGCGCGTGGATCGTGCCGCACTTCGAGAAGATGCTCTACGACAACGCCCTGATCGCGCAGGCCTGCCTGCTGGCATGGCGCCGCGACGGCGACGCTGAGCTGCGCGATGTCGGCCTTGCGACGCTCGCGTGGATGGCGCAGGAGCTGCAGCTGCCGGCGGGGGGCTTCGCCGCCAGCGTCGACGCGCAGAGCGATGGCGCCGAGGGCCGCTTCTACGTCTGGAGCGACGCCGACTTCCGCGCCGCGCTCGGCGCGGACGCCGACGCCGCCGCGGGCTGGTTCGGCGTCACGAAGGACGGCAACTTCGAAGGCAGCAACGTGCTGACGCTGCCCGCCGGTTCGCCAACCGGCGCGAAGGCCGGCGCGTTCGACGCGGCGAAGGCCGCGCTGCGCGCGGCGCGCGCGCGCCGCAATCGTCCGGCGGTCGACGACAAGGTGATCGCGGCGTGGAACGGTCTGGCGCTGCGCGCGTTCGCCGAGGGCTTCGCGGCCACCAGCGACGGCGTGCTGCTGGCGTCGGCGCGGCGCAACGCCGACTTCCTGCTGCAGCAGCTCGTCGTCGACGGCCGCGTGCTGCGCGTCTGGCGGCAGGGCAAGGCCGAGCTCGCCGGCGGCCTCGACGACCATGCCGCCGTCGCGGACGGGCTGCTGGCGCTGTTCGAAGTCGATCCGGAACCGCGCTGGTTGCGCGGCGCGCGCGCGATCCTGACGGCAGCCGTGCCGGCGTTCGACGCTGGCGACGGCGGCTTCTGGAGCACGGCGAAGGACGGCGAATCGCTGGTCGTGCAAGCGCGCACCGTCGCCGACGGCGCGCTGCCGGGCGGCGCGTCGCTGATGGCGCAGGCGCTGCTGCGCGGCGGCCTGCTGCTCGCCGACGAAGCGCTGTGCGCGCGCGGCGCGGCGACCGTGCGCGCCCAGCACGCGCTGCTGACGGCGTCGCCGGC
>VGZG01000155.1 GCA_016872675.1 Planctomycetota bacterium
GCGCCGTGCCGGCGCGGAGCGGACGGAGCGACCGTCAGTTCGCGCGCTCGACCACGAACGCCACCCACCCATCGACGTCCGCTTCCACGCGCACGCGCCAGCCGTCGAGTTGCAGCGCGTGCACACCAGCGCCGGGGACCGCGGCTTGACGAAACACGCGCCACATCGCGAGCTGGCGGTTCTGCCCGGGCTCGGCGATCGGCACGCGGCGCGCGATGGTCTGGCCGACGGCTGGCGGCGGCGTCGTGGGCAGCGGCGCACGCAGCGAGACGATGTCACCTTGGCTGATGAGGCGCGCGCGCAGGCCAACGATGCCGTTCGGGCTGGGGGCGGCGTGCGCGGCGTCGACGAACAGCGACTCGGACGGCGTCACGCCGGTGACGTCGCCGGTGGCGAGGTCGATGGCGACGGCGGCGTCTTCGCCGACGGCGAGGCCGAAGCGTTCACCGGACGCGCGCAGCGCGGCCGCGAGCCGGCCGGTGCGGTCGCGTTCGAAGAAGTGCGAGTCGGTGAGGCCCGACGGCAGGAACTTCATGCCCGGGCCCAGCTGCGGGCCGAGCGGCGCGGGTTCGGCGGCGGCAGCGGCGGCGCTGCCGGCGCCAGCGCCCGCCGCATGGTCGGCTGCGCCCGCCGCAGTGGTCGTGCTCGGCGCGCCCGTCGCGCCGTTCGCCCCCGCCGCCTGCGCGCGCGGGATGCCGAGCGCCTGGGCGCTGCGGCCGCCGACCAGCATGCGCTGGCCCATCATCGCGCAGCCCGCGCTGCAGCCGGCGATCACGCCGCCGCGGTCGAGCAACCGGCGCATCGCCAGCCATTCCGGCGTGTCGGCGTCGTTGGGCCGGTAGCGCGCGGTGATGCGTTCCTGGTTGCCGCCAGTGAACAGCAGCGCGCTGGCGCGATCGATCGCCGCGACCGTCGCGTCAGTCGGCGTCTCGCGGCGCACGACTTCGACGGCCACGGTCGGGGCCCATGTGCGCAGCGCTTCGGTCTTGTCGGTCGCTTCTTCGTCCTGCGGGCCAGTCGCCGCCGTCATCACGACGACGCGCGCTTCCCCCGCACGCGCGGCAAGCGCGAGCAGGCGTTGGTAGACCGGGCTCGCGTCATCGTCGAGGCCGCCGCCGACGAGCAGCAGGCTGCCGCGGGAGGCGGCCGCCGACGCATGGTCGGCGACGTCGCCGTGCGGCGCGCTGGCGCTCGCCGGCGGCGGCGCCACCCGCGTCGCGCCGCACGCGGCGAACGCAACCAACCCGGCGATCGCCACGAGGCGGCAAGGCAACAACCCACGGAGTCGGCGCATGCCGGCATCTTTGCGCGCGGCGCCCGAGCACGGAAGGGCGGCAGTGCGCGATTCCAGCAGCCGCCAGGTCGGCGCCGCATCGCGGCGCAGAACCGCTGCTCGCCGTCCCCCACCCACCCGTCAGAAGATGCCGACCTCGAAGCGCCCGCTCGCATCGGCGAGGCCGCGGTACATGCCTTCGCTGCTGAAGCGGGCGACGAGGTTGCCGAAGCGGTCGACGGCGATGACGCCGCCGTCGCCGGGCTGCAGCGTGCGGTCGACGAGCGCTGCGACGGCGTCGTCGAGCGAGGCGCCGGCCAGCTCGACGCGCGCCGAAATGCTCTTGCCGACGACATGCCGCAGGAACTGCTCGCCGGTGCCGGTGCAGCTGACGGCGATGAAGCGGTCGGCGTAGTTGCCGGCGCCGATCACCGGCGAGTCGCCAATACGGCCCCAGCGCTTGGCGGTCATGCCGCCGGTGCTGGTCGCGGCGACGAGCCGGCCCTGCGCGTCGAGCGCGACGCAGCCGACCGTGCCGTAGTCGCGGCGGCGGTCGGCCGGCGGCGTGTCCGGAGTGGTGGCGGTGGCGCCTGCACTGGCGCTGGCCGCCGCGCCCTTGCTCGCCCGCTCCTTGAGCGCCTCGTCGAGCTGCTTGCGCCGCTGCTCGGTGTCGAACCAGTCGTTGGACACGCGCTCGATGTTCTGGCCGTCGGCGAACTTCTCCGCACCGTCGCCGGCGAGCAGCACGTGGCGCGTCTTCTCCATGACGAGGCGAGCAAGCGAGATCGGGTGACGCACCGTGCGCACGCCGGCGACCGCGCCGCAGCGCAGCGTCGAGCCGTCCATGATCGACGCGTCGAGTTCGTGCTGGCCCTGCTCGTTGTAGACCGCGCCCTTGCCGGCGTTGAAGCGCGGGTCGTCCTCGAGGATCCGGACCACGGACTCGCAGACGTCGAGCGCGCTGTCGCCGAGTGCTAGGCGGTCGCGGCCGTACGTCAGCGCCGCGGCGAGCGCGTCTTCGTACTCCTTGCGACGCTCGGGCGGCGTGTTCTTGGACAGCGTGCCAGCGCCACCGTGGATGGCGAGGGCGAAGGTCTTGGGCGTCGGCGTCGCGGGCGCAAAAGCGCAGCCGGGAAACAGCGTGGCGGCGGCGAGGAGAAGGGCGAAGAGGGCGGGCGTCAGGCGCATGGGCAGGTGGGACGGGGTGCCGGGGAGGCTAGCACGGCGCGGCGGTGGCGACAGCGACGAGGAGCGGTTCGCACCGTGCGTCGCGACGCGGGATGGCGGTCACGGCAGCCACGGCGGTCGGCGCGCTACGCAAAGGCGTGCGCGAGCGACGGCGCATGCAGGAGCCGACCGCCCCAGGACTGCAGCGTGGTGAAGTCGGCGGCGGCGAGGCGCTCGCCGTATGGCGTGAGGTCGACGCCAGAGCGCGTGCGGAGACGCTCCGGTTGTTCGAAGACCAACCGGAACAGGGCGTCGTCGGTGCGCGGGGGCGCCATGCCGGGAATGGGGCCGGCGGGAGGGCGGCGGTTACAGCGCAGGTGGGAATCTGCGGCGGGGCCATCGACGCGCGGCGGAAGGTGGGTGTCGGCGCAGACTGGATGCGCGGGCGCAGGCGGCGCCGGCGCGGGCGGCACCGCGGCTCAGGGCGAGGAACGGCGCGCCGCGCGCGCTCGCTCGGCACCTCCGGCGCGGGCTCCGCC
>VGZG01000156.1 GCA_016872675.1 Planctomycetota bacterium
CCTGGCCGCCACCGCCGCCACGGCGCCGCCGACGCCGCCGGCCACCGCGCCAACGGCGACGCTCCGGGCCACTGTCGCCGCCGCCGCCACCGTCAAAGCCACCCGAGAAGTCGCCGTCCGAAATGCTCATGCCTTGCGATCTGGTCCGCGCGCGAGCGCGGCCGTTGCGGAGGACGCCGCCGGCCCTTGCGCCTGCAAGGGTCGTTGCGCCGCCATCCAGGTAGGCGACTGCCAGCGCAAAGCGCACCGCCAGGGCGGCTGCGCAGCGCTGCGTTTCACCGCTGCATCGTCCGCAGGCCGACCCGGTGGACCCGAGCCGAGGTTCGCGCGCGGACTTCCCCGCCAGGAACACTCCTGGCGACGAATGCGACGGCAATGCCGTCGCCTGACTCGCTGCGGCCCGGGCTTCGGCGCAAGGCCACGCGCCGAATGCGGCGCGCGGAACTGCGCCGGGCCCATCGCACACGTCGGCAACCTGACCGATGGCGCGGGCGCACAACCGGGGCGAACCGAAGAACGGCCGGCCCGAGTCGGCGGCGAGTGTCGCTGAGCCGCTGGTTCCACCAGCGACTCCGACGACGAAGGCATACGCTAGCCGCGCCACCGCTGCCGGGCAAGCTTGTGGCGAGGAATCCTGCGGCGGATCCGGCCGGCGCGGCCCCGCCCGCCGCCTTCCGCGTTGCGGCCCGTCGCCCGGCGCGCTATCCACGCAGCCTTGCGGTCGGCAGTTCTGGCTCAACCCGGCGGCCACCGCGCTCCGAAAGATCCCTGGCGAGGGGCCCACCGCCTCCGCCCACCCACGACGCAATGCCGAACCCCTTCGAATTGGATCCCCGCCCCCTGCGCCTCGACGATGACGAGGACGACGACCACGAGTGCGAGAAGAAGGGCGAGGAGAAGGAGGGTGGCGTCCCGAATCCCTTCGAGAAGGCCCTGCTCGAGTCGCGCACGCTGCTACTGAGCGGCCCGGTCGACGACAAGATGCTCAAGGAGGCGACGATCCGCTGCCTTGCGATGGAGCAGAAGGACGCCAAGAAGCCGATCACCGTGCTGATCAACTCGCCGGGCGGCAGCGCCGACGCGGGCTTCGCGATCTACGACATGCTGCGCTTCATCAAGCCGCCGGTCGTCACCGTCGTGAATGGCCTGTGCGCCTCGGCCGGCATCCTGATCCACCTCGCCGCCGACAAGAAGCGCCGCTTCTGCATGAGCGAGAGCCGCTTCATGATCCACCAACCGTCGACGATGGGCCGCGGCACCGCCAGCGACCTTGACATCACGGCGAAGGAGATCATCAAGCTGCGCGACCGCTACAACCGCATCATCGCCGAGGCGTGCAACAAGACGCTCGAGCAGGTGACCGAGTCGGCCCGCCGCGACTTCTGGCTCGACGCCCCGCAGGCGCTGGAGTACGGCCTCGTGCACAAGGTCGTCACCAAGCGCGACGAGTTGCCGAGCTGAGCGACGCCGGAGCGCCCGAGAAGAAATCACGATAGGGGCTCTCAGGATGCCATTTGTGGCCGCTTTCGCGGCCACGCAGAACCTGAGAAACCGCTCGTCGCTCAGGCTCTGAGCGCCCCCGCGACCGGCGCGCTGGCCGCCGAGGCTGGTCGCCGGCGCCGTCGGCAGGGCCACCGCGACGAGCCCGCTGCCTCCCTGGAGGGCGCGGGAGCGCGTCGTCTTGGCGCCGGACGGCGCGCGCGGCCGGCGCCGGCGACCACCAGGGGCTTGAACCCGCCGCCCACTGCGCCGTTGATGGCGGCATGTGGACCGCCGCGATCTGCGCGCTCGCGCTGAGCCCGCCGCAGGGCCAGCCAGCGGCGCGCTTCGTCGCGCCGCCAGCGAACTTCGTCGTCGTGTTGCGTGACCCGGCCGGCAAGCCGATCGCCGACGCCGACGTCGCGCTGATCGTCCACGAACCGGGCGCGCCCGAGTCGCTGCGCTGGTTCACCGAGCTGGCGCAGGCCGACGCCGACGCCGCGCCGGCGCTGCAACCGGCGGCGCGCCTGTGGACGCGCAGCGATGCGCGCGGCCGCGCCAGCGTGTCGGCGGTGGTCAGCGAGTCGGCCTCGGCCACCGGCCTCGTCACCACGGCCCGCGGCCTGTGCGCCGTGATCAGCGGACTGCGGCCGGGGCGACCGCAGCGACTCGATCTCGCGCCCTTCGCCGCGATCACGACGGCGACCGGCGAGGCGCCGCTGCGGACGCACGCGCGACTGCGCGTCGGCGACGGCAGCGTCACATTGCCGTGCCGCGACGCCGCGAGCGCGCGCTTGCCGGCTGGCGAACACGACCTGTGGACGCGCACGTCCCGCGGTTGGGTCTGGCGCCGGCTGGCGCTCGTCGCCGGCCAGTCCGTCGCGCTGCCCGACGATGCGGCGACCCGGCGCGTGCAGCGGCCGGGCCCCGGCTGGCAGTTGTTCCCCGAGGATCGCCCGGACGTGCCGCTGTTCGCCGACGGCGAGAACAGCGTGGTGCTGTGCGGCGCCGCCGCCACGGCGTCCTTCGTCGCTTGGCACGCCGGCAACGGCGTGGCGCTGCCTGCGACGTCCGTGCCCGACGCGCCCGGCGGCGGCGCTGCCGCCTGGACGGTGCCCGCGGCCGCGGCCGCGTTCGTGGACGGCCTCGCCACAGCGCCCGACGGCGCCGACGCGCACGAAGCCCTTGCCATACTGCTGCGCACGTCCGCCGGCGACTGGCTGCCCGTCGGTCATGCGGCGGCGCGCACCGAGGGACCGGACTTCCGCCGCGCCTTCGAACTGCCGGTGCCGCCGCCG
>VGZG01000157.1 GCA_016872675.1 Planctomycetota bacterium
CAACGCTACCCCGCCACGACCCGCCCGAGGTCACGGCACCGTTCCCACCGCTACTCCGCGGCGCCCTCGTCGACGTCGACGACGCCTCCCGCCGGCGGCGAGCGGCACCCCGCCTGCTCCGGCACCGCCGACGATAACCCCATCGCCATCAGCACCCGCGCGATCGCGGCATCCCGCGATCATCGACCACGCCCGCAGACGCGCAAGACCGCGGTGCTGGCCGTTAGCGCACGGCCGGCCGGAGCCAGGCCGGCGGCAGCCGGTCGCGCACGTGCTGTCCGCGAACCCGCGCCGTGACGCTGGCGCCGACCGCCGCCGGCGCGCACGCTTGTCGGAATGACCGAGGAGCAACGCCGCCAGCAGGCCCCGCGCGCCGACGTCGCCGCATGGATGCGCGCGGATTGGGATGCCCGCGGGCAGGAGAACTCGAAGTACTACATCAACACCCGGGAGTACGAGGGTTTCGACTTCGCGTTGTCCGGTTGCCGCGATGCGTTCGAGACGATCGGCCATCTGCACAAGGAACTGTGCCACGACATGCGCTTCCTCGAGATCGGCTGCGGCATCGGCCGCATGCTGCAGTTCTTCAGCGTGATGTTCGCCGACGTCCACGGCATCGACATCGCCCCGAGCATGGTCGCGCAGGCGCGTGAGTACCTGCGCCGCTTCCCGAACGTCACCGTGCACCAGGGCGACGGCCACACGCTCGCTGGCCTGCCGACCGCCCACTTCGACGTGGTGCTGAGCTTCCAGGTGTTCCAGCACATCCCCGACCTGAAGGTCGTCACCGACTACGTGCGCGACACCTTCCGCGTGCTGCGGCCTCGCGGGCTGTTCAAGTTCCTGGTCAAACAGAAGCCCTGGACCGGCCAGGCCGCGCGCGCCGACACGTGGAACGGCGTCGACATCACGCGCGCCGACGTCGATCGCTGGGCAGCGCTCGATCCTTGGGTCGTGCGTTCGGTCGCCGACAGCGACGATCCGACCAAGGCGTGGGTCGTGCTGCAGAAGCCGTAGTTCCGCCGCACGACCCGCGCGCACTCCGCGGATGCGGAAGTCGACGATGTCGCAGGCTGCGGCGTCGCGCTCGGCCGCAGCGGCGGTTCTGACCGAGATCGCCGGCGGCGCGGGCTCGCCCAGGACTTGCTACTGATCTTCGGCCCGCAGCGGCGGTTTTGACCGAGCTCGCTCACTTCGGCAGCGCGAGGTCGACGTGGTCCCAGTAGAGCGCCGAGGTGTCGCCGGTGGCCCAGACGCGCGCGAGCATGACGTCGAGCCGGCGCTTTGGCTGCACGCTGCGCACCAGCTTGCCGCCGACTTCGATGTCGACCTTGGCGCCGAAGTCGACGAGCTCGGGATCGAACCAGACGCGCAGGCGACCGACGCCCTGCGCCTCGATGCGCATGCGGTTGCCGGCGACGACGCCGGCGAGGCGGGCGCAGCGGTCCTGCACGAGCTTCCAGTACGTCTGCCGTTGCAGCTCCGGCTGCTTCGGCCAGTCGGCCGCCTTCACTTCGACGCGGGCGGCGGGATCCCATTCTCCCGGCCGGCGATCGAGGGCTTCGAGCCAGTAGTGCGCACCGTCCGGCAGCCGGTTGAAGCGTTTGACGATGCTGCGGCGGTGCGCGGTTCGCTTCGCGCTCGCGAGCTTCGTGGTCGCCTCGTCGAGGAACACGAAGCGCATCGTCGCCTCCTCCTGGACCTCGATGCGGGCGCCCCATCCGGTCAGGAGCTTCACCGCGTGGCGGCACGCTTCGATGCCGTGATCGAAGGTGTTGTTGAAGGTGAGGAAGGTGGCGAGGTCGCGACCGTTCTCGACGAAGACGCCGCCGGTCCGCGCGAAGCCCCCTTCGTGGATCGTGCCGCCGTTGCAGGGGAGGATCGCGGCGAAGCGCCCCGAGCGCATCAAGCCGACGTCCCAGCAGGCGTGGCCGCCGCGTCCGGAGCCGGTGAAGCAGATGCGATCCGGGTCGATCGCGTGGCGCAGCAGCAGATCACGCAGCGGGCCGGTGTGGCGATCGAGTTCCTGTGGCGTCGACAGGTAGCGATTGTCGCGCAGCGAATCGGGGACCAGGTAGACGAACCAGCCGCGCGCCGCCGCGGCACGCATCTCGTCGACGAAGGGCTTGGCGTAGACCGCATCGGGCACGTAGACGAGAAGTGGTGCGAGGCCAGTGGGCACTTCCGGGCCGATCAGCAGCGCGGGGTTGTCGTCCGGTGGCTGGACGAGCCGCCCATCGCGGATCGCTGCGAAGCGTTCGACCGCGACGCGCTCGGCGAGGAAGGTCTTCTCGGCCAGCATCGCGACGAGTTCGGCTTCGCGGTTCGCGGCGGCGGTGACCAGCGGCTGGAGTTCGGCGCCACGCGGCGACGGGGCCTCGAAGTACGCACGCAGCAGCGGCGCCAGGTCGGGTGCCGCGGGTGTGCCCGGTGCCTGCGGCGTCGCCAACGCCAGGGTCGCGATCAGCGCTGTGATCACGGGTGCATCCTAGGCGACGCGGCGCGGCATGCGCTGTAGCGGGGCGCGCCTCAGCGCTCCACTTCGATCTCGAGCAGCGCGAGCCCGTGCGTCTTGCCCTGCGCGTCGGTCTTCAGGCTCTCGCTGCCGCCACCACCGAGCGAGTCGCGCAGCAGGAAGTTCAGGCGCCGGTCCCGGACCAC
>VGZG01000158.1 GCA_016872675.1 Planctomycetota bacterium
CCACGCCGCCGGACCACCGGCCATCTCGGCGTCGGCCAGCAGGCAAGCATCGAGCCTTCGCCGCAGCGCCGCCTCGTCGACGTGGCGGCCGATGACGACGATCTCCTGCCGGCGATCGCCCCACGGCTCGCACCAGTTGGATTCGATGCCGGTGCGCGCCTCGTCCGGCCACTCGGCGGGCGGCGTCGTCGCCCACCAAGTGCCGGCTGGCGACGTGCGGCACGAGCCCCCGGCCTGGTGCCACTCGCCGCAGACGTCGTGGCGGCTTGCGAGCCAGAAGAAGCCCTTGCTGCGCACGACCCCTGACCATTCGCTGCGCAACAGGGCGTCGAAGCGCTCGGGGTGGAACGGCCGCCGCGCCCGGTAGACGAAGCTGCGGATGCCGTACTCGTCGGCTTCGCTGGCCTCCTCGCCGCGCAGTTGCGCCATCCAGCCAGGGTTGGCGGCGGCGCGCTCGAAGTCGAAGCGGCCGGTCGCCAAGACCTCGTCGAGCGGCACGCGGCCTTCGCGCGCCAGAACCTGCTTGGCGCCCGGGTTCAGGCGGCGCATCAACGCCTGCAGCTCGGCGAGCTGGTCGGCGGTCACCAGGTCGGTCTTGTTGACGACGATGACGTCGGCGAACTCGACCTGCTCGACCAGCAGGTCGTCGATCGTGCGGTCGTCGTCGTCGCCGAGCGCGAGACCGCGCTCGCGCAGCTCGGTGCCGCCACCGAGGTCGCGCGGGAACGCCTTGGCGTCGACCACCGTCACCATCGTGTCCAGGCGCGCGACGTCGGCGAGGCCCTTGCCTTCGTCGTCGGCGAACGTGAACGTCTCGGCGACCGGCAACGGCTCACTGATTCCCGTCGACTCGATCAGCAGGTAGTCGAAGCGGCCTTCACGAGCCAGCTTGCCGACCTCGACCAGTAGGTCCTCGCGCAGCGTGCAGCAGATGCAGCCATTGCTCATCTCGACGAGCTTCTCGTCGACGCGCTGCAGCGCGCCCTTGTTGGCGACGAGCGTAGCGTCGATGTTGACCTCGCTCATGTCGTTGACGATGACCGCGACGCGCAGGCCGCTGCGGTTGTTGAGCACGTGGTTGAGCAACGTCGTCTTGCCGGCGCCGAGGAAGCCCGACAGCACCGTGACCGGCAGGCGACCGTCCTTCGTACGCTTCGAGGTCGCAGCCGTCATGCGCGGCCTCCGCGGCGCTGCCGCGGCATCGCCAGACGCGGCACGACGATCGGCTGGAAGCCGGCCTGCGGGATCGCACAGCCTTCTCCCGTGGCGTCGAAGCCTTCGAAGCCACCTTCCTGGTTGAGTACGTCGAGGCTGAACACGATGCGCTTGTGCCCGCGCACCGCCGGCGACCGGTGCACGACGCCGTGCGCGGCGTTGCCTGGCCACGACTCGCCCTTCAGCAGTCCGACCGCGCCCTCGGGCAGCTGCCGCACGACGGCGCCGGGCCGCAGCAGTGCCGAGCGCTCGTCGGATTCGCCACCCGAGCGATGGCCAAGGCGCGAACGGTCGACGTCGGCTTCGTCGATCCACTCGGTGCCGGGTCCGCAATACGTCGTCAGCAGGCGGACGCCGACGAAGTCGGTGTGGAAGCGCGGGCACATCGGCGCGTCGAGCCGCAGCAATCGCACGCCCAGGCGGGATGCGCCGACGAGCTCGGCGAAGGCATGCGACAGGGTCCGCAGGTCGGCTAGGAAGGCCTGCCCGCCGACCGGGTCGGCCGCGAGCGCGTCGGCCGGCACGAGATCGGTCCGATCGAGGTCGGCGACCTCGACCTCCAGCAGGTGCTCCAGCTTGGCGCGGGCAAGCACGTCGCCAGCGAAACGGGTCACCAGCGGGTCGACCTGCCGTTCCCAGACGACCATCGCCACCTGCGGGTCGAACAACTCGGTCCAATCGGCCAACGTGCGCACGGTGCGGTTGCGCACCGCCCTTGCCGCCGGAGTCTGCCAGATCATGCCAGCGGAGTGCCGCTCGCCGCGGTCAGGTTCCCGGGCCGACGGTTGATACCCGGCCGCCCGCCCCACGGCTCCGACCGCCCGACGTGCAGCTGCTCGTGCAGCGCATCCGCGCTCGCGTGCTGCGGGCGCTGCACAAAGCCGGGAAGTGGGTCGACGAGCTTCTCGCTGCACGCCAACACCTGGGTGGCGCCGCGCGATCGCGAGCGCCTGGAGGCGCTGTGCCGTTACGCCGCGCGCCCGGCGGTGAGCGAATCGCGGCTGGCCGAACTGCCGGACGGCCGGATCGGGTACGCGCGGAAGAGGCGCTTCGGCGACGGCACGACGGCAGGCGCTGCCGCTGGCTGCCGCCACGGTGCGGGCGGTGGTGGGGGCTGTCAGGTTGCGGGGGCGGACAACGCGGCGACGACGGCGATGTCAGCGGCTGCGGCCGTACGTCGCCAGCAAGCAGAACGCCGCGCCCGCGCCCGTCTGCGGGTGCCACACCGCGGTAGCCGTCGCCGCAGTCACCGGCAGCGCTTGCCGTGGGCGGACCTGCTGCGGCGCGTGTTTGGCATCGACGTGCTGGTCTGTCCGCAGTGCGCGGGCCAGCGGCGCGTGCTGGCGGCGATCCACGATCCGGCGGCAATCGCGCGGGTGCTCGCGGCGCTCGGGCTGACCGCGGCAGGGGCGGATCCGGCGGGGTGCCGGGCAC
>VGZG01000159.1 GCA_016872675.1 Planctomycetota bacterium
GCCGCAGCACGGCGCGGGCGAGGGCGCGCGGCCAGCGGGTCAGGCCGTCGACGGCGCGCAGGTCGTGGACCAGCAGGCAGACCGGCGCGTCGACTGTCGGCAGCGGCAGGAAGCCGTGGTCGAGCACGTCGACGTCGAGCCGCCGCAGCGTCGCGCGCAGCGTGCGCCGCTCGACGAACGCGCGTCGCAGCGTCGGACCGGTCGGGATCGCGACCGGCTGCCAGCCGATGCCCGATAGCGCCGGCGGCGCAAAGTCCGGCCGGCACAGCACGGTCACCCGTTCGCCAGGCGCGAGTTGCGGGCCGACTGCGCGCAACAGCGCCAGCAATCGGCGATTGGCGCCTGACGGCTGGCCGAGCAGCCAGCCCGACATGGCGACGTGCAGGCTCATCGCGCCACCTCGCGGTGCAGCGCGGCCCAAGCCACCGCGACGGCCACCGGCGTGAAGCGCGCGGCGCGCGCGTGGCCGTCGCGCGCGAGCCGCCAGCGCAGCGTCTCGTCGCGGTGCACGGCGAGCAGCGCGTGCGCGAACGCGGCCTCGTCGTCGCTGGCGCACACGATCGCCGCGTCACCGGCGATCTCGCGGTGTGGCGTCAGGTCGCTGCACACGACCGGCGCGCCGTGTGCCAAGCCCTCGAGCACTGGCAGGCCGAAACCCTCGAAGCGGGATGCGTGCACGAGCGCGCGGCAATCGCGCAGCAGTTCGCGCTTCTGCGCCTCGTCGACGAAGTCGGCGGGCGGGCCGACGAAGCGCAGCGGCGGCAGCGTCGCGTCCTGCGCGCTGGCGCGCGCGTGCGCGCGGCGCAGCAGGTCGCGGTTCTTGCGCGGCCGGTCGTCACCGAGCGCTAGGAAGGGCCCGCGCCGCGCCGCCGTCGCCGCTGCGGTAGGCGTCGGATCGAGCGCGCAGCCGTGCGGCACGACGCGCACGCGCGCGCCAGCGCCGAGCAGCGCGCGCACGTCGTCGGCGGTCATCGTCGACGGCGCCAGCACGGCGGCGGCGGCGCGCAGCGCCTGCGCGGTGGCAAAGCGCCGCCACGGCGTCGTGGCTTCGCCTGCCTCGGGATGGCGCCACGGCAGGTCGTGCGCGCTGGCGATCGTCGGCACGTATGCGCGCAGCGGCACGGCGGCGACCGAGCTGTGCAGCAGGTCGGCGTGCAGTCGCCGAAGCAGGCGCGGCAACGCCAGCTGCCGGCGCAACCGACCGCGCGGCGCGGCGACGACGCGCACGCCGGGCAACTGCGGATCCGGCGCGCCCGGCGGCAGCAGCAGCACGGCTGCGTGTTCGCCGCGTGCGGCGTACGCCTGCAGGCCGGTGAGGAACGCGCGTGCCACGCCGGTGGGCGGGCCGTCGCCGAGGCAGACGCCGTCGAAGGCGATCAGCACGTCGCCACCTCGCGGTAGAGCGCCGCGTGTGCTTTGGCGCAGGCGTCCCAGCGGTAGCGGGCCGCGCGCGCCGGTCCCGCCGTCGTCGCCTGCGCGCGGAAGGCCGCGTCGGCGAGCGCGCGCTGTAGTGCGGCAGCCAGCGCTGCCGGCTCGCGCGCGTCGGCGAACGCGAACACGCCGTCGCCGAGTTCGCGCATCGGCGCGCAGTCGTGCGCGACCACCGGCACGCCGCACGCCATCGCTTCGAGCGGCGGGAAGCCGAAGCCTTCCCACAGCGACGGGAAGGCGAGCGCGCGGGCGGAGCGCAGCAGCGCCCACAGCTCGTCGTCGCTCACGTCGGGTCGCCACGTCAGCCAGCCCGCCGCCGCGGCGGCGCGCAGCGCGCGCACGGTCTCGGCGCATTCCCAGCCAGCGCGGCCGACGACGACGAGGCGCGGCCGGGGCGTCGGCAGCAGCTCCCACGCGCGCAGCAGCGCGAGGTGGTTCTTGCGCGGCTCGATGGTGCCCAGGCACAGCACGTGGTCGCCCGTCGGCAGCGGCGTCGTCGGCGCGTGGTCGCTGCCGAACGGGATCACGGCGAGCCGGCGCACGTCGGGGGCGAAGGCGCGCACGTCGTCGGCGGTCGCCTGCGACGGCACGACGACCACAGCGGCCGCGGCGATGGCGGCGCGCGTGCGTTCGCAGAGCCGCGCGGCGTCGGCGCCGTGCCAGCGCGGGTCGCGCACGAACGCGAGGTCGTGCACGGTCAGCGTGACGCGCGCCGACGAGACCGGCGGATGCACGTAGTCGGTCCAATGGAACACGCGGGCGCCGCCAACCAGCCGATCGGCGCCGAGCCCGGCGCGGGCCAGCAGCGGCAACGCGCGGCCGGGGATCGGCAAGCGGCAGAAACGCGCCGCCGTTGGCGGCGGCGTCGGCTGTCGCGCTGGCGCGAGGCTGTGCGCGAACAACCGCACGGCGACGTCGTCGCGCCGCGCGAGCGCCGCCGCCAGTTCGCGCACGGCGCGGCCGATGCCCGACCCCGAGAGCACAGCGGGTCGGTAGTCGAGGGCGATCGGCAAGCGCATGCGGCGGTGGGACGGGAAGCGGGCTATCCTGCTTCCTTTGGCCCTGCGCATGCAACGCCGCACCGCCGTGATCCTGACGCTCGCCGTCGTCGGCGCCGCGGCCCTCGCCGTCGCGACGCTGCGGCCGCCGGCCGTCGCGCCGATCGAGGTCGCGCCAACGCCGGTCGTGGCGCCGGCGCCGTCG
>VGZG01000160.1 GCA_016872675.1 Planctomycetota bacterium
GGACTTCATCCCAGCGCCCATGGACATCGCCACGTGCATGTACTGGACCGGCCTCGACCCGATGACCATGCAGCCGGTCGAGACGGTCAAGAAGCTGAAGGACCGCGAGGTGCAGCGCGCGCTGATGCAGTACTTCAAGCCGGAGAACTGGTTCACCGTGCGCAAGGCGCTGCTCGACGCCGGCCGCAAGGACCTGATCGGCACCGGCCCCGAGTGCCTGATCCCGCCCAATCCGCCGAAGGCGGCGATCCAGGGCCGGCGCGACGCCGCCAACGGCCGCGGCCCGCGCCGCGGCGACCCGACCTACGTGCACGCCAAGGACGCCGGCGTGAAGGGCACGGGCGGACTGCCGTGCAACACCAGCCCGTACGACGACGAGGACGAAGAGGACTGAGCATGGAGCCGGCAGTGCAGCCGTGCAGCGGCCCGGCGCCACGCCAGCGGCTACTGCGCGTCTGCGACGCGGGACGCGCGAGCGCGCGCGGCCTGAACGGCGCCGCCTACGCGCAGTGGTTCAACGGGCCGACGCCGCCGAATGCCGGCGCGCTGGCGATCGTCCGCGCCACGTGGTCGCGGTAGCGCCACGGCGGCAGCGAACCGTCGCGAGGCCGCGAACGAACGGATGCTGCCGGCAGGCGTCGGCGAAGTCAGTCGGCACGGCGGCGATGCTCGGACGACGACGCGCCGGCCCCGATGGTCTTCGTCGCGACCCCCGTCGCCTGGCGACGTTCCCACGCGGCAAGCGCGGGCGGATCGTTGGTCCGCGCCATGGCTCCGACGCCGCGTGGGTCGCGCGCAACGGCTCAGGTCACCACCCACCGCTGCCGCGCGCTTGCGCCACCGCCGGCCGCCCGGTACGCCCACCGTGCCGCGTGTGCGCGGTCCCGTCCCGATGGCCGAATCCACGCCGCGCCCGCCTCTGCTCGCCGCGACGCTCGCCGTCGGCGCCGCCGCGCTGCTGGCGCTCGCGTGGCTGTCGCAGGCGGTCGAGCGCACGCCCGACGAACGCAACTACCAGCTCGCCGGCCGCGTGGTCGCAGCCCGCCAACCGCTGACGACGCCGGAACAGCGCTTCCAGGGGCCGCTGGTCCTGCTCGGCACGCAACTCACCGATCCCGGCGGTCGCGTCTCGGACGACGACGTGCTGCGGCGCGCGCGCCTGGGCATGCTCGTGTTCCCCGCGCTGCTGCTGCTCGCCGTCGTCGGCTGGGCGCGGCAGGCGCTCGGCCCGCGCGCCGGACTCGCAGCGGCGCTGGGCGCGGCGACCAGCCCGACGCTTTTGGCTCTCGGACCGCTGCTGTCGTCGGACGTGCCGCTCGCGGCGGTGGCGACGCTGGCTGGCTGGCTGGCGTGGCGATGGACGCGGCGACCGACGACGGGCCGGCTGCTGGCGCTCGGCGTCGCCTTCGGCGGCCTCGCCGCGACCAAGTACACGGCGGTGATCCCGCTCGCCGGCCTCGCGCTGGCGCTGCTGCTGGCGGCGTGGCGCGGCTTCGACCCGTGGCCGCGCGCCAGCGTGGTGACGCGATCGGCGGGCGCGCGGCTGCTGCGCACGGCGCTGGCGCTCGCATTCGCGTTCGTCGTGGCGCTGGCAACGCTGCATGCCTGCTACCTGTTCGCGCAGCCGACCTGCAGCGCGATGTCGCTGGCGAACCTGACCTCCGGGCCGCTGCGCGCGCTCGCGGCGCTGCCTGGCGGCGCGCTGCTGCTCGGCCTGCTGCCCGAGCCGCTGGTCCTCGGCGTCGACTACCAGGCGATCTGGGCGAGCCGCACCGGCAACGGCACGTTTGGCGACCTGCGCGGCAATCACGCCGCGTACTACCCGCTGACGCTGCTGCTGAAGACGCCGGAGCCGCTTTGGCTGCTGGCGGCGATCGGCGCGCCGCACCTCGCGCGCGCCGGCCGCGGCCTCGCCGCGCTCGCGCTGCTGCCGGCGGCGCTGCTGCTGGCGTACTACAGCGCGTCGCGTTCGCTGCAGATGGGCGTGCGCTACCTGCTGCCGTGCCTGCCCGCCGTCTGGCTCGCCGCCGCCGCGACCGCCGAGACGCAGTGGGCACGCACGCGCGGCGGCCGCACGCTGCTGGTCGCAGCGCTGCTCGCCGCGCTCGCCTATGTCGCCGCCGGCTGGCCGCGCTTCGTCGGCTTCTTCCCGCTGGTCGCCGGCGGCCCCGCGCACGGCTTCCGTCGCGTCGCCGACGGCAACTGCGACTGGGACCAGCGCTGGCAGTCCGGCCAGGACGCGCTGCGCGCGCGCCATCCGGACGCCGTGTTCCTCGAGGTCGGCCAGGGGCCGCGCCTGGGCAAGGTCGCGGCCTACTGTGACGACCTCAAGGACGTCGATCCGCGCGATTCGACGCGCTGCTACCACTGGCTCGCGCGCTTCCAGCCGATCGACCGCGACGGCGCCGCGTGGCTGCTGTTCGACGCGTCGCCGGCGGCGTTCGCGGCGGCCGTGGCGCGCGGCGACGACCGCGCTGCCGAGGACCTGGCGGCCGCGCAGCTGCTGGCCGGCGACGCCGCCGCGGCGCGCGCAGCGCTCGCGCTCGTGCCATTGGCACGGCGTGGCGCGAGCCATGCCGCGACGCAGTCCCTGAGCG
>VGZG01000161.1 GCA_016872675.1 Planctomycetota bacterium
CATCGGCGCCCGCGCCGTGCTGGCGAAGGGCGGCCACGGCGAAGGCGCGCACAGCGAGGACGTCCTGTGGACTGCGGGCGAGCGCCGCAAGTACGCGCGCCTGCGCCTGCCGACCGGCCGCGTGCGTGGCACCGGCTGTGCGCTCGCGAGCGCGATCGCCGTCTGCCTCGCGCGCGGCACCGACATCGGCGATGCCTGCGCCGCAGCGGGCGATTGGCTGCACCGGCTGCTCGTCGCGCTCGGTCCGGCGCCGGCCGGCGATCCGACGCGCACGCTGTCGTTCGACCGCTTGGCGCCCTGACTGTCCGCGCCCGCGTCAGTCGCCGCGGCCGCCGGCGAACATCGCCGTCAGAAGCGCCGCAAAGCGTTCGACGACGACGTGGCGGCGCACCTTCATCGTTTGCGTCAGCAGGCCGTTCTCCGCCGTCATCGGCTGGGCCAGCACGCGAAAGGCCGCGACGCGGTCGCAAGGGCGAATGCCGTTGTCGCGCACCAGCACGCGGTCGAGCTCGCGCCGCAGCAGCGTATGTACCTCGCGGCCCTGCAGTTCGCCGTCGCGGATGTCCCACTGCGCGCGCGGGATCGCCTGCTCGAGCCGCTCGGCGCGCGGCACCAGCAGCGCGCCAAGCGCCTTCTGGTCCTGGCCGAGCACGACCGCCTGCTCGATGAGCGGTGAGGTCTTGATCACCGCTTCGACGGGCTCGGGCTCGACGTTCTCGCCGCCGGCGAGCACGATGGTGTCCTTGGCGCGGCCGGTGATCCACACGTTGCCGGCGGCGTCGACGTGGCCTAGGTCGCCCGAGCAGAACCAGCCGTCGGCAGTCAGCACCTCGGCGGTGCGCTTGGGATTGTCGTAGTAGCCGCGCATCACCTGCGGACCGTGGATCCACAGCACGCCGGTCTCGCCGACGGCGCAGCGCGCGCCATCGGCGCGGCGGGCTTCGATCTTCGTCTGCGGCAGCGGCGGGCCGATGTGGCCGGCCGTGCGCTGCTGGGGCAGGCGCACGGACGCGACCGGACTGGTCTCGGTGAGGCCATAGCCGTTCTTCAGCGGCAGCCCGAGCCCGAGCAGCGTCTCGTCGACGTGGCGCGGCAGCGCGCCGCCGCCGCTGACACACAGCCGCAGCCGGCCACCGAGCGTCGCGCGCACCTTCTTGAGCACGATGCGATCGAGCACGGCGTGCGCCGCGCGCTGGCCGAGGGTGGCGCGCCCGCCGCCGACCGCGCGCGACAGCGTCAGCGCCGCGCGCAGCAGCTTGCCCTGCAGGCCGGTGAGCTTCTGCGCGTGGCCGACGAGCCCGTCGTGCAGCATCTCCCAGATGCGCGGCACGGCGGCGAAGACCGTTGGCTTGACGCCGGCGAGGTCCTCCTTGATGCGACGGCGGTCGGTGTAGACCAGCTGCGCGCCCGTTGCGAGCGCGAGGTAGTCCATGATGCGCTCGTACATGTGCCACGCCGGCAGCGCCGACAGGAAGCTGTCAGTGGCGGTGACGTCCAGCACGTCGGTCACGACCGCGACGTTGGTCAGCACGTTGCGGTGGGTGAGCATCACGCCCTTGGGCTCGGCTGTGGTGCCGCTGGTGTAGACGATCGTCAGCAGGTCGTCGGGCGTCACTGCGGCGCGCGCGGCGGCGAGTTCGTTCGCGCGCGCGGCGAGCGCGTTCGCGCCGTCGCGCAGCAGGTCGCCGAGCGCTTGCGCGCCCGCGACCTCGGTGCGGTCCTGCATGACGATGATGGCGCGCAGCGCCGGCAGGTCGCCGCGCAGGGCCAGCAGTTCCCGCGCGACGCGGTCGTCGTCGGCGAACGCGAGCGAGCAGCCGCTGTGGCGCAGCAGGAACTGCAACTCCTTCGGCGTGGTGTCGACGCCGCGCGGGACGCTGACCGCGCCGAGGCTGGCGAGCGCCTGATCGACGAGCAGCCATTCGCAGCGGTTCTCGGCGACGAGCCCGACGCGATCCCCGCGCCGCACGCCGAGGCCGACCAGCGCTGTCGCGAGCGCGTCAATGTCCGCTACGAGAGCGCCAAACGTCACTGGCCGATGGTCAGTGGCGCGGCGGCGCGGCAGGAACACTGCGTCGCGCCGCAGCGCGACGACGTCGTGCAGCAGTGCTGGAAAGGTCGATGGTGCGGGTGCCATGGCGATCGGACGACCGTGGTTGACGGAGGCGAAAAGACGCCGCCGCCGCGCTTGACAGAGATCGGTCGGTTCCATACGAATGCGCCCCCTCGAACGCCGGATCAACCGCAACCTCGCAAAAGGCGAAGGTTGGCCGACGCGCGAGCCGATCCTTCGCGGGCGACCGCAGGGTCGATTGATCCGAGATCGTCTGTGAGCGGGTGTAGCTCAGTGGTAGAGCATCACGTTGCCAACGTGAGGGTCGAGGGTTCGAGTCCCTCTACCCGCTCCATTTTTTCCTTCGCGCGCGGATGCCCGTCGTGCGCTGCCGATCCGGACGCCGCGAAGGGCCGCCAACTGGCGGCGACGCGCGCGCCGAGGGCGCGCGGACGCGGCCGCGAGCGGCCGCT
>VGZG01000162.1 GCA_016872675.1 Planctomycetota bacterium
CCGCTGCGCGCGCTCGCCGTCGTCGCCGCGAGCGCGCGCCACGCCGGCAGCGCCGCTTCCCACGCCGCGCGCGCCGCCGCCCGCTCCGGCGTCTCGGCCGCGAGTTCGGCGCGCACTTCGTCGATCGCGCGCGTCAGGTCGCCGCGCGCGCGTTCTTGCGCGGCGGTCGGCACCGGGATCTTCGGGCCCCAGTCGTCACCGCTGTAGAGGCCGCGTTCGTCGAGGTCGGCGAAGTGCGCGGCGAAGCGGTAGAAGTCGCGCGCCGTGAACGGGTCGTACTTGTGGTCGTGGCACTCGGCGCAACCGAGCGTCACGCCGAGCCACGCGCCCGCGACGTTGCGCACGCGCTCGGCGAGGTACTTGGCGAGGTACTCCTTGGGCTGCAGGCCGCCTTCGGCGCTCATCATGCCCAGCCGCTGGTACCCCGACGCGACCTGCTGGCTGCGCGTCGGCTCGGGCAGCAGGTCGCCGGCCAGCTGCTCAATCGTGAAGCGGTCGAACGGCAGGTCGACGCGGAAGGCCTCGATCACCCAGTCGCGGAACGGCGAGACCGACACCGGCTGGTCGCCGTGGTAGCCGACGGTGTCGGCGTAGCGCACGAGGTCGAGCCAGAACACCGCCATGCGCTCGCCGTAGTGCGGCGACTGCAGCAGCCGTTCGACCGCGCGCTCGTATGCGTCAGGCGCGGCGTCGGCGCAGAAGGCCGCGACCTCGTCGGGGCTCGGCGGCAAGCCGGTCAGGTCGAAGGCCAGCCGCCGCAGCAGCGTCGCCCGATCGGCCGGCGGCGCCGCCGGCACGCCGCGCGCCGCCAGCGCGCCATCGATCGCTGCGTCGATCGCCGCCGTCGTCGTCGGCGCGTCGCCGATCGGCCCTGCCGGCACGCGGATCGGCGCGAACGACCAATGCGTGCGCGCGGTCGCGGCGTTCGCGGCCTGCTGGCCGGCGAGCGCGGCCGCGCACAGCGGCGCGGCGACGGCGAACGACAGCAGCGAGCGGGGCATGGGCATGGGGCGGTGCGCGCGATCGGCGAGGCCGCGACGGGACGAGACGGCGCATCGTGGGCGACGCGCGCGCCGGTCGGAAGCCCCGACGCAGCGGGCAGCGTGTCGCAGGGTTGTCGCGAGCGGGTGCGTCGCGCGGGGCGTTGCGTCGCGCCGTCCCTCGCCGCGCGTCCCGCGAAGCGCCGCGCGCCGTCCGTGGACCCGCGCTGCCGCGCGCGGCAGCATGATGCACCGCGCCGACCGACCGACTCTCCGCGCGCCCGTTTTCCGTGGCCGACAAACGCCGCTTCTCGCTGTTCGCCGACCTCGTCGAGCGTCACTTCCCCGGCTGCCGGCGCGCGTTCGACATCGCCGGCGGCATGGGCAAGCTCAACGTCGAACTCAGCGCCGCGGCCTCGACGTGCTGACGTTCGACAAGCGCTGGAAGCGCGCCGAGGTGAAGTACGCCGAGCGGCTGTTCACGCTCGACGAGCCGTGCGACTGCGACCTGCTCGTCGGCATGCACCCCGATGGCGCGACGCGCGTCATCGTCGAGTACGCCGCCAGGCACGGCCGCCCGTTCGCCGTCGTGCCGTGCTGCTCCGACAACGGCATGAGCTACAAGCCATGGATGCGGCACCTGGCGCAACTCGGCGGCGACCTCGGTCTCGAGGTCGTCGAGGAGTCGAGATCGACGCCGAGATCGGCGGCCGGCTCGGCCTGCAGGTCGGCCAGAAGCTGCACGAGGTCGCGCGCCACCATCAGGTGGTGATCGTCACGCGCCTAGCACCGGTGGCGGCGTTCGCGCAGCACCACTTCCTGGTCAACAAGCAAGTCGCCGGCCGCGCCACGGACGGTGGGCCTGCCGCCAACGCGGGGGGCAAGGCGGCCAGCAGGAAGGCGTCGACGGCCCACGTCGCCGAAGCCGCCGGAGCTGCTGGCGACGAGCGCACGCGCTCGACGGTGCGCCTGCTCGCCGCCGACGAGGTCGAGAAGGAGCTCGCGGCGATGGCGATGGGCGACAGCGCCGACGCTGCCGCGCTGCAGCAGACCCGCAGCCTCGTCCAGAAGGCGCGCGCGGCCGGCGGCGGCGCCGGGCGGTCGGCCAAGGCGTCGTGAGCGGCAGGCGGCGGACTTCGAGAGCGCGGGCTGGACTCCGCCATCGCGGGCGCGGACCCTAGCGGCTTCACCGCCTCGTCCCCGCCATGAGTCAACCCGTCCCGCACCGTCCCCTCGTCGGCCCCGAACGTTCGCTGCCGGAGATCACCGCCAAGGCGGTCGCGCTCGGCATCGTGCTGGCGATGCTGATGGCCGCCGCCAACGCCTACCTCGGCCTGCGCGTCGGCATGACGGTCGCGGCCTCGATCCCGGCGTCGGCGATCGCGCTCGGCGTGCTGCGCGCGTTCCGCCGCAGCAACATCCTGGAGAACAACCAGGTGCAGACGATCGCGTCGGCCGGCGCGTCGACGGTGTCGGGCGTGATCTTCAC
>VGZG01000163.1 GCA_016872675.1 Planctomycetota bacterium
CCGCCGCCGTGGTGACCCCGAGCCGCTGGACCGCCGCGCGGCTGCAGCAACTCGCGCCGCGCATGCCGGCGGCCGTGGTCGTGCCCAACGCCGTCGCGCCGCCGCCAGCGTCGCAAGGCGCGCTGCCCGCGCCGCTGCCGCCGCACGGCTTCGTGCTGCACGTCGGCCATGTCGAGGCGCGCAAGAATCTCGCCGTGCTCGCCGCCGCGCTGCAGCGCCTGCCAGCCACCGCGCGGCCCGAGCTGTGGCTCGCCGGCCGCGACGCCGGCGCGCTCGCGGATGTGCGCGCCACCGCCGGCGACGCCATCGTGCGCGCGCTCGGCGTCGTCGACGACGCAACGCTCGCTGCGCTGTACGCGCACGCGCGCTGCGTCGCCGTGCCATCGCGTCACGAAGGCTTCGGCATGACGGCGCTCGAAGCGTTCGCGCACGGCGCGCCGGTGATCGCGAGCGCCTGCGCGGCGCTGCCCGAGATCGTCGGCACGCACGGCGTTCTGCTGCCGCCCGACGACGTCGCCGCGTGGGCCGCGGCGCTCGCCGCCACGCGGCGCGACGACGGCTGCGGCGCGGCGCGGCGCGCGCACGCGATGGCGCACGACTGGACGGCGAGCGCGGCGGCGCTGCTGGCGACCTGGCGGCGCCTCGGCGCGCGCTAGCCCACCAGCTCCATCATCAGCCAGACGATGCCGGCGCCGAGCGCGAGGATCAGCAACAGCGCGGTCCAGCGCGTGCCGCCGGCAAGCTGGTCGAAGTCGTCGCCGAGCGGGCCACCCGCGCCGCGCGCTTGCTTGTTGTACTGCAAGATGCGGCCAGACGCGGTGGCCGTGGCGCCACCGGACGCCGCCGCAGCGGGCGCCTTGGCGGCCGGCGTCGCCGCGGACTTGCGGACTTCGACAACTTCGTCGGCAAACTCGACGACGCTTGGCGGCGGCGCAGTCGGCTTCGGCGGCACGCTCGGCGACGCTGCGCTCGGCGGCGGCGTACGTGAAGGTGGCGGTGACGCGACCGGCTGAGGCGGGGCAGCCGCCGGCTTGTCGGCGAAGAGATCGTCGTCGCCGCCCAGCAGGTCGTCGTCGCTGACCACAGGATTGTGCGCCGCCGCGGGCGCTGCGCCCGGCGCCGTGCCTTCGCGGTAGACCAGCACCGTGGCGCCGATCTGGATGCGATCGCCGTCGCGCAGCATGCGGCGCGTCACCGGCTTGTCGTTCAGCCGCGTGCCGTTGCTGCTCGCCAGGTCTTCAACCTCGGCAACGCCGCCCGCGACGACGATGCGCGCGTGCCGGCGCGACGCCTTGCTGTCTTGGATCACCAGATCGCAACTACCGACGCGACCGATCACGAAGCCGTCGCGCACGGGCACGTGCTCGCCGCTGGCCGTCGTCAGGTAGCCGCTCATCGTCCGTCCGCCGCGTGGCGGCAGCGCATGACAGGAAACCGCATCGGCGCACATATACCATCGCGCCGCCATGGCGACCGCCATCTCGGTGCGGCAACTCGCAGTGACCTACCCCGCGCGCGGCCGGCAGGCCGCGGTCGCGGCGCTGCGGCCCGTCGACCTCGAGGTCGCGCCTGGCCGCATCGTCGGCGTGCTCGGCCCGAACGGCGCCGGCAAGTCGACGCTGCTGCGCGTGCTGGCCGGCCGCCAGCGGCCGACCGCCGGCGCGGTCGAAGTGCTCGGTCTCGATCCCGCCGCGCCCGCGCTGCGCCGCCGCGTGGCATGGCAACCCGAGGGTCCGCTGCCGCTCGATGTGCTGTCGGCGCGCGAGTTCCTGCAGTGGATCGGCGCGGAACTCGGCCTCGCCAACGCCGACGCCGACGCGCGCGCCGAGCGCTGGCTCGACCGCCTCGACCTGCGGCGCGCCGGCGCGCGCTGGATCCGCACGTTCAGCACCGGCATGCACAAGCGCCTCGCGCTCGCCGCAGCACTGCTCGCCGATCCCGACGTGTTGCTCCTCGACGAGCCGACCGCCGGCCTCGATCCGTTCGGCAGCGAAGCGGTGATGCAGATCCTGCGCGAACGCGCCGCCGCCGGCGCCGCGGTGTTGATGGCCTCGCACCACTTGCTGGAGGTCGAAGAGATCTGCGACGAGGTCGTGGTGCTGCAGGACGGCGCCATCCAGGCGCGCGGCCGGCTCGACGACCTGCTCGGCGGCGACGCGCACGCGCTCGTCGTGCGCGGCCTCGACGCGCGCGGGCTCGACGGCCTCGCCGCTGACGCGCGCGCCCGCGGCGGCCAGGTGCTGCGCGTCGAACGCCCGCGCGACCACCTGTTCGCGTTGTTCCGCCGGCTGCGCCAACGGCCGCCGGAGTCGCGATGAGCGCATTCGGCGGCCGCGGGCCGTTCGGCCTGACGCTGCGGCGGTGCCTCGCGCTGGCCGCGCCGGCGACGGC
>VGZG01000164.1 GCA_016872675.1 Planctomycetota bacterium
TCCTTCGCGTCGAGCGCGCTGCCGAACTCGGCGAGTTCCTCGCCGGGATCGGCGGCGACGACCGGCGCGCTGCCCGTCACGCACTTGAACGCCGCGGCGGCCGGCGGCGCGGCCGGCAGCAGCAAGACCCACGCGACCAGCGTCCCCGAGATCACCTCCATCGAATCACATCCTCGCGCCCGCCCGATCCTGCGTGAACCGCGTTGCGAGCTGCGGGCTCCATCGATTGCCTGTACCCGACAGACGACGGACCACCGCGATCTCCCGCCTCGTCCTGCGCCAACATTCCGTCGCCTTGCGACGGGGCTCATGCGTCAAGCGGGCTGACGGGAGCATAGGGCAAGCGACCGCGAGTGGCCGCTTCACTGGGTCTGGCAGCTCGCGGGGAACCAGCCCTACACCAACTTCAGCCACGGGACGGCCGGCGTCGCCTACGCCCTCGCCCGTGTCGCCGCCGTCACCGGAGACGAGGCGTGCGCGAGCGCCGCCCGCGACGCCGCGAAGCGGTTGCTCGAACAGGCGCGGCCGCAGGGTGACGGCCTCGGCTGGCCGGTGATCGCCGGTGCCGACCAATGCCTCGGCGGCTGGTGCCATGGACCGCCCGGCACGGCGCGTCTCTTCCTGCTGCTCCACGCGCAGAGCGGCGAGCCGCGCTACCTCGACGCCGCGCTGGCGGGCGCACGCTTCGTGATGGCGCAGGCGCCGGCCGATGCGCCGAACGCTGCGGCCGCCGCCTTCCCGCCGTCGTTCTGCTGCGGCGTCGCCGGCGTGCTCGACTTCTTCTGCGACCTCCATCGCGCGACCGGCGACGCCGAGCACGCCGAGTTCGCGGCTCGCGCCGGCGAATTCCTCTGCCGCGCGGCGGTCGCCGACGGCGAAGGCGTCAAGTGGCTGCGCGGCGCGACGCACGACCCGGCCAACGCCGGCGCCGAGAGCGTCGACCTCATGCTCGGCGCCGCCGGCGAGGCGCTGGCGCTCCTGCGGCTCGCGACGCTCCACGAACCGCTCGACCCGGTGCGCCACCTGCCCGATCGCGCTGTTCGCTGAAGCGGCTGCGCTATCCGCCCGCCAGCCGCCACAGCATCAGCGGCTGAACATCGAGCAGCAGCAGTTCGTCCTTGCCGTCGCCGTCGAGGTCGGCGGCGATCAGGAGGCGGTCGGTCTGGCGGTCGGCAGCGTCGGCATCCTTGCGGTCGGCGCTCGGGTCCCTGGTCGCGAGGAGCGTGTCGGGTTCGCGGCCGGCGACGGCGGCGCGCATGGCCGCGCCCGGCGTCGGGACCCACTCCACCAGGTCGAGCAGGCCGATCTTCACCGCGTCCTTGCCGGCGGCGGCAGCGTCGAAGCGCGCCAGCAGGCCGCGGCGCAGTTCGGCGAGCTCCGCTGCGTGCGCCTCGGGCAGGGCCGCCTTGCCGCGCCACACCGCCACCGTCCCGTCGCGCCGCAACTGTGCCACGTCGCCGCGCTGGCCGTCGCCATCGAGATCGAGCCCGATCGGCTGGCGGGCGAACTCGTCGCCGAGCCGCTCGATCGCCTTGCTGTCCTCGAACTCGTCGGCGATGCCGAGCAGCGCCGGCAGCTCGACCCGCAGCCGGCGGCGCTTCGCCGGGCTCTTGCCGAAGCGCAGCGTCGCCTCCTGGCGATAGGTGAAGAGGTCGAACTCGAGCTCGCCGCCGACGATGACCCAGAGCAGCAGCTGTCCGAACGAGACGTCGGCCACCTGCAGCAGGCAGAGGTCGTCCTTGCCGTCCCGGTCGTCGTCGAACGCGAAGGCGTCGAGCAGGTTGCCCGACACCTTCAGCACCTGCGCCGCCTTCGCGCGATCGATGCCGGCCGGCGTGCCGGGGAAGAGCGACACCTTCGAGCCCTGGCGCAGCAGCAGGTCGGCGCGGCGATCGCCGTCGAAGTCGCGCACGTCGGCCGACACCCGCGAGGCCAGCGCCTTGAACAGGTTGGCCGGGTCGAGCACGCTGCCGCCGGCCGGCGCGAGCTTCGCCTTCAGTTCCGCCAGGTCGACTTCGAGCGTCGGCTGCTCCGGCAACGCGCCGTTCGACCCGGTCCAGAAGAACTGCAGGTGGTCGTCCGACTCGAACACCAGGTCGGGGCGACCATCGCCGTTCTGGTCGACCACCTCGAAGCTCGGGATCGAGAGCGAGACGCCGACCTCCGGGCCGTCGTCCTCGGGCGCCGGCAGGGTGAGGCCGACGTCGATCCGGTGGCGCACCAGCGGCCCGCGCGTCGCCTTGCCATCGGCGCCGACCCACCAGAGGGAGAGCCCTCCGGCGGCCGGCAATGCGAGGTCGGCGTCGCCG
>VGZG01000165.1 GCA_016872675.1 Planctomycetota bacterium
CCTCGTGCAGCTGCCACTGCAGCGCCGCACCGCGCGGCAGTTCGAACAGGTGGCGCAGGCGCAGGCTGCGGTAGTGGAAGCGGCGTTGGCGCGCGAGCACGTCGTCGCCGCCCTCGCGATCCAGATCCTCGGCGACCACCGCGTCGAGGTCGGCGGCGAGGATGCGGCCGCGGCGGAGGTGCGCCGCGAACGCGGCCTCGGACTGGTACGGCTCGGCGCCGAACAGCTTCGCCGCCTCGACCACCGCGCGGTCGAACGGCAGGTGCTCGAACGCGTGCAGCGTGTTGTGGTGCACGAACGTGTGCAGCGGCGCCTGCTCGGGCACGAAGTGGCCGACGTGCGCGAGGATGCCGGCGACGTCGATCGGATCGGCGCCGTGTCCGCCGTGCGCGTGGTCGTCGTGGTCGTCGTGGTCGTCGTGGTCGCTCACGCGAGCCTCCGGCGCGTCGCGTGCGGATGGCCCGACATGCGGTGCAGGCCGTCCATGCCGGCGAGTTCGATCGTCGCGTGCGGCAACTCGGCTCCCATCGCGTCGACGCGCGACAGGAACGTGTGGTCGATCATGGTGACGTCGCCGCAGTCGATGACGATGCGGCGCACGTCCGCCGGCGCCGCCAGCACGGCCTTGCGCACGGCGAGCAGGCTGGTGAACGCCGCGGCGCCGTGCAGCGCGATGCGCAGTTCGTCGCCGGTCCGGACGCACTCGACCTGCGTGCCGAAGAGCTGCTTCCAGCCAGCGCCGTGGCCGAAGTGCAGCAGCAGCTTGACGCCGAGACCGACGCCGACGCCGACCAGCAGGTCGGTCGCGAGCGTCACCAACAGGGTCACCGTGAACAGCACCAGCTGGTCGAGCCCGATGTGCAGCGAGTGCACGAAGTGCCGCGGCGACGCCAGCCGCGTGCCGGTGAACACCAGCATCGCCGCGAGGGCGGCGAGCGGGATCGACTGCAGCAGGCCGGGCGCGAGCACGACGAACGCCAGCAGGAAGGCGCCGTGCAGGAAGTTCGACTTCGCCGACTGCGCGCCGGCGTCGATGTTCGCCTTGCTGCGGACGATCTCGCTGATCATCGGCAGGCCGCCGATCGCCGCCGCCACGAGGTTGCCGACGCCGAGCGCGAACAGGTCGCGATTGAGGTCGCTGGCGCGCTTCTTCGGATCGAGGCCATCGACGGCGAGGCAGCTGAGCGTCGACTCGATGGTGCCGACGAGCGCGAACATCACGATGTACTTGATCGACGCTCCCGACAGGATCTGCGAGAAGTCGGGCAGCGCGATCACCTCCAGCAACGAGCCGGGCAGGCGCACGAGGAACTGCGGGCCGACCTCGAACTTCTCGCGCCAGAACTCGTAGGCGTGCGCGTGCGGCAGGTCGAACCACAGGCCGAGCGGCACGGCGAGCGCCAGCACGACGAGCGGCGCCGGGATCGCCTTGGCGAACTTCGAGCGCAGGAAGCCCCAGCCGAACAGCACGGCGAGCGACAGCAGTCCGATCGTGGCGATCTCCGGATTGGCGTGCACGACGCTGTGCGGGATCTCGGCGACGAGGCCGAGCGGCGTCGTCGCCGTCGGCGTGGCGCCGAGCGCCACGTGCGTCTGCTTGCTGACGATGATGACGCCGATGGCCGCGAGCATGCCGTGCACGACCGATGGCGAGATGGCGATGCCGACGGTCGCCAAGCGCAGTAGCGCGAACGCGACCTGGAAGGCAGCTGCCACGACGCCGACGGCGCAGGCGCGGTGGTAGCCGGCGACCATGTCGCCCTGGCCGAGTTCGGTCACCGCGCCGATGGCGATGACGATCAGGCCGGCGGCAGGCCCCTTGATGGTCAGCGGCGCGCTGCCGAGCGGCGACACGATCAGGCCGCCGACCATCGCGGTCATCACGCCGGCGACCGGCGGGAAGCCGCTCGCCATGGCGATGCCCAGACAGAGCGGCAACGCGATCAGGAAGACGAGGAAGCCGGACTTGAGGTCGGCGACGAGGGACGGGCGCGCGGACAAGGGCGCGCCGGGGCGGACTTCGGACATGGCAGGACCTGCGACGGAGGAGCAGCGGACGCGGACGGAGCGAGCAGACGTGCGCGTCGCGGTCGCGCGCTGCCGTCACGACGGCGGGCGGACTGCGGGCGCGGCGCCAAATGGCGCCATCAGCCCTGGCGGGCGACCTCGTGGGGTCAGTTCGTCGCTGCAGGCGGCCCGCGCGCGCACTTGC
>VGZG01000166.1 GCA_016872675.1 Planctomycetota bacterium
GCTCAAGCGCGTGCCGAAGGTGATCGCGCGCACGGCGCCCGCCGCGAGCGGCGCTTCGCCGCCGTCGACGAGCACGACGCCAACCGCGGCCTTGTCGGTGGCGGCGACGACAAGGCCGCCAACCTCCTCGGCAAGCGCGGCCGCCGCAACGTTGGCGTACGGACCGGCCTCGGCGTCGGCGAGCACGGCGATGCGCGGCGCCGGCAGCGGCGGCAGCGCGGCGCGCCAGGCATCGTCACCGGCGAGCACGTCGCCGGGCAGCGCGATGCGCACGACCAGCGGGCCGCCGCTGCCGGCGCGCGTCACCGCGAACGTTTCGCGGCGGCGCACGCCCGGCGCGAACGCGACGGCGCGCTCGACGGGCGCGACGAGCGCGCCTTCGATGACGATCTGCGCGGTCGCGGCCGCGTCGGTCCACGCCGCGATCTCGACGGCAAGTTCGAGTTCGGGCAGCGGCCACCGGTCATCGCAAACGACCGACAGCACCGCGGCGTTCGGGCCGCTGGCGCGCAACACGGTGCGCGCGCCGACAACGGGCAGCGCGGCGGCGCCCTGGCCGTCGGTCAAGGTCCAAACCGCGGCGCCAGTGACGTCGCCGATCTTGCGCGCCAAGGCGCCAAGGTCGGCGTCCAGCCCGCCCGAAGGCGCGCCGAGGTCGAGCAGCGCCCGCGCCGACGCGCCGTGCCGGCGCCGCAGCGACCCGCCGGCGCGCAGCAGCGTCACCGGCAGTTCGACCGGCAGGCGCTCGAACCCGGCCCGCAGCGCCGCTTGCGCGCGTTGCCACGCGCTGCGGCCATCGGCGCCGCGCGCGCCCATGCTGGCCGAACCGTCGAGCACGACGACGAGCCGTTCGGCGCCGGGCCGGCCGCGCAGCGACGGTCCGGAAAACGCGGCAACTGCGCCAGCAGCGGCGACCGCCAGCAGCAGGAAGCGCAGCCGCGCGAGGCGCGGCGGTCGCCGGCGCAGCGCCGCCAACGCCGCCTGCCACTGCGCAAGGTGCGGCGTCAGCGTCGCCGTGCGCGGGCGGCTTGGCTGCGACAGCCACCACAGCAACGGCAGCACGAACAGCAACGCCAGCAGCTGCAGCGGTTCGGCGAAGGTCATGCTTCGCACCTCGCCGCCACGGGCGAAAACGCGGCGACTGAGAAGTCGTCGGCGGCCGGCGCACGCCAGCGCACGAGCCGTGCGCCGGCATGCGCGAACAGCCGGTCCTGGCGCGACGCCAGCAACGCGAGCTGTCGGCGCAGCTCCGCGGCGAACGCCGGGTCGACCGGCACGACCAACTCGGCGCCGGTCTCGGCGTCGGCGAGCCGCAGATAACCGGACGTCGGCGGCTGCCGATCCTCCGGCAGTTCCGGCAGCCAGCCGGTGACCGTGGCGCCGCGCCGCCGCAGCGCAAACAGCGGCCGTTCGACCTCGGCCGGCACGGCGAAGTCGCCAAACCAATGCACGCGGCCGGGCACGCCGCGTTGCAGCGTCAGCGCGATCGCGTCCTGCGGTGTCGCCGCGACGGTCGGCAACTCTTCAAGGTGCGCCAGCAGTTCGGGCAGCGCCGCGGCGCCAGCGAACGTGCGGACTGCTTGCGCGCCGGCGCCGGGCGCGAGCACGGTCAGGCCGTCGAGCTGCACCAGCGCGAAGCCGCCGACCAGCGCTGCGCCGCGCAGCAGGTGCAGGCGCCGCGGCACGCCGCCGGCGTGCGTGCTCGGCGACAGGTCGAGCAGCAGCGCGGCGGTGCGCCGTTGCTCCTGTTCCAGTTGTTTGACGAACAGCTGGCCGGTGCGCGCGTACGCCGACCAGTCGATGCGGCGCAAGTCGTCGCCGCGCTCGTACCGGCGATGACCGACGAACGTGCCGCTGTGGCTGAGCACGCTGCGGCGCGCGCGCTGGCGCGGATCGGGCGCGCCGGCGAACGCGACCGGCTGGCCGACGAGCGCGTGCAGCCGCTCACGGAACGCCGGCGGGAACAGCGGCGGCAGCGGCGGCAGCGCAGGCGCCTTGCGAGCCATCACTTGCCCGCCTGCTGCAGCTTGTCGAAGTAGCGGCGCACGAACGGTCGCTCGCCCGGCGGCACGTGGCGCGCGGCCTGCGCCGCTTCGGCGGCGCGCTGGAAGGTTTCGGGCCGCGGCGGCGGCAGTTGCTGCGACAGCTCCTCGGGCGACGCGCCA
>VGZG01000167.1 GCA_016872675.1 Planctomycetota bacterium
GCTGCTTGGACTTCCTACTCCCCCTGTGGCGTGATCCAGCATCCCGCCGTGCCGCTCGGTTGGGGCGTGGCGATGACGGCGAAGAAGGCGATGGGGTTGTTCGCGGGCGGGTGAGGAGTTTGCCGCCGCGGCTCGCGCTCACTTCCCCCGCGTCGCGAACGTCACCTCGACCGGCGCCAGCGGCGTGCCGTCCTCGCCCTGGAAGCCCTGCTTGTCGGCGCTGTTCAGCCCGAAGCGATACACCCGGCCCGGCGCCAGTTGCACCGGCAGCGTCAGCACGGTGCGCGCGGCGTCGTAGGCGGGCTTGCCTGGGATCGTTGGCGTGTCGGCCTTGCTGCCGACGACGGACCACGATTGGTCGCGCATCGGGCGGTCGAACGTGAACACCAGCGTCGTCGTCGCCGGATCGACGTCGGTCGCGCCGTTGCTCGGCGTCATGGCGACGAGCTGCGGGGCCTTCGCGGCGTCGGCGGCGAGCTTCGTGGCGATGGCGTCGAGCGCGTCGGCGATCCGCGGCACGAAGGCGTCGAAGGTCGGGTACTGCGCGCGGTCCTGCTGGTACGCGCCGAGCAGCGCGGCGATCTCGGCCGCCCACGGAAAGTGGTTGCGCGCCTCCTGCGCCGCCTGCTTGCGCGCGGCGGCTTCGCCCTCGGTGTCGCGCAGGCAGCGGATCACGCACGCACGCACGAAGGTCTCGCACAGCACGGTGCGGCCGTTGGCGTAGGCCTGCCGCCGCATGGCCGTCGCCTTGGCCGCGAACAGCTGGTCGCCCGCGTCCTGCAATCGCGCGAGGCTGCGATCGACCACGGGGTTGGTGTAGCTGTGGCAGAGTTCGTGCACGAACAGCGGCAGCAGCTCGGGGCCGAACTCGGGGACGCCGTCGCCGTCGAAGCGCCAACAGCCGAACACCGGCCGCAGCGCGTCCGGCGCGCCGTCCGCGTGCTGCACGCTGACGCCGTAGTTGTGGTCGCCGCACTGCAGGCCGACGACGGCGATGCACGAGGCGCCGGCGCGCGCGCCGAAGAACTCGTCGAACCACGGCAGCGCCTTGCTGTCGGCGAGGCGCAGGGCGAGGCGGCGCTCGGCCTCGGCGAAGAACGCGCGCTTGCCGGCGAAGAACGCCGCTGCGTCGGTCGCCTGCGCGAAGTCGCGCAGCAGCGCGCGCACGCCGTCGGGGTCGGCGCCGTTCCAGCGCGCGTCCAGCATCGCCGGCCGCAGCGCGAGCGGCGTGCGCGGCGTCAGCTCGGGCAGCGGGCCGAGGTGCACGGCGAGGCCGGCGATGGCGTCGTAGCCGATGCCGTGGCGCTGGCGCAGCGCGCGCAACCGTCCGACCAGCGCGTGGTCCTTGCCGCGCGCGAAGTGCGCGGCGACGTCGCGGCCGTACGCCGGGTCGCTGCGATGCGGCTGGTACTCCTCGAAGCCGGCGAAGCGCGCGGCGACGCACAGCAGTTCGAGCGGCTCGTGCACGGCGGCCGCAGTCGTCGGCGACGGCGCCTGCGCCGCGAGCGCAGGGCCGAGCAACGCGGCGAGCCCGCAGGCAATCGTCCGGGTGACGCCGCGCGGCGCGAGCCGTGCGACGAGAGCGTCGGCGAGGCGCGGGCCCATGACGCTGCGTGCATCGCGGCGGACCGGGTGGCACCGTGCTTGCGATGGGTCGGCGCCCGCCTCGGCGCGCGGTGCGCGCGGATCGGTGGCATCGGCTGGAGACGCGATCGCGCGGACGATCACGCTGCGGGTGTCGAGCTCGGTGCTCATGGCCAGCAGGCTAGCGAACATCACGCTGAAGAACTGAAGTATGCGGCCGATGCCGCAGCCGATCTCGAGGAAGCGCATGTCGTGGCACAGTTCCTTGTGCAGATGGCCGATCGTCTCGAACGCATCGCGGCAACCGGACAACGCGAAGTCGAAACCCTCGTGCTCCCGGGTGTTGATGTAGT
Organism: Planctomycetota bacterium; assembly: GCA_016872675.1. Lineage (GTDB taxonomy): Bacteria > Planctomycetota > UBA1135 > UBA1135 > UBA2386 > UBA2386. Next base: position 1,938 of record VGZG01000167.1, read on the forward strand.
ACTTCGAGTTCTCCGGAGCAGGCGGGGTGCCGTTCGCCGCCGGCGGGAGGCGTCGTCGACGTCGGCGAGGGCGCCGCGGAGTAGCGGTGGGAACGGTGCCGTGACCTCGGGCGGGTCGTGGCGGGGTAGCGTTGCGTCCGGAGGGCGCGAAACGGGCCGGAACGAGCCCGAAGCGGCTCTTGCGACCGGC
>VGZG01000168.1 GCA_016872675.1 Planctomycetota bacterium
CGCGTGCCGCCGCCCAACGCGCGGCGCAGCGCGCCGTTCCCGGTCGTGCGCGCGGTGGCGCCGACGGTGATGGTGCCGAGCCACACCGACGCCGCGACCTTCGGCGGCACGGCGTTCGTCGACTCGTGGGCCGGCTTCGCCTACGCGCCGCCCAACGCCACCTTCGTGCTCGACACCGGCTTCCAGACGACGATGCGCAACTTCGTCGTCGCCGACGATCCGGCCGGCATGCGCGCGTGGATGCGCGCCGATCCGGGCCGTGACTTCCAGGCGCTGCTGGCGACGTCGACGACCGCGACGCTGGCGACGATGGCGTGGCACGACGAGTCGATGCCCGCCGAGCCGGCGCTGCGCGCGCTCGCTTCGATGCCGGCGGCGACGCCCAAGCGCGCGCTGCTGACGACCGGCAACCACGGCACGCCGACCAACGCCTACGAAGCCGGCCGCGTCGACGAAGTGCGCCGCGCGTGGTTCGACCGCTTCCTCAAGGGCGCGTTCGAACCGGTCGAGCTCGGCCCGCCGGTGCTGTCGGCGCTGATCCCGCCGACGGCAGCCGAGTACCTGACCGGCAGCACGCTGTGGCGCCACCGCGCCGACGTCGCGCTGCCGCCGCCCAACGTCACTTCGGCGGTGTGGCACCTGCGCCAGGGCGCGCAGCTGACGGTCGCCGCACCGACGGCGAACGAAGCGCCCGAACTCGTGCAGCACGCGGTGCCGGCCGGCTACGACCTGCAGTCGTGGCGCGCCGACGGCGCTGGCCAGAACGTTTCGGTGGCGCTGTCGCGCATCCCGTTGTCGAGCTTCAGCTACACGACGCCGCCGTTCGCCGCCGACGCCGAACTGGCCGGCGTGCCGCGGCTGCAGCTCGAAGTCACCGCGCAGCAGGCGCGGTTCCTGCTCGCGGCGCGACTCGAGATCGTGCCGGTGACCGGCAACCCGCAGATCGTCGCGCAGGGCGGCGCCGGCGTACAGCTCGCTGCGGCGCCATCGCCGACGACGGTGGCGTTCGACCTGTCGGCGACGGCGTGCGTCGTGCCGGCCGGCGCGCGGCTGCGGCTGTCGGTGCGCAACCACTTCCTCGTCAAGGCGGCGGCGGTGGAGTCGTTCCGCTGCATCCCGCCGTTCGTCGCGTCGACGGTCGCGGTCGAGCACAAGCCGGGCACGCTGTCGACGCTCACGCTGCCGATGCGGCCGCAGGGCGGCTTCGACGCGGTGACGGCGACGCGCGAACTGTCGCTGGCGCAGCCCGCGCCGGCGGCGTTCACGCTGCGCGCCTCGCCGGCCTACGCCGGCAGCCCGTACTGGCTGCTCGGCTCGCTGCTCGGCCAGGGCCCGGCGACGCCGCTGCCTGGCGGCGACACGCTGTGGCTGTGGTCGGACGCGTTGACCAGCAGCCTGCTCGGCGCCGCCGGCAATCCGCTGTTCGCCGGCTTCGTCGGCGTGCTCGATGCGACGGGTGCGGCGACCGCGACGCTCGACCTCGCGCCGGTCGCGCCGCTGCCGGCGTTCTTGAGCGGTTGGCGCGTGCACTTCGCGCCGGTGCTGCTGGCCGGCAGCGCCGTGGTCGCGGGCGCGCCGCTCGAGATCGTGTTGCGCTGACGACAGGCCAGCGCGTCGAAGCGCATGCCGCCGCGATCGCGAAGCGTGACGACCCGTCATGCGCGCGCCGGGCAACATGCCATGTCGCTCGCATTGACGATGCGGCGGCGCGACGTAGTCTGCTGCGACCCCTCTGGCGCTGCCGCCTGCCCGCGTGCCTGCCCTGAACTCCGCGAAACGCTCCGTCGCCGCATGGTCGTGCCTCTGGCACGCCGTCGTCGCCGTCGCGTTGCTGGTCGGCGGGTGGTGTGGCGAGGCCTTCGATGGCGCGCGCGCCGATGCGCGTCTCCGGTGCGCGGCGTCCGCCGACGTCGATGCGCCGCTCGGGGTCTCGCTGGAAACCGCGGCCGACGAACACGAGGAGTGCGCGCTCGTCGAGGGGGCACCGGAGTCGAGCGACGACGACGCCGCCGTGGCGTGGCCGTGGCCGGCGTCCGACTTCGGGTGGCAGGCGCGGGCGCACGACGACGCGACCGCAGGGACATGGCGGCGCGCGCCGGCGCG
>VGZG01000169.1 GCA_016872675.1 Planctomycetota bacterium
ACGCGGTGCGGGCGGCGTCACCACGCTGGTGGTTGCGGATGCCGAGGCCATCGCCTTGCTGCCGAATGTCGCAACCGCCGCGCCGGCGCATTCCGGTGGTGTGACGGTGCGTTACCGCGGTGTCGACCTGTCGATTTCCGCCGAGGCGACGACCGCCGACTTCGCCCGGGTGCGGAGCTGGCCGGTCGCCGAGGGTACGTTCCTTTCGCCGCAGGACGTCGATACCTACGCGCCGGTCGCCGTGCTGGGCCAGACGGTCGCGCGCGCTGTTCGCGCCCGGCGAGAACCCGCTGGGTAACTGGGTGATGGTCAACAATATACCGTTCCAGGTGATCGGCACGCTCGCGGCCAAGGGCGCCACGCCGTTCGGCGGGGACTACGACGACATGCTCTGGGTGCCGGTGACGACGGGCATGCAGCGGCTGTTCGGCCAGCGCCACATGCGCACCGTGACGGTGCAGGTCGGCGACGTGGCGGCCATGGCCGACACCGAGACGGCCATCCGCGAATTGCTGATCGCCCGCCACCAGGCCGAGGACTTCCAGATCCGCAACATGGCGTCGGTGCTGGAGACGGCAACAGCGGCGCAGAACACGCTGACGCTGTTGCTGGGATCGATCGCCGTTATCTCCTTGATCGTCGGCGACATCGGCGTGATGAACATCATACTGGTCAGTGTCACCGAGCGGACGCGCGAGATCGGCGTGCGCATGGCGGTCGGCGCACAGCGGCGCAACATCATGCTGCAGTTTAATGGTGAATCGCTCGCCATCTGCACTGTCGGTGGCCTGCTTGGCGTCGCCGCCGGCCTCGGCGCGGTAGCGGCCTTCGCCACCTTCGGCCGGCCGGTACTGGTGACACCGGGGCCGGTGATCCTCGCTTTCGCCTGCGCCTTTCTCACCGGCCTGGTCTTCGGCTGGCTGCCGGCCCGCAAGGCCGCGCGGCTCGACCCGGTCGTGGCGCTGGCTTCGGAATGACAACGATGCGGCGCCCTCCTGTTACGTTGCTGGTGGCGCTGGCGCTTGCCGGGTGCCTGGCGACACCGACGGTCGAGAAGCCCGCAGTGGGCATTCCCGCGGCATGGGAAGCGCAGACCGATGGTGGCGGCATCTGGCCCGACGTTGCGTGGTGGCGGGGCTTCGGCAGCGACGAACTCGATGCGCTGGTCGCCGCTGCCGTCGCCGGCAATGGCGACCTTGCCACTGCCGTGCTGCGTATCCGCGAGGCCGAGTTGCAGGCCACTATCGCCGGCGCGGCCTTGCAGCCGTCGCTGTCGGGCAATGCCGGCGTTGATCGCAGCTAGAGAAAGCGCACGGCGGCGGCCAGTGACCTAACCGGCGAGACGACGTGGTCGGGTGGGCTCGCCGCCGGCTATCAGGTCGACCTGTTCGGCGCCAACCGCGCCGCCGTCGACGCGGCGATGGCGCGTGTCGCCGTCAGCGGCTTCGACCGCGCGACCGTCGCCATAACCCTGACGGCGGACGTCGCGCGCACCTATTTTTCACTGCGTGCCGCGCGGGCCCGCATCGGCCTTGCCGAGCAGAGCCTGCTCGCGGCCGAGGGCGTGCTCGAGCTGCTCGGAGGACAGCAGCGCTTCGGCGTGGTGACGGAGCTCGAACTGGCACGCCAGCGCAGTGCCGTGGCGAGCCAGCGCGCGGCCCTGACGACGCTGCTGCTGACCGAGCGGCAGACGCGGACGGCGTTGGCGGTGCTGCTTGGCCGCAATCCCCAGGGCTTCGAAGTCGCCGGCCGCTCGCTCGATGGTATCGCCGCGCCGACGCCAGTGGCCGGCCTGCCATCGGCGTTCCTGCGTCGCCGCCCCGACCTGCGCAGCGCCGAGGCGGCGCTGGCCGCGGCAGGTCACGATCTCGCCGTCGCCCACGCCGCCCGCTTCCCACAGCTCGACCTGAGCCTGCGCGCCTCGCTGACCGGCGACCGGCCGGGCCAGCTGGCTACGCTGGAATCGCCATTGCGCGCCATTGCCGGTGCACTCACCGCGCCGATCTTCGCCGGCGGCCGGCTCGAAGCCGGCGAGGATCTCGCCGTCAACCGCGGTCTGCAGGCGGGCCTTGCCTGGCGCACGGCGGTCATCGCTGCCATCCG
>VGZG01000170.1 GCA_016872675.1 Planctomycetota bacterium
CAGCGGACGTCGGCCTCGCGCGCGCGGCCGACGACCTGATGCGCGCCGTGTCGCCAGCGCTCGCCGCCGCGTGCAAGCGCCGGGACGACGGCGACCCCGAAGCCGCCGTCGCGCTGGCGCAGGCGCTCGCCGATGCCAAGGCGCCGGCGCTGCGCGCGCACGCGCGCTACCACCTCGCGCGGCTGTTCGTCGACGGCGACGAGCCGGAGCTCGCGATCCGCACGCTCAACGATTACTTCGCCCACGACCTCAACGTCTCGCCGCTCGACGGCGAAGCCGCGTTCTTCTACGCGCAGGCGCTCGACGACGTGCCGATGCCCGAGCACGCGCTGCCGCGCTTTCAGGCGTTCCTGCAGTGGTTCCCGGACGCCAGCGAGCGCTTCCGCGCCGCCGCGCAGCAGCGCATCGGCGAGCTGGCGCGCCAGCAGGAGAGTCGTCTGCACGAACTCGCCGACGGCATGCAGCGCACGACGCGCGACCTGCGCAAGCAGCGCACCGGCAAGCCGACGCAGCTCGACCAGGAGGGCTACCTCGAAGAGCTCAACCAGCTGATCGAGGAGTTCGAACAGCGCGAGAGCCAGAGCAGCGGCGCGCCGAGCGGCAACCAGCCGAGCGCGAACCCCGCCAACCAGAGCCAGTTGCCCGAAGGCGACGGCAGCGTCGGCGAGCTCAACAAGCGGCCAAGCCTCGCCGACCGGTGGGGCGACATGAAGGACGTCGACCGCGAGAAGATCGCGGCCAAGTTGCAGAAGGGCCTGCCGCCGCAGTACCAGAAGATGCTCGAGGAGTACTACAAGAAGCTCGGCAAGGGGGGCGCGCGCAAGTGAGCGCGTTGCCGCTGCGCGCCGCCGCGTTCGCGTTGCCGTGGGCCGTCCTGGCGGCAGCGCTCGGCGCGCAAGCGGGCCTGCACGGGCGCGTGCGCACGATCGCCGGCGCCACGTTCGACGGCGCGCTCGCGGTCGTCGACGGCACGGCGCGCGCGCAGACGGCCGACGGCGAGCGCCGCTTCGACCTCGCCGAGTTGGCGGCCTTCGCGCCAACGGGCGCTGCCAGCAAACCGGTCGCAGCACCGCACCGCGTGTGGCTGCGCTCGGGCCTCGAACTGCCGGCGACTGCGCTCGCCGGCCTGCCCGCCGCCAACGGCGTGCCCGCGCGCCTCGTCGTCACGCTGCCGGCGGGCGTCGACGTCGCCGTGCCGCTGGCGATGGTGCGCGCGCTGCGCCACGGCGGCGCTGAGCGGCCGGAGCCGGCGTTGTTCGCCGCCGACCGCAAGCAGCCGCTCGCCGACGCCGACCTGCTGTACGTCGTCCGCGACGGCAAGGCGCAGCGCTCGGCGGTGACGCTGCGCGGCTTCGGCGCCAACACGGTCGACTTCACGCTGCGCGGCGACGACTACGAGTTCGCCACGGCCGGCGTCGCTGCCGTGCTCTTCGGCGACGCGACCGGCGCTGCGCCCGATCGCCAGCAGAAGCCGCGCGCGCGCCTGCAGCTCGCCAGCGGCGAAGCGCTCGACGGCACGCTGCTGGCGCTCGGCGCCGACGGCGCGCGCCTGCGGCTCGACGAAGGCGTCGAGGTGGCCGTGTCCGCCGCCGCCGTGCTCGACCTGCAGATGCAGAGCGACCGGCTGGTGTGGCTGTCGGACCTGCAGCCCAAGGTCGAACAGACGCCGGCGTTCGACCGCGTCTGGCCGATCGGCGTCGACCGCACGCCGGCGGGCAAGGGCCTGCAGCTCGGCGGCGTCGCGCACGCGCGCGGGCTCTGCCTCGTACCGCGCGCGCGCCTGACCTACGACCTCGGCGGGCGCTTCGACGTGTTCGAGGCCGTCGTCGGCATCGACGACCGCGCCGGGCCCGATGCGCACGCGCTGCTGCGCGTGCTGGTCGACGGCGTGGTGGTGTGGGACGGCGGCGCGCGCGTGCGCGGCCAGCAGCCCGAAGCCCTGCGGCTCGAACTCAAGAAGGCGAAGTCGCTGGCGCTCGAAGCCGACTTCGGCCGCAACTACGACCTCGGCGACTTCTGCGTCTTCGCCGACGCGCGGCTCGTGCAGCAGTGAGCGCGCGCCGGCACGCCGCAG
>VGZG01000171.1 GCA_016872675.1 Planctomycetota bacterium
GCGGCCGCGGCGCGCCCGGCGGTGGCCGCGCGCAGCAACGCCGACTGCGCCTGTGCCGAACGCGCCTCGGCGCAGGCCGCGGCGATCTCGTCGAGCACGCGATCGCGCTCCAGCAGCCACTCGGGCAGCCAGACGCGACAAACCACCGGCCAGCCCATCATGCGCTGCAGCACCGACACCGGCAGCGCGTCGCGATCCTGCACGGTGCGGCGGGCGGCGTAGCCGGGGCCGTCGAGCAGCACGGCGACGAGGCGACGGCCCGGATCGGCCGGATCGGCGACGGCGAGGTCGACCTTGAAGCTCGACAGGCCGACGTTGGTCTCGACGTGCAGGCCGCGCTGGCGCAGCGCCGCGGCGACGTCTTCGCGGTGCAGGTCCTTGGCCTCGACCGGACGCACGCGCGACTCCAGCGAGTTGCCGACGCCGCGCTTGCACATCTCCAGGTAGGCGCGCATGTGGTGCACGCCGGTCGCGCTGGCCGACACGTCGTGCGTGCGGATGTCCTCCGGCTCCATCGACGACACCACCACGACCTGCTGGCGCGCGCGCGTGACCAGCACGTTCCAGCGCTTCTCGCCGCCGGCCTTGCCGAGCGGGCCAAACTGCATGCGCATGCGGCCGTCGGGGCCCTTGCCGTAGGTCGTGCCGATCAGGATCACGTCGCGCTCGTCGCCCTGGACGTTCTCCAGGTTCTTGACGAAGAGGCGGTCCTCGGACTCGTCGTCGAGCGCGCGGCGCAGCGGCTCGTCGTGCTCGGCCGCGGCCTCGAGCAGGTCGCGCACCAGCTCGGCCTGCGTCAGGTTCATCGTCACGATGCCGATCGAGCGCTTGGATTCGACCGGATCGGCGAGGCGGCGGCGCACCTCGGCGACGAGCGCCGCGGCCTCGCGGGCGTTGACGCGGCCGCCGGCCGAGTCGAACACGCCGTCGGCGACCTTGATCCAGGTCAGGCCCTTGCCGTCGGCGCGCTGCGTCGGCGCCGGGAACGACGACAACCGGCTGTCGTAGTAGTGGCGGTTGGAGAACGCGATCAGCGACTCGTCCTGGCTGCGGTAGTGCCACGACAACAGGATCGGCTTGATGCCGTCGTTGCGCGCCTCGGTCAGGATGCTGTCCATGTCCGGCGTGTCCTCCTCGACCGGCGCCTCGTCGTCGGCCGCGGCGGTGGTCGTGCGCGCGAAGAACGCCGTCGGCGGCATCTGCTGGCTGTCGCCGACGATGACGACCGCCTTGCCGCGGCCGATCGCGCCGATCGCGTCGGCGACCGGCACCTGCGACGCCTCATCGAACACCACGAGGTCGAACTCGATGACGCCGGGCACGAGGAACTGCGCGACGCTGTCGGGGCTGGCGAGCACGCACGGCGTCAGCGCCAGCACGGCGTCGGCGTAGTCGTCGAGCAGCGCGCGGATCGAGCGCGGCCGCGCGCGTTCGAGGTCCTTGCGGCGCAGTTCGCCGACGACGCCCTTGCGCTCGCCGGGACCGAACGGCCGCGTGCCGAGCAGCTTGACCGGCAGCACCTGCGTCAGCGCCTTGCTCTCGTCGGTGTGCAGCGTCGCATGACGCTGCACGCGCGTGCCGTGCTCCTTGCCGTCGAAGCGCTGGAAGCCGAGCGCGCGCCGGCGCTCGTCGACGCAGGCGCGGGCGACGCTGCGATCGAGCGCTTCGATGGCCTGATCGGCGCGGATCGCGCCGGCCAGCGCCGCCGTGCGGATGCTGCCGAAGCCGGCGGCGTCGAGCGGCGCCAGCCGGGCCTGCAGCTTGCACCAGCGCACGAGGCCGAGGAACGCCGCGTTGGCGTCGCTGCGCCAGCGCGGCAGCGATTCGACGACGGCGGCGGTGAGCGACCGGCCGTCGAGCCAACGCACCAGCGCGGCTTCGTCGATGCGCAGCGCCTGCACGAACAGGCGCAAGGCGTCGATGCGGGCGGTCAGCGCCGCCTGCAGCGCCGGCGCGTCGGCGCCGGCCACCGCCAGCGCC
>VGZG01000172.1 GCA_016872675.1 Planctomycetota bacterium
GCTGCCTCGACGTAGATCGGGTCGTTCAGCAGCACCAGCGCCTGCAGCGGCGTGTTGGAGCGGGGACGATCGGCAGCGCACTCCTCGCGGCTCGGCGCGTCGAACGCGAGCAGCGACGGGTGGAGGTACTGGCGCTGCCAGTGGACGTAGAGGCCGCGCCGCCAGAGCCCGTCATCGCCGTCGGCTTGCCACTCACGGGTCGGGAAGTTGAGGTAGGAGAAGTAGCCGGCCGGCTGGTACGGCCGCACGCTCTTGCCGCCGACCCGTTCGACCAGCAGCCCGCTGGCGCGCAGCAGGAGGTCGCGCACCACCTCCGCCTCGACGCGGAAGCGCCCTTGGCGCGCCAGCCAGCGGTTGTCGGGATCGGCAGCGTGCAGTTCGGACGAAGGCTCGGAACGGCGCCGGTAGCTCTCCGACGTGACCAGCAGCCGCACCAGCCCCTTCACGTCGAAACCGGAGTCGATGAAGCGGCGCGCCAGCCAGTCGAGCAGCGCGGGGTGGCTCGGCAGCTCGCCCTGCGCGCCGAAGTCGTCGAGCCGGCGCGACAGCCCCTCGCCGAAGAGGCGCTTCCAGAGGCGATTGACGAAGACCCGCGCGGTCAGCGGATGGTCGGGATGGACCAGCCACTGCGCGAGGTCGAGGCGGGTGAGGCGGCGGTCGGTCGCCGCGCCGAGGCGCGGCAGGAACGGTGGAAGATCGGGCAGCCGCACTTCGCCGCTCTCGTCCATCCAGTTGCCGCGCGCCAACACGCGGACCTCGCGCGGCGCGACCGTGCGCGTGACCAGCGTAGTCGGGATCGACGCCACCAGCGCAGAGTGGTCCGCATCGAGCCTCGCGACGCGGTCGAGGTCGGCGGCCACCGGCGGCGGCGCCGTCGTCGCGGCAACGCGGAAGCGGCCGAGCGTATGGCTGCCGGCGCCATGCTGCTGGCGCAGGAGGAGCGTGAACGGGGCGTCGATGACGGCAGCGATCGGCGCCGCGAGGGTGAAGATCGCGAAGTTCGCGCGCCCTGCCTGCTCCATCACCGCCCAGCCCAAGCCCTCCCCGTGCACGTCGGCGTCGATCGCAGCGGCAGCCGGCCAGCGACCGTACGGATTCCCCCCCGCGACGCCGGTCTGCTCGAAGCTGGCGACGGCGCTCGCGAACGGCAGTGCAACGCCGCCGATCGAAGCGATCAGCTCGCTCAGCACGAAGTTGCCGTTGCCGGCGCGACCCGGTCCGCGGTTGGGCAGCGAGTCGTCGGGCAGCACCTCGATGCGCAGCGCCGTGGTGCCGGCCGGCAGCGCGGCGAACTCGAGCGTGGTGTCATCGCGATCGGGATGGTCGCCAGAGACCAACAGGGAACCGTCCGGCTGCAGCGCGAGCGTCGCGCCGCCGGCGCTCGTGAAGCGCGCTGGCGTCACCACCGTCCACTGCGTTTCCGCCGCCGCCTGCGCCGCGCGTGCCGCCACCAACTCGCCGTCGATGCGCGCCAGCGCTGCTTCCTGCGCCGCGCTCGGCACCGCGAGCCGCGGCCCCCACTCGCCGCTGATCTCTGCGCCGGAGTAGAGCCCCTGCTCCTCGAGGTCGGCGAAGAAGGCGGCGAACGAATAGAAGTCGCGCGCGGAGAACGGGTCGTACTTGTGGTCGTGGCACTCGCAGCAGCCGAGCGTCGCGCCGAGCCAGGTGCCGCCAACGTTGCGCACCCGCTCGGCGATGTACTTCGCGAGGTACTCCTTCGGCTGCACACCGCCTTCGGCACTCATCATCCCGAGGCGGTTGTAGCCCGACGCCACTGAGAGGCGGCGCGCGACGTCGGCGGCAGGCGGCGCCGGCAGCAGGTCGCCGGCGAGTTGCTCGATCGTGAAGCGGTCGAACGGGAGGTTGTCATTGAACGCCGCGATCACCCAATCGCGGTAGGGCCAGATGCTCACCTCCTGATCGCCGTGGTAGCC
>VGZG01000173.1 GCA_016872675.1 Planctomycetota bacterium
CGCTGCCGATCGCCTGCACCGTCGTCTCCAGCATCGGCTGGCCAAACGCCATGCGCACGCTGGCGGTGCCGCGTTCGCAGTCGAGGTGCAGCAGCCACTCGCCGACGAAGTCGACGCCGTTGGGCAGTTTGGTGCGCGCGCCCGCGATCGCGCGCACCGAGCGCGCGGCGCCGAGCAACGCGAAGACGACGGCGAACAGGTGCACGCCCTGCTCCAGCAGGATGTTCGCCTCCGTCTGGAACATGAAGTGCCCGACGTCGCCGGTCTGCAGTTGGCGCAGCGGCACGTGGTGCTGGATCGCGACGTGGTCGAGCCGGCCGAGCTTGCCCGCGGCGAGGTGCGCCTGCAGCCGCGCGATCGCCGGATGCGCCGTCTGGTTGTGGTTGACGGCGAGCACGCGGCCGGCGTCGGCGGCGGCGCGTTGGAGTGGCGCCACGTCGGCCGAACGCAGCACCAGCGGCTTCTCGACCAGCACGTGCCAGCCGGCGGCGAGCGCTTGCAGTGCGAGATCCGCGTGCAGGTGCGGCGGCGTCAGCACGTGCACCGCGTCGATCGTGCCGAGGGCCTGCAGTTCGCCGAGCGAGCTGCACGCGTGCGCGATGCCGTGCTTCTTGGCGAAGGCCTGCGCGCGGCCGGGTGCCGGGTCGCAGACGGCGACCAGCGCGACCGTCGGCAGCGACCGCAGCGCCTGCACGTGCGCATCAGCGATGAAGCCAGCGCCGATCAGCGCGACGCGCGTCGGGCGGTTCGTCGGGACGGTGTGGCTGGCGGTCGGCACGGTGCGGGTGGCGAAGTGGAGTGCGTGAGGTGGAACGGGTCGTGCGGTCGGCGGCGGTGCGGTGTCGTGCGGAGTGTTGCGGCGTGGTTGGGCGCGTTGCGGTTCGGTTCGAGGCGACGAAAGTGGATGTTGGCGGCGCGTCGGTTCGTGTGCGACTGCAAGGACGCGTTGCGAGACGCCGGAACCGTCGGCGTGTCGCATCGGCCAAGCGCTGATCATCGGATGCTGGGCGAAGGTCCACGCAGGCGCAACCATCGACCCGGCACGGCAAGACCGGAGTCGTTGCCGGACCGGCCGTTGCGTCGGCGGGGACCGAGCGTTCATCGGCGCGACCGGGGTTTGGACTGGGAAGAGGTTTGGGCTCGCGGCGAAGGGATGCGGCGCGGGCGTGGCTGGAAGCGGGACAGCGGTGTGCGGCGCAGTGTGGTGCGGTGCGACAGTCGGTGGCCGACCGGGGGCGAAGGTGCGGCACGATCGGCGCGATGGCGTCGGGGGGCTGGGTGCAGGGGCGAAGGGAAGGGCGCGGGGTGATGGCCGGCGGTGGCGGCGGGCACCGGGCGCCGGCCAACCCACCGAACACCACGCGCCGCGCGAACGCCCAGGCGAGACCACGACGACGGCAGCTGACCGCGCGCCAGCCAGCGCACGCCGAGGCCCGCTGCTGCGGCCTGCACTGCCCACGCAGCGGTCGCAGTGCCACCGACTCCGCGCCGCATCCCGCCCCCGCGACCCCGGACATCGACCCGCCCGCGCGACGAGCAGAGTGCTGAGCCTTCCGCGACTATGCCGTCGACCCACTGCGGAGCACCGCGCCGACCAAGCGTTCCCGCGCGCCAAAGCGCCGCACGCTTTCCCCCACCGCGTTCGCGCGCTACCGTGCTCGCCGTCGGGCTGTAGCGCAGTTTGGTAGCGCGACTGGTTTGGGACCAGTAGGTCGCCGGTTCAAATCCGGCCAGCCCGACCAGTTTGGCGTGCGGCACCGCAACGATCGCGAATCGCCATTCGCGCACACGCCTCGTGCATCGCGCACGCGCACCACTGCTGAGTTGGTCGCGCCACGCCGCAATCGAGTCGCATCGGTGCCAACTCCGCGCT
>VGZG01000174.1 GCA_016872675.1 Planctomycetota bacterium
ACGGCGACTACCGGATGACCGCGGCGCGCGAACAGCGCGGCGTGGCGGCCGCCGCCGGCGGCGACGTCGAGCACCGGTCCGCCGGCGCGCACGCGCGCGGCCCAGTCGACGATCGCGGACGACGGCGGCAGCGTCACGGCGTCACTTGCCGCGCGCGGCGGCGAACTCGTCGCCCGGCGTCCACGTCGGCGGCTCGTCGGCGTCGGCGGCGCGCCGCAGGCACGCCGCGATCAGGCCGAGGTCGTCGGCGGCGGCCTGCATGTTCCACCACGGCGCGACCTCGTCGCTCGGCTGGTGGTAGTGCACCGTCGTGTAGCTGCCCTTCATGCGCCGGCGCTCCTCGGGCCGGTCGAGGAAGTCGCGGCCGGCCTTGAAGTACGCCGCGGGCACGCCGATGCGCGCGAAGTGGAAGTGGTCGCTGCGGTAGAACAGGCCGTTCTCCGGGTTGCTGTCCGGCTCGATGCGGCGGCCGCGCGCGGCGGCGACCTGCTCCGCGAGCGCGGTCAGGCTGTTCTTGCCGTGGCCGATGAACTCCAGGTCGTGCGTCACGCCCCAGACGTTTAGGCCGTCGACGTTGAAGTTGGCGACCAGCGACGCCGCCGGCACGGTCGGATTGGCGGCGAACCAGGCGGCGCCGAGCAGGCCCGATTCCTCGGCCGTCGTCGCGACGAACAGCACGCTGCGGCGCGGCCGCGTCGGCAGCGCGCCGAGCGCGCGCGCCAGCTCCAGCAGGCCGGCGCAGCCGACCGCGTTGTCGACGGCGCCGTTGTAGATGGCGTCGTCGTTGCGCGGCTTGCCGACGCCGAGGTGGTCCCAGTGCGCCGACACGACGACGTGCTCGCCGGCGAGCGCCGGGTCGCTGCCCGGCAGCAGGCCGACGACGTTGGCCGACGGGATCTCGCGCACGGCGTTGGCGATGTCCATCGACACGCGCACGCCGAGCGGCAGCGGCGCGAACGGCGCCGCCGCGGCCTTCAGCCGCAGCGCGTCGAGGTCGTGGCCGCCGAGCGCGCACAGCCGCCGCGCCGCGTCCTCGCTGGCCCACGAGCGGATTGCCAGCGTCGGCTGGTCGGCGCGGAACGGCAGCCAGAAGTTCTCACGGCCGTGCGAGGCCTGCTGCACCTGGAACGGGTACCCGGCCGACGGCGAGGTGTGGATGATGATCGCGCCCAGCGCGCCGCGGCGCGCCGCTTCCTCGTACTTGTACGTCCAGCGGCCGTAGTACAGCCGCGCCTTGCCGCCGAAGCGCGCCGGGTCGTCGCTCGGGTCGTCGTTCATCACCAGCAGCACCTTGCCGCGCACGTCGACGCCGCCGTAGTCGTCCCAGCGTTGCTCGGGCGCAGTGATGCCGTAGCCGACGAACACCAGCTCGGCGTCGCGCCACGCCGCCGTCGCCGCCGTGCTGCCGGCGACCGCGGTGTAGTCGTCGACCGCCTGCAACGTCGCCTCGCCGGCCGCGCCCTTGGCCACGAACGGCGCCGTCACCTGCGTGGTGATGCCGAGGATCGGCACCGGCTGCATGAAGCCGCCGTCGGCGCAACCGGGTTGGCAGCCGGCGAGCTGCAACTGGCTGGCGATGTACGCGCGCGCCAACTGCTCGCCGCGCGTGCCGGGGCCGCGGCCTTCGAGCAGGTCGCTGGCGAGGAAGCGCGTGTGCGCGAGGATGCGTTGGCCGTCGACGGCCGGATCGACCGCGGTGGGCGGCGGCGGGGCGCTGCAGGCGGCGAGGGCGAGGGCGACGAGAAGGCGCTTGGCGTGCGGCTGCGACGGCATGGCGGAAGGCGCAGGATCGACGATCGCGAT
>VGZG01000175.1 GCA_016872675.1 Planctomycetota bacterium
CGCACGCGGCGAGCCATGCCGCAGCGAGCAGGCCCGCGGCGCGCAGCCGCAAGCGGCGGGCGTCATTGGTGGTGGCGGCGGGGGACATGGCGTGCGCGGCGGCGGGCGGCGCGCGCTGTCAGACCTTGTCCGGGTCCTGGCCGCGCAGCACCGAGTTGCCGTCGAAGGTCTCGCGCAGGTTGGCGCGCGCGGGCTGCTGCAGCATCGCCTCGGTCAGGCGGCCGCTCTGCGCGAAGAACGCGATCGGGTTCTTCCACACCAGCTGCTCGATGCGCGCGCGCGAGACGCCCGCCTGCTCGAGCTTGACCGCCGTGCGCGGCACCATCATCGGGTCGCTGACGCCCCAGTCGGCGGCGCTGTTGATGATCATGCGCTCGACGCCGTGCTCGGTTGCGATCGCGACCATGCGCGCCGGGTCCATCTTGGTGTGCGGATAGATCGAGAAGCCCGACCAGCAACCCAGGTCGCGCGTCAGCTTGATCGTCTCCTCGTTGCCGTGGTCGAGCAGCACGCGCTCCATCGGCAGGCTGCTCTCCTTGACGATCGCGATGCAGCGTTCGAAGCCGCGCTTCTTGTCGCGGTGCGGCGTGTGGATCAGCGCCGGCAGGCCGTGCTTCTTCGCCAGCTCCAGCTGGGCGGCGAGGAAGCGCTCCTCCGTCGCGGTCTGGTCGTCGAGGCCGATCTCGCCGACGCCGAGCACGCCGTCCTTCTCCAGGTAGCGCGGCAGCAAGGCCAGCACGTCCGCGTTGACGCGGTCGTCGTTGGCCTCGCGCGGGTTGAGGCCCATCGTGCAGAAGTGGTGGATGCCGAACTGCTGCGCGCGGAAGCGTTCCCAGCCGACCAGTGTGTCGAAGTAGTCGACGAAGGTGCCGACGTGCGTGCGCGGCTGGCCGAGCCAGAACGCCGGCTCCAGCACGGCGCGGACGCCGGCGAGCGCCATGCGCTCGTAGTCGTCCGTGATCCGGCTGAACATGTGGATGTGCGGTTCGAAGATCAGCATCGGCTGTGGCGGGCGAGGATTGTCTGGAGTCGTTGTGTGGGCGAGCGAGCCGGCGGTTCAGCCGCCGGCGAAACGTTGCAGTAGCGCCTGGACGTCGGCGCGCGGTTCGCGGTTGAGGCGTTCCTTGGCGAACGGGGCGAGGTCGTTGCGGCCGAGCGCCAGCAGGCCCTCGGCGGCGGCGAGGCGCACGCCGTCGTCGCCGTGTTCGAGGCCGCCGATCAGGCGGGCGATCGCGCCGGGGCACGGCGCACGGCCGAGCAGGCGGTTGGTGTCGCGCCACACCGAACGGCCGGCGGCTTCGCGCTCGGTGGCGAGGTCGCGCAGCATGCGCGAC
This sequence comes from Planctomycetota bacterium, assembly GCA_016872675.1. Taxonomy (GTDB): domain Bacteria; phylum Planctomycetota; class UBA1135; order UBA1135; family UBA2386; genus UBA2386. Next base: position 1,335 of record VGZG01000175.1, read on the forward strand.
AGTTCGCCATTGGCGGTGCGCTCGGCCCCGAACACGCGCGCGAGCGGCAGATCGAGGAAGGCGAGCTTGAGCAGCAGGCGGTTGGCAGTTGGCTGGTCGAAGCCGGGCTGGCCCAGCGTGCGCACGAACAGGTCGCCATCGCACACCGCGGCTTCGAGGTGCAGCACGACGTTGGTGCGCTGCACCTCGCCGAACAGCGCCACCGTCGCTTGGCCGACCGGCAGGAAGTGCAGGCTGCGCAGCGCCATCGCCCGTTCGTCGATGTCGCCGTGCGCGTACAGGCCGGTGACCTCGTCGCCGGCAGCGCCGAGCGCGCCGAGCAGCCACGCGGCGGCGACATCGCAGCGGCGGAAGGCGTCGAGGTCGACGAGCGCGCCGCCGAGCGTGCGCCGGCCGCCGCGCACGGGCTCGCGGCCGAGCCG
>VGZG01000176.1 GCA_016872675.1 Planctomycetota bacterium
CCATCCCGCCGCCTATCTGACGATCCCGCGATGTCTTCGGCCCTTCGCGCCGCCGCCAGGCCGCGGCACGATGCGCCGATGCTGCTGCTCGGCGCGGAAGACGTCGCCGTCCTGCCAGCCGGTGCCGGCGTCGCTGCCGCACTCGCGGCAGGCCTTGGCGCGCACAGGCACCATGGCGCCGCAGTGCGGACACTCGAACGAACCGCCGCGCCGGCCGCGCGCGCTCACGGCAACCGCTCCAGCCGCACGTAGTCGACGCCGACCATGCGGCGGGGCTTGGCTTTGGCGTTGCTGCCGAGCAACGTGAACGCGAGTTCGACCTCCCCCGCCGGCAGGTCGACGACGCCGAGGTCGAGCGGCCCCGAGGTCATCACGCGCGGCGCGTAGCCGTCGAACGTCGAGGCGATCTCCTTGCCGCCGAGTTCGACGCGCACGACGCCGAAGTCGTCGGCCTTCGTCAGCGCCAGCGTGACGCGGTGCCGGCCCGCCTGCGCGACCGGCACGGCCAGGACCAGCCGGTCGCCGACGGCGCCGTCGCGCCACCAGCGCTGGCCGTCGCGTGAGAAGGTGTCCATGACGAACGACAGGTTCTGGACCTCGTGCGTGCCACCGGTGCACGCGACGACGCGCAGCGACTCGCCTTCGAGCGCACCCTCGGCGACGAACATCCTCGGGCCCACGAGAGGTAGCAGCAACCGTTCGGTCGCCGCCGGCACCGGCGGCAAGCCAGCCGCCGCGCCCGGCGCGCCATACCAGTACGCCACCGTCTCGTAGTCGATCGTCGCCGTCTCGATCCAATGCCAGCGCTCCAGGTCGAAGCGGAAGCTCTTGCGAAACGGCACGCTGTCGAGCTGGTGGCTGCGGTGCAGCACGGTGAAACCGAAGTTGTCCGGCCCCTGGCACAGCACCTGCGCGTGGTGCGGCGCGGTGAACGGCGTCGGGTCGCACCACGCGTAGCCGAAGTAGTCCTCGGTACCGGTGCCGAACCACGACGGAAAGGCCTCGCCGTCGACGGTGAACTTCTCGTCGCCTTCACCCCACCAGATGCGCGTCGGGTTGCGCACCAGCAGCGAGCAACCGACGAAGCGACCGGCGCCCTTTGCGTCCAGCACGCGGTGGTCGGTGAACGGCCGCGTCGGCACGGCCTTGGCGAGGTGGTAGCTGGCGCGGAAGCGCAGCGGCACGGTCGCCGACGGCGGCAGCGGTTCCTGCTTCGTGGAAACCCAGACGTCGGTCGCCGCGAGCACGTCCTCCTCGCCGACGACTTCGATGCGGCCGCCGTCCGGCATCGGCATCGGCCAGCGCAGGGAGGCGCCGTCCTCGTGCACGGCAAGGAACCAGCCCTCCCAGCCCGTCCACCACGGGCCGGCGGCGAACAGCGCCGGCAGCGGCACGTCGACGGTGGTCTCGTCGCCGCAGCGCACGACGAGGCGCAGCAACGGCGCCACGTCCCGCACCGCCGCGCGCACCGTCGTCGGCCGCAACGTCTGGGTGACCGCCGCCTGCGGCTTGGTCCGCAGCCGCACGTCGACTGCGCGCACCAACGTCTGCTTCGGCACGTCGACCGCCGCGGCCGGCAGCGCGTCCGGGAACCGCGCCACCGGCAGCGGCCCGGCGGCGAGCGTCGCCGCCGTCGCGCGGACGCGCTCGCCGTGCTCGGCCAGCAGCGCTTGCGTGAA
>VGZG01000177.1 GCA_016872675.1 Planctomycetota bacterium
TTCTTTCCCGAGCCGCAGCTGCAGGGATCGTTGCGCCCGGCCTTCGGCGCCGCGCGCAGCGTCTCCACCCGCAGCTCCTCTTCGAGTTCCGGACACTCCTTCAGCATCTCGCGCGAGAGCGAGACCGCCTTGTTGCGATCGCCCTTGTTGTGCCAGAACTGGACCAGTCCGTCCCAGCTGAAGCGGAGGTTCTTCTTGTCGGCGCCCTTGCGCGCCTTCTCGACCGCGACCTCGAAGTGGTGCTGCGCCGAATCGAGGTAGCCGTCCTGCTCCTGCACGTAGCCGCTGCGCAGTTCGGGCCAGCAATGGTCGGGGTGGGCGGCGCGCGCCGCTTCGAGCGCCTTGCGACCGTCCTCCTTGGCGCCCGACTCCCACGCCACCACGGCGCGTTCGGCGGCGAGGTAGGGCTCGCCGAACAGCCCGGCGTAGCGGCTGCACAGTTCCTCGCCGTGCTCCCTGCGTCCCTTCTTGGCGAGGAACGACGGCAGCTCGAGCAGCCACGCGCGCAGGTCGGCCGGCAGTTCGTCGTTCAGCGCGTCGTACGCCTTCTGCGAGAGCTTGCCGTCCGCCCCGGCCAGCGCGACCACCGCGTCGAGCGCCGACTGGCGCGCATCGTCCAGCACGAACGGCGGCGGGTTGCGCTTGCCGACGGTGCCTTCCATCGCGCGCTGCAGGGCGAAGGTCAATCGCTCGAGGGACGCGGTCTCGCTGGCCATGTCGTTTCGTCTTCCTGGCGGACGGGCGCGCCGCGGACCTGCCGTCCGGCGCGGAATCGAAGGGGCGGGACGATAGTTCAGTGTGTCGCGTGCTGCCAGAGGACCGGCTTGCCGTCCATCACCGGCCCCTCGATGCAGGCGCGCACGTAGCGGGCAAGCCGCCCGTCGCCGTCGGCGATCGGGACGGCGCAGGCGTTGCAGACGCCGAAGCCGCACGCCATCACGGTCTCGAGCGAGACGAGGCACGGCACGCCCCGCGTCGCGGCGACGCGAGTCACCGCCGCCATCATCGGATCGGGGCCGCAGGTGAGGATGCGCACCGGCCCGGCGATCCCGGCCAGGGTCCCTTCGAGCAGCCGATCGACGCGGCCATGCAGGCCGTGGCTGCCGTCGTCGGTGGACGTCCGCACCTCGACGCCGAGCGCTTGCGCCGAGGCGAGCTCGAGCAACTGGTCGTGCGAACGGGCGCCGTAGAGCAGCAGCGCGGCCCCGCCGAGCCGGCGCTGCCGGCGGCGCTCCAGCCAGAGATGGAGCGGCGGCAGGCCGACGCCGCCGGCGACCAGCACGGTCGTCTCGCCGGGTCGCGGGTCGGGGAAGGGCTGGCCGAGCGGACCGATCGCGGTCACCGCCTCGCCGACCCGCAGACGCGCGAGGCAGCCGGTGCCGCGCCCGACCGTCTTGAACAGGAAGACGAGCTCCGGGCCGCGACCGTCCGGACCGGCGGCGTGGGCGCTGAAGGGCCGATTGAGGAACGGGAAGTCGGCTCCCGCCGTCCGCAGCATGAAGAAGTGGCCGCCCGCAAGCGGAGTCGCGAGCGGCGCCGGCAGCGCGACCGTGAGCCGCCAGGCATCACGGCCGATCGCCGCGACCTCGCGGACGGTCGTCTGCAGCACGTCACGCGTGCAAGAGGTCAC
>VGZG01000178.1 GCA_016872675.1 Planctomycetota bacterium
GCTGGTCGAGCGGCCGCCCGCCGCCCCGCTCGGCGAGCGTCGCGAGCTGCCGGCGGTCTTCCTCGCCGGCGGTTTCGATCTGCTGGCGGCCCCGGCCGCACCGCACGCGACGCTGGCGCCCTTCCTCCTCGAGACCGCCGCCGTCGCGCGCACGCGCGAGCTGGCCGATCCGCTGGCGACGGCGCTGATCGAGCGACCGCTCGCAGGATTGGTCGCGCCATTGCCGACCGACCGACTCGACTGGCGCATCGAGCCGCTGGCGGCCGCGCCCGGCGAGCGGCGGCGACCGTCGGCGTTCGATCTCCAGCTGGTGGCGACGGTCGACGTGCCGCGGCCGGCGCTGCTGGTGGTCGGCGTGACCTGGCTCGGCCCGGTCGATCCGCTGCGCTTCATCCTCGGCACGATGCGGCGCGGCTGCGACCACTTCCGCGCCGAGCTCGACGGCGCACCGATCCGCATCGAGCCGGTCTTCGGCCACGCCTGCGGGATCGTGGTGCCCGCCGGACGCCACGAGGTGATCGTGCGCGGTCGCTGAACGCGGCGCTGCTCAGTTCGCCGCGGACGCGCGCGCCTCGTACAGCCGCACCAGCAGGAAGAAGAGCAGCAGCGCGATCACGAGGTCGATCGCGACGCCGACGGCGATCGCCGCGACCGGCGGCGCGCCCGCCCGCACGAGGAGGAACCACGCCACGGCCCCCGGCGCCACCGACGCGAGCCACGCGATCGGCCGCAGCGCCTGGCCGGGAGCGACGCCGCCTCGCCCCGCGCCGACGCCCTTCGGCGCGAACAGGAACAGCGCGAGGTTGTCGATCACCAGCGCGGTGAACATCAGCAGCGGCATCGCCGCGACCGCGCCGACGAGGAGTTCACGGTCGACCGGACGCGCGAGCACGATCGCCAGCAGCAGCGTCTCCTGCAGCAGCACGCCGAACAGCCACGGCAGCAGGAGCTCGGCCAGCACCAGCGCCGACGGCCGGAATGGCAGCGCGCGCAGTTCGTCGAGCCGGTCGAAGTCGCGGCGCAGGTCGAAGGCCAGCGCGTTCGACCAGAAGATCGTCGCCGGGATCAGCGACGCCATGGCGACGTTCAGCGAGGCCTCCTGTTTCATCGCCGCCCAGATGCCGGGGACGACGACCAGCAACCCGATCAGGATGCCGGGCACCGTGGTCTGCCACGAGCGCGCCATCACCAGCGCGTTCTTCCAGACCAGCGCTCCCGCGCCGCGGAACAGCAGCGGAACGGGCGGCAACGACAGTCGGCGGCGCGGCGTCACGCCCGACGCCGCCTCCTCCATCGCGACGCTCCCGCCCCGGCGCAGCGCCATCGCGCGCGCCAGGCGGGCGGTGGTGGCCACCGAGTCCTCGAGGAAGTCGACCTTCAGCGCCAGCAGGACCCAGAGCGTCACGCCGGCCGCGGCGAGCAGGCGGGCCAATGCCAACCCGAGCGCCGTCGGAGTCGAGGCGAAGACGAAGTCGACGCACGCCGCCACCGGGAACAGCACGACCCGGATCACCGGTGCGTCGACCAGCGGCGCGATCACGCCGCGCAGGCCGCCGCCGACCGCCACCCTGGACACCACCCAGGCGACGCCGCCGAAGAGGAAC
>VGZG01000179.1 GCA_016872675.1 Planctomycetota bacterium
CGACGCCGCGGCGCTGCGCGCGACGATGGGGTTCGAGCCGGCCGTCGGCGATCTGGAGGTGGAGTTCGCCGTGCGCCTGCCGGACGCAACAGCCGGCTTGCGCGCATGGGTGTTCGTCGTGCGCGGCGTCGGAGTCGCGGTGTGCCTCGATGGCGCCGGCGCCGCGCGCGCGCGCGTCGTGCGCGGCGATCCGGCCCGCGACGACAACGTCGCCGACGCGGTCGTGCGCGCCCTCGCCACCGACGCGCCCGCGGCCCTCGCGGTGCCGGGCGCCGTGCACGGCGTCACGATCAACGTCGTGCCCAACGCGCAGCGCACGACGGCGCTCGTCAGCGTGGCGTTCGACGGCGCGCCGCTGTGCAGCAGCGATCGCCGGCCGCTCGACCCCAAGGCGGCGCCGACGTTCGCGATCGTGCCGCTCGCGCCGCTCGTGCTCGAGTCCGTCGTCGCCCGCGGTCTCATGCCGTAGCGGCGGCGGCGCGGCGCATGGCGGTTCGGCGGTGACAGGCTAGGATCGACGCCATGGCGCAGAACGCGCGCAGCAGCCACGCATGAGGATTGGCCTGTTCTCGCCGGGTTGGCCAGCGCGCGCCGTCGCCAACGGCATAGCTGCGTACGTCGAGATCCTGCGCGACGCGCTGCGCGCCCAGGGCCACGAGGTTGTGGTGCTGTCGCCGCGGGAGTGGATCCTGCCGGACGCTCCCGGCGCCGTTGCGCCGATCGCGCCCAGCTTGGCGTTCCGCGCCGGGCGTTGGCTGCGCAAACGCCTTGGCCGGACGCGCCCCAACTTGGTCGACGACGCCGCGATCATCGCGCGGTGCGCCGCCGCGGCCGTGCGCCGCCATCGGCTCGACGTGCTCGAGGTCGAGGAGTCCTTCGGCTTCGCCGCCGAGGTCGCCGCCGCGGCTGGCGTGCCGGTGGTGGTGAAGCTGCACGGCCCGGCTTTCCTGCTCGCGCCCGAGGCCGATGCCGCCGACGCGGCACACGCGCTGCGGGTGGCGCGCGAAGGCGTCGGGCTCGCGGCAGCGGCGGCGGTGCTGGCGCCGTCGCAGGTCACGCTCGACCTGACGCTTGCCCGCTACCAGCTGCGCCCGCATCTGGCCCGACGGGTGCCCAATCCCATGCCGATGCCGGCGGGGCCGACATGGTCGCCGGCCGGCGCCGATCCCAATCGCCTGCTCTACGTCGGCCGCTTCGAGCCCGTGAAGGGCGGCGACTTCGCGCTGGCGGCGTTCGCACGGGTGCTGGCGCGGCGACCGCAGGTTCGCCTGTGGTACGTCGGCCACGACCGCGGCGTGCCAGGGCCCGACGGTCGCCCGCGTCGCTTCGCCGAGCACGTCGCCGCCGAACTGCCGGCGACGGTGCGCGAGCGCGTCGACTACCTCGGCGTGCTGCCCAACGCGGAACTCGCGGCGCTGCGCCGGCGCGCCGGCGTGGTGATCGTGCCGTCGCGCTACGAGACGCAGTCGTACGCGGCGTTGGAGGCGATGGCGCTCGGTTGTCCGGTCGCCGCGTTTGCCGTCGGCGGCCTCGCGGAGGCGGTGCGCGACGGCGCCACTGGCCTCGCGGCCGCGCCCGGCGACGTCGACGCGCTGGCC
>VGZG01000180.1 GCA_016872675.1 Planctomycetota bacterium
GCTTTCGACTTGGCCCCGCTACGCTCCCCCGCCCCCATGCCCCCCCACCGCCCTTCGCCCTCCCCGATCGCCCGCGGCGATCGCGTGACCGCGCCGGTCACCGGGCTGGGCGATGGGCCGGACGGCATCGCCAAGGTCGACGACTACATCGTGTTCGTGCCGGGCGTGCTGCCGGGCGAGGAAGCGACGTTCGACGTCACCTCCGCGGCGCGCAAGTTCGGGCGCGGCGAGTTGGTGTCGGTGCAGCGGGCGAGTCCGGAGCGGGTCGAGGCGCGCTGTCCGCACTTCCTCGCCTGCGGGGGCTGCCACCGGCAGCACCAGCGTTACGACGCGCAGCTGCGCAGCAAACAGGAACGGCTGCAGAAGGGCATGGACTGGGCGCTCGGCGCTGGCGCGGTGCAGGTCGGGCCGACGGTCGCGGCGGCGAGTCCGTACGGCGAACGGCACAAGGTGGCGCTGCACTTTATGCACGACGCGCGCGGGCGGCTGGTCGGCGGCTTGCATCGCGCGCGCAGCCCGGAGCTGGTGCAGGTCGACGAGTGCCCGGCGAGCGACGCGCTGGCGTGGGACCTGGCGCAGGACGTGATCGCGATGCTGCGCAACCTGCCGCACCGCGCGTGGGATCCGTGGTTCGCGCCCAAGGAACTGCTGCGCAGCGTGCTGGTGCGCGCGACGACCAACGGCGACGCGCACGTGGTGCTGGTGGCGACGCAGCCGGCGATCCCCGGCCTCGACGACCTGCTCGACGACATGCACCGCGCCGGCGCGTCGTCGGTCAGCGTCAACCACAACGACGGCGAACCCGCGCGGCTGCTCGGCCCGCACACGCGGCTCGTCAGCGGCCGGCCGTTCGTGCACGAGACGCTCGGCGGCATCACCTACCGCATCGCGCCGACGTCGTTCTTCCAGACGTCGCCGCGCATGGCCGAGCAACTGGTCGCCGCGGTGCTGGGATTCCTGCAGCCGCAGCGCGACGACGACGTCGCCGACCTGTACTGCGGCGTCGGCCTGCTGACGCTGCCGCTCGCCAAGCGCGCGCGCCACGCGGTCGGCATCGAACTGCACGGCGCGGCCATCGACGACGCGCGCGCCTCGGCGCAGCAGAACGGCCTCGCCAACACGACCTTCCGCTGCGGCGACGTCGCCGGCTGGCTGTCGGCCTGCCGCCGCGGCGAACTGCCCAAGCCCGCGCTCGTCGCCCTCGACCCGCCGCGCAGCGGGCTGACGCCCGAGGTCATCGACGAGTTGCGGCTGCTGCGGCCGCGACGCATCGCCTACGTGTCGTGCGAACCGCAGGCGCTGCAGCGCGACCTGCCGCTGCTGCGCGACGCCGGCTTCGCCGTGCGCGCGGTGGTGCCGTTGGACATGTTCCCGCAGACGTGCCACGTGGAAGCGCTGGCATGCTTGGAGCGGGTGGGCTGAGGCGGCGGGTCCGGCGTCGCTACAGGCCCGCACGCTTCCCCGCCCCCACCCGCGCCGCTACCTTCGCCGCGCCATGAAGCTCGTCCCCCTCGCGACCTTCGCGCTCCCCCTCGTCCTCGCTCTCGCCGCCTGC
>VGZG01000181.1 GCA_016872675.1 Planctomycetota bacterium
CGCAGCGGCGCCACCAGAAGCTGATCGAGGAGGCGCCCTCGCCGGTGGTCTCGCCGGAGATCCGCGAGCAGATGGGCGCCGCCGCGCGCGCGCTGTGCAAGCAGGCGGGGTACTGGAACGCCGGGACGATCGAGTTCCTGCTCGACCAGGATGACCGCTTCTACTTCATGGAGGTGAACGCGCGCATCCAGGTCGAGCACCCGGTGACCGAGGAGATCACCGGCATCGACCTGATCGAGGCGCAGCTGCGCGTCGCTGCCGGCGAGCGCCTGCCGTGGAAACAGGAGGAGATCCGGCTCAGCGGCCATGCGATCGAGTGCCGCATCAACGCCGAGGATCCGGCGCAGAACTTCAAGCCGTCACCCGGACTGATCACGACCTGGATCCCGCCGGGCGGCCGCAACGTCCGCCTCGACACCCATGCGCACGCCGGCTACCGCATCCCGCCCTACTACGACTCGATGATCGCCAAGCTGATCGTGCGCGGCGAGACGCGCGACGAGGCGATCCAGACCATGCTGCGGGCACTCGACGAGTTCGTGGTGGAGGGGGTGAAGACGACCATCCCGATTCACAAGGAGATCCTGCGCAGCGAGGCGTTCCGCAAGGCGCAGATGGACACCAAGTACGTCGAGACCCACTTCCTGCCGTGAACGCCTGCCGGCGGGGGAGACGGCCGGGAGGGGCGCTCCCGGGCGGGCGCTTGGGCGAGCGCGGAGCGGCAGCCGATAGGCTGGCCGGAGCCGCGTCCAAGCGCTGCTCGTGGCGGGTGCCGCGCTGCGGCTGCCGAGGATTCCGATGAACGTCTGGTTGGCCATCGTGCTGCTTGCGCTTGCGCCGTCGTCGGCGTCGTCGGCGTCGTCGGCGTCGTCGGCGTCGTCGGCAGCGCTCTCTGCCGCGACGCCGGACGCCGCACAGGACCCCGCGACTGCGACGCCGACACCGACGCCGCCACCGACACCGACACAGACGCCGACGCCGCCACCGGCGGCCGACGACCAGCCGGCCGGCGGCTCGCGCGCGCTCGAGGAACTGCTCGAGCGGCTGCTGGCCGAGCGCTCAGCCGGCGGCCTGATCGCGCCGACGACGGACCTGCCAGAGGAGCCGACGACGGCCACGCCGCCAGCGGCCGCAAGCGCCGTGCGGCGGATCGCCGACTCGGTTCAGGTCGTCCGGGCCGATGGCGTGCGCCGGGACCTTGCCTGGTGGGATTCGCGAGCCGTGCTCGGGCCGGGGGACGAAGTGCGCCTCGACGGCGGTCGCGCCTGCGCGTTGTACTCCGACGGCGACGGCGTTCGCGCCCGCTTCGACGGCCGCGCGGTCTGGCGCGCGCTCGACGCCGTCGGCACGCGGCCGCGCCAGTTCGCGATCGACCAGTTCGCGCGCTACGCCGAGTGGTGGCTCGAGGCGGGGGTCGACTGCGTGCTGCGGCTGCCGGGCGGCAACGAATGCGCCGGCAATGGCACGCGGATCACGCTGCACGACCACGACCGCCGGGCGATCGAGTTGCGGGTG
>VGZG01000182.1 GCA_016872675.1 Planctomycetota bacterium
CTGCCGACGGAGGGCGGCCGTTGAGCGGCCGGCCGCGCTGGCGACGCCGGCTGCTGCTGGCGCTGGCCGCCACGTTTGGCGTGCCGCTGCTGGTCGAGACGACGATCCAGCTGGTCGGCGATCCGCGCTACGCGCGCATCGCGGAGCAGGCCGCGGCCGGCGCGCCCTACTGGGGATTGGCGCGGGCGGGCCTCTACGAGGTGGCGGACGAAGCGTTGCGCTTCCGCCTCGCGCCGGGCTTCCGCGCGACCATCGGCGGCGTCGACTATCGCGTCAACGCGCACGGACTGCGCGGACCCGCGGTCGCGACGCCTAAACCGGCCGGCGCGCGGCGCGTCCTGCTGCTGGGCGACAGCTACGCCTTCGGACTCGGACTCACCGAGGACGCCGCGATCCCGGCGCAGCTCGAGCGCGCGCTGGCCGCCGCCGGCGACGCCGCGGTCGAGGTCGTGAACGGCGGGGTGCCGGCCTACCAGACCGAGCAGGAGCGGCTGCTGCTTGAGCGCGTCGGCTTCGCGCTCGAGCCCGACGTCGTGGTGCTGCTCTACTTCGCCAACGACAAGCTGCCCGCGCCGCTGACCTGGGCGCCGGCGATCGCGACGCTCTACCACGACGAGCTGCCGCTGCCGCATCGGTGGAAGCCGCTGCTCGCGCGCAGCTTCCTCTACGCCCTGGTGGCGAAGGCCGACGCGACGCGACGCGGCGAGCGCGGCGAATACGACTCGCGCGGCCCGCGACACTGGCCGGTCACCGTGACCCGCCTCGACGCCATCGCCGCGGCGTGCGCCGCGCGCCGGATTCCGCTGGTGCTGGCGGCGGTCCCCGAGATGCCGTCCACGCGCGAGCTGCTCGATCCGGCGCACGAGTCGGCGCAGGACCACGCCGCCGTGCTGGCGCTGGCGGCCGAGCGCGGCTGGCCGTGCGTCGATCTGCTGGCCGGGATGCGCGACAAGCTGAAGGGCAAGGGGTTCGAGAAGGTCTGGCTCTCGCTCGACCCGGTCGACACGCACTACAACGCGAAGGGCTGCGCCTTCGCTGCCGAGCTGATCGCCCCGGCGGTGCGTGCGGCGCTGCAACGTCCCTGAGGACGACCGGCCGCCGGCGCTACCAGGCGGCGCCGTCGACCCCCAGCGTCAGCGCGAGCACCTGTGAGATGGCGAGTTGGCGCGCAGCCGCCGGATCGATCACCGCCACCTGCAGGAACAACTGCACGCCGACCAGCAACGGGTCGCCGGCGATCGTGTCGGTGAAACGATGCAGCGCCGCGCCGGCGGAGAAGTCGAAGACGATCCCCTGAGCGTCGATCAGCGGCAGCGCCACATCGGCCTGATCGAGGCACGCGTCGGCAAGCAGCAGGACGGCGCAGGTCGCCTCGGGGCTGCCGTCCGCGGAACGCCGCGTGTTGCCGACGTCGACGCTGAACTCGCCGCCGAGCAGCGGCAATCCGCACGGCGACAACGCCGGCGGCAGGCCGCTGCCGCCCGCCACCGCGGCGTCGCCGAAATGGCC